>JBEKAT010000120.1:0-7203 GCA_050015775.1 Sedimentisphaerales bacterium | reverse complement strand
AGAGATATGGCGTGGCCGCGGCCCTCGTCGAAAGCTCCCCGGCCAACCCGATTGGAACGCTTGACAGATTTCCTGACCGAAAGGTTACAAAGGTCAATGAAAAGGCCAAATCGCTGGGCATTAAGGAAGGTATGCCCGTCGCTGACGCCTTTGCGTTGATTGTATAGTGTCTGGCTGAAACGATTTTTGGAGAGCATAATATGAGAGTCACACCCCTTCTCACGTTTGCTATTCTTTTTGTTATTTTTTCAAATTATGCCTTTGCCCAACAGGGATTATCAGGTGATATCAAACCTAATCCAGTTTTGGCTGGCATAAAAGAACTGTCGGTAATTCTCACGCCTGACGAGTCCGAACCGAATACCGATGTCCTGAAACGAGCAAACATCAAAGCAGAAGTGATAAGCCGACTTTATGATGCCGGTTTCAAAATCAGTCATTCATCTGCGGATGCCCCTGAATTGAGCATCAAGTTAACGGTTCTCAAATTTGAATCTATTGAGCAGTATGTAGTTTCAGTGCAAACGTCTCTGGTCCGAAGCGTTACTTTGATGAATGGTGATGAGCAGCTTTCTGTTGTTGCTGACGTCTGGAAGATGGACTCCGGCATACGAATTATGACGGCGGAAAGAATTGACGATGAGGTTTCCGCAATAGTTAGAGAGCAGGTTCAGGCATTTATTGCCGCCTGCCCGCCAATGGCTTCTGTGGAGAAGAAGCCGGACGTTAATCAGCCCAGGCCGCAGTTACGCAAGACAACTGCTGAGAAAGATACAAAACCGGCAAAACAACAGGCCGTTGAAGCAACATTTGTTGCCTCGAAGAACAGCCAGATTTTTCACAAGGCGAGTTGTCCGTCTGCGAAGAGAATATCTACGGGTAATCTTGTGAGCTACGCTACCAGAGACGAGGCAATCGCCGCAGGCAAAAGACCCTGTGAACGCTGTAATCCCTGAATAAAATGATAACCGCACCAAACCGGACATCAAATTGGTTCGCGAGAGCCATTAGTGATACTGTTGGCGGGCTTGGTCAATTGCTTTGGCCCGCTAAGTGTGTCAACTGTGGCCGGCATAGCGTCGAAACCGGAAACGTCCTGTGCGGGGATTGCTGGGAGGGACTTACTTCTGTATGTTCTGCTGATTATTGCAGACGATGCGACAAAGACGTAAGCCCTTATGCTGTTTGCGAAGGCGTCTGCCCGAACTGCCGGGGCGAGGAGATTGGTTTTGACGGCATTGCCCGCGCAGGTAGATATGCCGAGTCGCTGCAGGATATGATTCTGGCGTTCAAGAAGGACAAGACCGAGCTTGATTCGATAATGGTCTGGCTTGCGGATACCGCATTGCAGACAAGCACATTTTTTCAGGATATCGACTTTTTTGTGCCGGTGCCATTGCATTGGCGAAGGCGCTTTCATCGCGGCTACAACCAGTCATATCTTTTGGCTAAAGGATTAAAACATCCCTCCGCGAAGGTCAGCGATGATTTTGTCCGCATTCGCTACACAAAAAGGCAGCCGGAAATGCCGAGCTTTGCCGCAAGGCAGAAAAATGTCGCTGGTGCGTTTGCTGTCCGTTATCGACATCCCTTCGCGGGTAAGAAGATTTGCCTTGTCGATGATATTAAAACAACAGGAGCTACTTTGAATGAGTGCGCAAAGACACTCAAAGAAGCGGGGGCATCAAAAGTTTTTGCCCTGGTGTTATCGGTTGCCGGTCAGGATGCGAGATAATTTTTGCGGGTGATGTTATTTCTGGCAGTAGTCGATGAGGCGGGCGATTTCGCTGCGAAGGTCTTTGCGGTGAACAATCATATCGACGAAGCCGTGTTCGAGCATAAACTCGGCGGTCTGAAAACCGTCGGGCAGCTCGACCTTGATGGTCTCGGAGATTGTTCGCTGGCCTGCGAAGCCGATTAACGCCTTTGGCTCGGCGATGAGGCAGTCGCCCAGCATCGCGAAGCTGGCGGTAACTCCGCCGGTAGTGGGGTCGGTCATGACCGAGATGAAGAATCCGCCTTCTTTGTCGAATTTGGCGAGTGCTGCGCTTGTTTTAGCCATTTGGCCCAGCGATACAACGCCTTCGTGCATTCTTGCCCCGCCCGATGAGCATATAGCCACGAGCGGCAGTTTTTCTTCGATTGCTTTTTCGACGGCTAAGCAGAGTTTTTCGCCGACGACGTAGCCCATCGAACCCATCAGGAAATTCGGCTCCATAACGGCGAGCATCACGCCTCGTCCTTTTATGAATGCCTTGCCGATTCGCATAGCTTCTTTTGAGCCGCTTTTATGTTCGTCGGCCTTTAGACGCTGACGGTAGGTGGTTCCTCTGAAATTAAAGTCCAGCGGGTCGTTGCTGGTAAGGTGGTCGTGTGTTTCTTCGAAGGAGCCCTCATCGACTAAGTAGCCGATGCGGGTAAGCGCGTCGATACGGAAGTGGTAGTCGCATTCGGGACAGACGTTGAGATTTTTCTCGACTGCGCTTTTGTAAAGCATATGCTCGCAGGCCGGACACCGCGTCCAAAGCCCGTCAGGCATTTCCTTTCGCTTTTTGAGCGAAAAGCCGTTCCATTTCGATTTCGCTTCTTTTGCCATAATCGCCATTCAGTTCCCATCCACAGGATGGGAAAGATTCTACCAAAAAGGGGAATGGTTTTCCAGAGGCAAATTTACAGACAGGTTTTCCGAATAGCGTTAATCGCGGCGATTCGGTTTTTTTCACCGAAGATTGCCCGGCCCGCCACGAGGGTATCAGCTCCGTAGCCGACCACGATGGGTGTGGTTTTAACGTCGATGCCGCCATCAACCTCGACTCTGATTTTCGGGCCGACGATGTTGCGGATGGTGCGGATTTTCTTCGCGGCCGAAACGATGAATTTCTGCCCTCCAAAGCCGGGATGAACCGTCATTACCAGAATCATATCGGCAAGATGGGCTATCTTTTCGATTGCCTTAACCGGCGTTTCCGGGTTAAGACAAACACCCGCTGTTACGCCCATATTGTGAAGCATCCTTATCAATTCCGCCGGCTTTTTTTCGACCTCGATGTGGAATGTTATGTGATTTACGCCTGCCTTGACGAAAGCGGGAGCGTATTTTCGCGGGTCGGTAATCATCAGGTGGGCGTCGAAGAACAGATTGCTGTGCTTGCGCAGTTCAACGACTACCGGCGGACCTATTGTGATATTTGGAACGAAGTGGCCGTCCATAATGTCGAGGTGAACCATTTTGACGCCGGCCCGTTCCACGACAGCAAGTTCGTCGGCCAGCCGCGCAAAATCAGCAGCCAAAATCGAGGGGTTGACCTCAATTGTGCCTGGTTTGGGCAATCTCCGTTTAATCATACGCTTCCGTGCAGCATTTCAGCAAAGGCCATAGGGCGGTTATTATTATTTCTCGTCTAAGATTTCGAGGCAGACGAATTTTTTGCCTTCGAGGAATTCCAGCGACGCGCCGCCGCCCGTTGAGATATGCGTTACCTTTTTATCAAGTCCGAGTTTTTTCAACGCGCTTGCGCTGTCACCGCCGCCGATGATGCTTTTGGCGCCTTTGCTTGTCGCGTCTGCGACCGCCTGGGCGACCGCCTTGGTGCCTTCATCGAAGGGAGGCATTTCGAAGACGCCCATCGGGCCGTTCCAGACGATTGTCTTTGCGTCTTTGAGCTTTTCTGCGAACAGTTTGCGTGTTGCCGGTCCTATATCCATACCCTGCCAGCCGGCTTCGATATCGCCTGTAACGACTTTGTTCTCGGCGCCTGCCTTGAATTCTTTGGCGACGACTGTATCGACGGGCAGCAGTAATTCGCATTTCGCCGCTTTTGCTTTTTCCTGAAGCTCTTTGGCTTTTGGGATGAAATCATCTTCGCAAAGCGAGTTTCCGACGGTTTGGCCGTTGGCCTTGGCGAACGTGTATGCCATAGCGCCGCCGATGATGATTTTATTTACTTTGGTCATCAGGTTTTCGATGACGCCTAACTTATCAAATACCTTCGCGCCGCCTAAGATTGCGACGAATGGCCTGACGGGGTTCGAGACGGTATCGCCGAGGAATTTCAGTTCCTTTTCGACTAAGAATCCTATGACGCGTGGTTTGCCCTTCATCATCGCGGGCACGGTGTACATCGAGGCGTTGTCCCTGTGAGCGGTGCCGAACGCGTCGTTGACATATACGTCCGCCAGTTCAGCCATCTGTTTTGCGAAGGCATCTTTTGCCTGACGCAGCTTGGGGTCATCCTTTGCCTTTTTGTCTTTGATTTCTTCTTCCTTGTGGAAGCGGACGTTTTCGAGGAGTAGGACATCACCCGGCTTTAGCGCCTTGGCCTTGGCCTGGACGTCTGGGCCGACGCAATCATTGGCGAATATGACCTCTTTGCCGAGGAGTTCCGACAGCTTTTTGGCGACTGGTTTCATCGACGCCTTTGGGTCTGGTTTGCCATCGGGTCTGCCGAGGTGACTGGCGAGAATAAGTGAGCCGCCGTCTGCGAGCACCTTCTTAATTGATGGCAGCGCGGCGACGATTCTCTTGTCGCTGGTGATATTGCAGTTTTCATCGAGCGGCACATTAAAATCCACCCGCATAAATACCTTTTTGCCTTTTACGTTTATGTCGGCTATCGTTTTCTTGGCCATATCCTTACCTGCTTTATAAAATCGAATCTATAATAAAAAAATCGGGTCCCGGCTCACCGGGACCCGAAGGTTCATTTAACCGAGTTTTGCCATTTTTTCCATAATATCAACGGTGCGATTCGAATAACCCCACTCGTTGTCATACCAGCTAATCGCTTTAACGGTTTTGCCCTTTACCATTGTGAGCAGTGAATCGAAGATGCTCGAAGCGGGGTTGTTGACGATGTCGCTGCTTACGATTGGCTCATCGCAGTAAACGAGGACGCCCTTCATCGGGCCTTCGGCCGCTTTTTTCATCGCTGCGTTTACGTCGGCGATGGTAACGTCTTTCTTCACGTTGACGACGAGGTCAACCAAACTGCCGACCGGGATTGGGACGCGGACCGCGAAGCCGTCGAGTTTGCCGTCGAGTTCCGGGATAACCTTGCCGATTGCCTTTGCTGCGCCTGTGCTTGTGGGAATTATATTGGCGGCTGCCGCCCTTGCCCTGCGCAGGTCCTTGTGAATCTGGTCTGCTACTTTCTGGTCGTTGGTATAGGCGTGAATGGTGGTCATTACGCCGCTCTCGATGCCGAACGTATCATTGAGGACCTTGGCGATTGGCGCCAGGCAGTTGGTTGTGCAGCTTGCGTTGGAGACGCACTTGATGTCCTTGGTTAGCTTGTTGTCGTTTACGCCCATAACGATTGTCGCCTCGATGTCGTCCTTTGCCGGGACGGTGAGGACAACCTTCTTTGCGCCTGCCTTGATGTGGTCGCCGTAGCCGCCCTTTTCGGACTGATTCTTGGTGAACAGGCCTGTGGATTCGACGACGATATCGACGCCCATATTCTTCCACGGCAGTTCCGCGGGGTTCTTAATTGCCAGGACTTTTATGGTCTTGCCGTTTATCACGATATCTGAGCCCTTGGCCTCGACGGTTCCCTGCCATTTGCCTTCGACGGTATCATATTTGAACAGGTGTGCCAGTGACTTAGCGTCTGACAGGTCGTTGATGGCGACCAGTTCGAGGTTGTTCTTGCGGCTCATCAGGATTCTTGTTACGGCTCTGCCGATTCGGCCAAAACCGTTTATTGCTACCTTTGTTGCCATTTCTGAATCTCCTTTTCGACTGAATAATAAGGTTTCTTTTCGTTTTAAGCGTGCCAACGAGTCGGAACGCAGACGGCGTAATGTATTTGTATAGGGCGATTTTGTCAAGGATTTATTGCAGGTAACCCGTGCTCTTTTCGGGCAGGGGGGTAATGGCCCAAAAAGGGTTCAGCAAGGCGTTAGACGACTATTGTTTATTGTTTCGGGCTATCAGGTCGGTCGGCTTTCGCTGTGGGACTGGCAACGAACTGCCGCATTGCGAGCAGTTGTCCATTTCAAGCCCGCGTTTTTTGCCACAGGCCGGGCATTTTATAACCGGCGTATGATTCAGCGCCAGATAAGTTAACAAGCCCGCCAGATTAAACAATCCAACTATAAAAAGCCAAGATACCAATTTTACCCAGGAAGTTCTTCTTGCCCAGCCATGCCAGAGGGCAAATGCCATCATCATTACGCTCAATACATAATTCAAGGAACTATGAAGCGGTCGAAATCCTGTGATAATAGTGGCATAGCCCCTCATCATACCTGTTCCTTCGATACAGAATTTACCCAAGCTGTCGCCGTACAAAGCCCACAACAAATCAAACACTGTGGGCGACACATTAGTTATCCACTTCGGGAATATATATTCGGGATTAAATGCGTGCGATGTCTGCGCTATGGGCCTTGTCCAGTCGAATTGATTAACAAGCTCCAGCTTGCCGTCATCAATGACTTTATAAAGCTGGATTGACTGTGGCTGTGGCTTGCTGTCGTATTCCCGCCGATACTGTCCCATGAGTTTATGTGATTTTGGTGGGTTGAAGTTTGTTTCAGTATACTGGAGAAATATTGCGTTGCTGGTAGCTGTGAAATCCGAATTATACCGCCACTGCCAAAATATCTGGTTTGGTTCCTGCAGTTGCTCAGGTAGTTCCATTGTAATCACCTGGTTCGGCTCGCGCATTATCAGGTGGTGATTGTTGTCGGATGTTTGGCAATCAATAAGAGGTCGATATCGAATATCGGAGTTGTCTTTGTCTCTGAGATAAGTCGGTCTCCAGTTATGCCATTTTATGGATGCTATATAGGATTGGGCGCTTTCGAAAAGCTTTTCGACGCTGCGGGTGCGGAAATCAATCTGGCAAATTTGATGTTTGGTCTGCCATAGCATTATGACAGATGACGGGTCTTCATCAGTCCATGACGTGAAGCCCTTAAATTCCCCAAATGGTTTTGCCTGAGCTTTTGAATCTGTAAATCCGTCGGCTCCAAGATAACCTATAAGCCCGCCTCGGGCCTCATAACCGGCAAATACCTTTGCTTCGGAGTCATATCGCCAGACCTCCTTAAATTCTCCTGAGACCCTGACCGGTGCCTCTATGAAGCCGGGCAAACCGGGGCTCAACTGGGATATATATCGCATTTGTTGCTCGCCGAAGTTTTGCGTAAATGACGCCCAGTCGAGATACTTGGAAGGGCGGTCTTTTTGAATACCCT
>JBEKAT010000119.1:0-7218 GCA_050015775.1 Sedimentisphaerales bacterium | reverse complement strand
TGTTTATCCGGTCAAGGTCATATTTGATACCTGCCTCACTTGCGATGGCTAATGTATGCAGAACGGTATTTGTCGAGCCGCCCATTGCCATATCAAGCGCAAGGGCGTTATCCATCGATTTGACGCTGATTATATCCAGGGGCTTGATGTTTTTTTCGATTAACTGAATGATTTGTCTGCCCGCCTGTTTGTAAAGTTCTTCGCGTTTCGGGTTGACAGCCAGTATCGTGCCGTTACCCGGCAGGGCGATGCCGATTGCCTCGCACAGGCAATTCATTGAGTTTGCTGTGAACATCCCTGAGCAACTTCCACAAGTGGGGCAGCCCGTGGCTTCGAGTTCCTTCAATTGCTCTTCGTTGATTTTGCCGGCGTTGAATTTGGCGACGCCTTCAAAGATGCTGATGAGGTCAACTGTTTTGCCGTTTCTCATTTTTCCAGCCGCCATAGGCCCGCCGGAGACGAAAATCGTGGGTATATTCAGCCGGACGGCCGCCATAAGCATACCGGGTATAATCTTGTCGCAGTTCGGAATGCAAATCATCCCGTCGAAGCAGTGTGCCTGAAGCATTGTCTCGACCGAGTCGGCGATTATCTCACGCGAGGCAAGCGAGTATTTCATACCGGTATGGCCCATCGCGATTCCGTCGCAGACGGCTATCGTGTTGAACTCAAAGGGCACGCCGCCCGCCTCACGCACGGCCTGTTTGACAATCTGGGCCACCTTGTTGAGATGGACATGGCCGGGAACTATCTCGCAAAAGCTGTTGGCGATGGCAATGAATGGTTTGTTGATGTCAGCATCGCTGATACCGCAGGCGTGAAGCAGCCCGCGGTGAGGCGCTCGCTGAAAACCGCTCTTTATTGTGTCGCTTCTCATTTATTTTCCTTTCTGCAAAGTCGTGCCCAAACATAGGCATTTTCAAGGCGTATATTGTAACGATTTGACGGCTGCTGTTGAAGAAAAATTAGGTTGTGTCGGCATTGCCGGCGGGTATAATATGTTGTTTGATTTAGGCAAAATTAACTACTGGGAGACCAAAATTATGACAACAAACAGTATTTTCAGATGTGTAGTCGTTGCGGGTATATGTTGCAGTGTGTTCGTGTGGGGCTGTGAGCAGAAGGCCCAGTCCGGCCCAGCCGAAGCCAAATCCTTGGCACAAGCGCCAGCACCAGCACAAGCAAAGGCACAGGTGAAAATCGCGTTGGGACCGACCGTTGGCGACCTGGCCACTTATAAAATTACAACCCGGGCCCGTCGGACTACAAAATGGCAGGGGCCGGTCCCCGATAAAGCGGCTTTCGATGAGAACTTCAACGAAGAACAGGTCGAAATGGTCCTTACACAGCGCATACAAAGTGTGGATCCCAATGGCATAGCAGTTGCCCTGGTCACAATCGATGGAGTGAAATGTCTTTATTCGAATAAGAGTACGGCCTCGGTGGATTTTGACAGTTCCAGGCGTTCGGACGCCAACAATCCAATAATGAAATTAATCGGCCAAACCTATCTGATAGAATTCAGTCCGTGGAACAATATATCTGCGGTAGACGACCTGCCGTCGGCTATGATGACGATGAAAGACGGCACCCCCTCCGGACAAGCAGGAGTCAGTATTTTGTATCCTGAGGCAATAATGGAAAGGCATGGGGCGATGCAGTTGCCGCAACCGGGTCAGGAAATGCTTAAGCCCGGCGACAAGTGGAACAGAATCAAGACCTTCGCGTTTGGCAAGATGGGCCTTAAATCATACGAGAAGATTTACACGCTTAAAGAAATACGAGACGCGGGGGGCCGCGAGATTGCGGTTATCAATATGAACACGATACCTGCATCCGAGGTTGAGCCAAAATACCGTGGTCAGCAAGCAGAGGTTGATGTGCCGAAAACGTTTGACACGAACGATTCATACACCGGCGGCGGCGAGTTTGATTTGAAAGCGGGCAGGATAGAAAATTACCACGAAGATTTAGAGGCAAACTGGGTTGTCGCGCTTCCGTCAAAGCCAGGTGATACCGGCGAGCCGGTGGTGTTAAAGATGTCCGCTGCTCGCGGTTACAGCATTGAAAGAGTTAAATAATCAGGTTTGAGCGAAAGGAGCCAAAGTTGAGCCGGACAAAGATTCTTGTAGTGGCTTTGATTGCAGGGATTATCGGCGGCTGCACGTCGGCGCCGTCGCCCCGCAAAACATTATTGACGGTTGATTTCAAGCCCGGCCAGGCCCTTAAATACAAGTTCGTCAACAGCAGGAATATGGCGGTGGACTGGGGGCCGATGAGAGGTGGGGGGCCGAGCAAAATCAACAAGTCGTCGGAATCGCTGGAGATGGTTGTTTCATATACGCCTGTCGAAGTGGACCCCTACGGTGTTTCGACAATAAGGGCCGATTGTGAATCCGCAAGAGCAAAACGCACGTCGGAATCGGCTCGCCCGCAGAATTGGCAGGAGGCGGCGGAAAGTTTCGCCGGCAAGAGCTGGACGTTTACCGTTAACGCCAGGGGCAAAATTGTGGACGGTTCAGGGTTTCGCGATGTGCTTCTTCAGGTGGGTCAGCGGGCATTCAGGGCCGACAGAAGCAAAGGTCTCATTAAAGAGCCGGATATGCTTTTCGATGTTATTGCGATGCAGTGGTTCCTGTGGGATTCGGTATCGAGCGTAAGTAATCCCACCAAAGGCGTTGCCGTCGGTGACAAGTGGAAGTCCGTGCTTGCCGTGCCTGCCACGATGGTTCTGTTCGCTGCCAGAGATGTCAATTACACGCTGTCGGAAATACGTGTTCAGGACGCCAATAACCGGATAGCCGTAATCGATAGTTCCTATTCTCTGCTGTGGCCGAATCCTCCCGAATGGCCCGTCCCTTATACCGAGCCATTCCAGATGAGCGGGATATTTGGATTCCTTAGAGGATATAAAACGCTCGATTTAAAGGGCCAGGGACAGGAGCTTTTCAACATAGACGCCGGAAGAACCGAACGATACAGTCAAAGCTATACGGTGCACGCCAGTGCGTCGTTGCCTATGGGCCTGGGTGGTGTCAATCCGCAGATAACCATTGACCAGAACATGACAATGGAGCTTCTTGCGCCGTCTGTCCCCGGGAAATAGTTTTTTTAAGGGCCGGCCGTAGCGCATGGAGGTGTAAATAAATTGAAACGCAAAAATCTTTGGGCTCCGTGGCGAATCGGGTATATCCAGGGCCTCGCTGACAAAAGCGAGTGCTTCATCTGCAAAAATATCAAAACTCCACAGGATGACGGCAATAATCTTGTCCTGTGGCGTTCCAAAAACTGCATCGCAGTGATGAATCGCTTCCCTTATAACAATGGGCATCTGCTAATCGCGCCGGTTCGGCATATTCCCGATTTCAGTGAGGCAAACGACGAGGAGCTTCTTGAAATGACCAAAATGACAAGAGATGCCCAGAAGGTCCTTTCTCTTACGATTAAGCCGCACGGCTTCAATATCGGTATCAATTTTGGCAGATGCGCAGGCGCGGGATTACCCGACCATATGCACGTCCACGTTGTCCCTCGATGGAATGGCGATACCAATTTTGTCCGGGTTTGTAGCGATACATACCTCATCAGCCAGAGCATCGAGGAGCTTCTCAAGCTGCTCAAACAAACCAGTGCCAAAAATGGTCTTCCTGTTCTGTGATTATGCGTTCAGAGCTTGTCCCTTACGCGGTCAGTGAGAAATCCGGCAAAGGCCGGCTGTTTGCGGAAGAACCGCATCCTTACCGTCTGGATTTTGACCGTGACCGCGACCGGATAATTCACTGTGCCGCGTTTCGCCGGCTCGAAGGCAAAACGCAGGTTTTTACTCCGGGCCTTGATGACCATTACCGCACACGTCTTACTCATACAATCGAAGTCGCCCAGATTGGCAGGACCATTGCCAGGGCGCTCGGGCTCAACGAACAACTGACCGAGGCGATTTGCCTGGCGCACGATTTGGGTCATTCGCCTTTCGGCCATACCGGGGAAAGTGTCCTCAATAAATTGATGGCTGGTTTCGGCGGCTTTGAGCACAACCGGCAGTCACTGCGAGTCGTTGACCTGCTTGAGCATCCTTATCCGGATTTCGCGGGACTTAACCTGACTTACGAAACCCGGCTGGGTCTGGCCAAACACAGCAGCCCGTATGATGAACCGCAGGACGTTGATTTTCCTGAGCTTAATTGTTCACTCGAAGGCCAAATAGCGAATATCGCCGACATGATTGCTGTCAATTCGCACGACCTCGAGGATGGTATGCGGGCCGACATGATTGATGCGGAGCAATTAGGGAATATAAAATTGTTTCGGGATGCCAAAGAGCGGGCGCAGGCGGACAGGATTGAAGATAGAATCGTCCGCCGGACGAGGACGGCCAAAGCCATCATAGATATACTTGTCGGCGAGTGCATCGAGCAAAGCACCATGGAAATCCGTAAGGCGAAAATTAAAACGCTCAACGACATATATAGCCGGCGGGAAAGCCTGATTATCCTGCCTGAAAAAAGTAACGCCCAATTAGAAGAGCTGGAACAATTCCTTCTCGCGAATTTTTATCAGCATCCTTTACTGCTTTCTACGGCCAAACAAGTCGAGCAGTGGCTTACCAAACTTTTCAAGCATCTTTGCAATCAACCTCAGCTTATGCCGGGCTACTTCCAGCGTTTTATTGAGAAACAGGGCCTGCAGCGGGTCGTCTGCGACTACATCGCGGGTATGACGGACCGTTTCTGCCTGAAAATGGTTAAGGAAACCTAAGGCCGAATCGCTATAATTCTTACATTTAATTTTTCTGCGGATGTGCTGGTTTTATGAAACGGCTTCTTACATCATGTTTCGGACTCGGCTGGCTGCCAATTGCGCCCGGCTCATGGGGTTCATTGCCGTCCGCGATTATCTTTGGTCTTGTTTATTATCTCGGCGGTTCCGGCGTGCTCGCGATGTCGCTGATGGTTGCGCTTATAGCGGCGGGCTCGTTTGTATGCGTGAAATTTTCACATGTTGCGGTCGCTGCGACGGGCAATGAAGACCCCAATGAGGTGGTGGCTGATGAGATTGCGGGACAGGCGTTGACATTTCTGGCGATGCCGTTGCTGATGACCAATGTGTCGGGCGGTCAGATTGTCTCGATTGCCGTGCTCGGTTATTTTTTGTTTCGTTTGTTTGACACGGTCAAGCCCTGGCCGTCGCATCGGCTGGAAGAGCTGCCCGCCGGCTGGGGGATTCTCGCCGACGACCTGATGGCGGGCGTGTATGCGGGAATCGCCTTGTTCGTTTCCGCCAAAATTTGGATTCTCAAATAGTTTTGCTGCTTATTGCGACAGGAATCGTAAATGGCGACAACGGAATATAGCCCCGATATTTGCACGAAACTCCAGGCAAAGTATCAGGGCCTTGGTCTTCATCGGGCGATGCGAGTCAGTCGGTATGACGCGGGCACGGAACTGGTTTACAACGTTACCGGCCTCAAAACGCCTGACACTGCCCGTGTGCATTTGCTGATAGAAAACTTTGTCGGTGGCGGGTTCGCCGGCCAGGTTTACAAGGTAAAAATTCTTGATATTCAAAACACCGCCGGTCCCATCGCTGGTCTTGAGCAGGGCGGCGTTTACGCAATGAAGATTCTCATCCCGCCCTCGGGCTTTGCGTGCCTGTTCCGCGATATCCTCTATAAGATTGGTTTTCAGGGGCCTTTCCAGCTTCAGGTCAATCCCGCCGCGGCAAGGGCAGGCGCACTTTGGCAAAAGTTTATCAGGCAGGCGGCCAAAATTCGCTTCGGCGACGAAAAAGCTGTTGTCGATATTCACGCGACCTTCGTTGATGAGAAAATCGGCAGTTGCGGCGAGCTGAGCGAGTGGGTCGAGGGGCGCACCTGGTGGCTGGAAGCCGATGACAGGATGGACCTGCTTAAATTTTGGCGACGAGGCAAAATAATTGACGCCAGCCATCTCGGCTCGCCCGAATACCGCGCTAAAAAGCAGTTTATGGCTGATTTCGTGGATATGCTGCACGGTATCGGCGCATACGAGTTCGCCAGGCAATACGAATGGTCAACCTGCAAGAGTCAGCCCAATTGCCTTAAGCGCAAAGGGACCGACGACCAGCCCGCGAAAGGACTGACTGCGGTCGATTTCAGACCCGGTCTTGTGCTGTTACCTTTTTTGCCGATGAGTCCCGGCGATTTTTCGCTGATAGCGAAAGGCATTATGCGCGGCTCAGTCGTGCAGTTCGACCGCGGGGACATATCGAAGCTCGAATCGTTTGTGCTGGCAAACCCGCAGCATTTCGCGGAGATGCGGGGAATGCTCGACGAGCTTAAAGCCGACGAACAGATTTACCGCAGCAGTATCCCGGACGTTACCCAAAACAATATCCGGCTGTTTTATGACGGGAAATTATGGTCGCAGATTCTCGCCGGCTCAATCACCGGCTGGAAAATTCGTAATCTCATCGACGACGAAGGCGAGACAAAACTCCGCGGCAAAAAAACGCGGACGGTTTTGTTTTTACTTCTCGGCCTGATACCTTTTCTCGGGACTATTTTCCGTCGGCTTTGGGCAAGGGCCGACTGGCGACGCCACTACACGGAGATGTTTGCCAGCCGGGATTATTTCCGCAGGGCGGTCGATGGGAAAATTTTCGAAAAGACCATCGGCTGGTATCGAGCCGGGCGGGTAAGTATGACCGAGGCGTTAAAAATCCACGATAGACCCGGGAGGTTCTTCCTGCATTTGCCGTTGCTGATTCTCATATCTGTGAGATTGCATCGATTCTTTACTGATTCGGTCTTCAGAAAGGAAAAATTGTCGGCCATATTCATCAGGCCTTTCCAGTTGTATTTTAGTGCTGCGATGCGTGAACAGTGGCTTCGGGATATGGTTGCCGAGGGGCGCAAAAAGCATATACTCACCGATTCCGACGCCGACACCATTCTTGCTCAGATTAAAGAGCCCTATATACAAAAGTATCTTGTGAGTTTGGTTGTTCATTTGTTACTGATGCCGACGACGCACATCGTCGCGCTGATATGTGCATTTGCTTATGTATATATGCACCCTGAAATGCCCCGCGAAAAAGCATGGGCGATAGGGGTGGGCATTGTTGTCCTGTTTCAGGTCATACCGATTTCTCCCGGCTCGATTGCAAGAGGCTGTTACACCGTCAGCTTGGCGATTCATGACCGCAGTTTTAAAGATTACAACATCGCACTGTTTCTTAGTT
>JBEKAT010000118.1:0-7296 GCA_050015775.1 Sedimentisphaerales bacterium | reverse complement strand
CCGAGGTTGTAGTGGTCGTCACGGAAGGTGTCGTTGGTATAGATGACGCCGAAGCAGCCGGCGGGGGTAATCAGGGGAGCAATCAGGACTGAGCGTACCTGGGTTTCCTTTTGCTGGGAGAGGTCTCTTGGGAAAATGAAGAGCATAAACTGTTTTTTGTTGATGGCCTCGGCGATTTTGTCACCGAATTCGAGGTCGGCCTGTTCGATGGCCATACCGCCTTTGTGCTTCCCGGCGTGCGCGGTCATAGGGCCGTCGGCTTTGGCACGCATCGCACCCCAGACCTGATAGGAGTGGAACTGCTTTGAGACCAGCTCCAGCATAACGAGCAGCGCCTTGTCGATATGGTCGACTTTTTTGAGTTCTTCGATTGAATAGAGGAAATCGGTGGCGCGTTCCGCCTGGAACCTGATGGCAGGGGCCTTTTCGGCGCCGAGTTTTCTGATGATGATTTGCGGGCCGGAGGCGAGGGAGGCAGGGGCTTCTTCGAGTTCGACCGTTTCGCCTGGGTCAGCAGTGGAGGCCGTTTCGAAGTTAACCTCGATGGCGAAATCGGATATGCGAATGACGTCGCCTGTTTTGATGTCGGCTTTGTGGATTTCGCCGTCGTTGAGGTAGGTTTTGTTTGCGCTATCAAGGTCTTCGACGACCCATTGGCCATCCTTGGTGTTATAGATAACGGCGTGCTGGCGTGAGACGACTTTGTCGGGCAGGAGTATCTGGCTGTTGGTGTGTCTGCCGATGTAGATTGGACCCTTGTCGAAGTGGAATTCGTTAATGGTGCGCTCACCTTGTTTTACTACGAGGCGCATTATCTGTCCTCTCCATATTGGTAGTTTACGTTAGCGTTATCATTATATTAGATTAATTGCCGGGATTTGTCAAGCGAAAGGGGGCGGCAATTTGGGGTATTTGCGGCGGAAGGGGGGTATTTAGAACCTGAAGCTGTCTTTGAGGGCGGTTTTGAAGTCGTAAACGTCGTTAAAGTCATCGATGGTGTCGGTGGGCTGGGCCTTCATCCAGTTGTTCCTGATGAGGAGGTAAACCATTTCGCCGAAGTCGCGGGTGGTTTTGACGTGCCAGGAGTCGAGGACGAGCATAGCGAGCAGGCCCCATTTTTCGAGCGCGAGCAGACGAAGTCCTTCGCAGAGGGTTTGGCCCGTGATGTGGCCCGGTTGACCGGCGGATTTTCGGATGGTGTAGCCGAGGCCTTCGTAAACGAATCGCACTGCTTTTGGGTTGTATCGGTTGTCCTGCTCTGAAATTTCCTCGAGCGATTTTTTTTCGGCCATATTTTGTCAGCTGACTTTTGCGCCTGGTTTAGCGCCTGTGTCTGCGGTGAGTATAAAGATTTCTTTTCCGCCAGTGCCTGAGGCGAGAATCATTCCTTCGGACAGGCCGAAGCGCATCTGGCGTGGTTTTAGGTTCGCGAAGAGTATGACGTTTTTACCGACGAGTGTTTCGGGCTGGTATGCCTGGGCGATGCCGGCGAGGACGTTTTTCTGGATGCCGCCGACGTCTAATTGAAGTCGCAGGAGTTTGTCGGCTCCTTCGACACGTTCGGCCTTTACGATTTGTGCGATGCGCAGGTCGATTTTGGCGAAGTCCTCGATTGTACATTCCGGCTTAATCGGCTCCGCGGTTATCGCCGGGGTTGGTTCCGTAGTCGCAGGTTTTTGTTCTCCCGTGTCTTTACTTTCTTCAATCATTGCATCCACCTTTTCTTTATCTACGCGTTCGAAGAGACGTTCAAAGTCATTGATATTATGTTCCTGAAGTATGGTTGGGACATCGGCGAAGGTGAGTTTGCCGACGTTCAACAGGCGTTCGATTTTTTCGGCAAAGGCAGGCAGGATGGGCTTGAGGTAGATAGTCAGGATGCGGACAGCGTTGAGGACGGCGGTCAGTGTCGTGCGCGCCTTTTCAGGGTCGGTTTTAATCGTGGTCCAGGGCTGATTTTGCTCAACGTAACGGTTGGCAAGGTCGGCCAAGGCAGTTGTGGTCCGGATTACGGCGGCGTAATTGAGATTTTCATAATTTTGGACGATTTCCTTTTCGGAGGCGGTGAGGGCATCGATAAGTTTTTTGCCTTCGTCGTCGAGTTTGCCGAGCCGGCCATTGAGTTTGCTTTTGAGCATCGGCGCGGCTCGCGAGGCGAGATTGGCGAATTTGCCCACGAGGTCGGAGTTGATTTTGTTTACGAAGTCCTCGATGCCAAGGTCAAGGTCGTCGATACCGGCGGAAAGTTTGCCCGCGTAGTAGTAGCGCAGGTATTCAGGGTCGAGGTGGTTAAGGTAAGTTGTGGCATTGATAAACGTGCCGCGAGACTTGCTCATTTTCTGGCCGCCGACGGTTAGGAATCCGTGGACGAAGAGTTTGTTGGCGGTTTTGAAGCCCGCCCCGACGAGCATCGCGGGCCAGAACAGGGCGTGGAAATACATAATGTCTTTGCCGATGAAGTGGTAAAGCTCGTAATCGGGGCTGTTCCAGACGGCTTCGAAATCGAGACCGTTTTTGTCGCAGTAATTTTTGGCCGAGGCCATATAGCCGATGGGTGCGTCGAGCCAGACGTAGAAGTATTTGTCTTTTTCGCCGGGGATTTTGAAGCCGAAGTATGGGCCGTCGCGCGAGATGTCCCAGTCCTTTAGACCGGCAGTGAACCATTCGTCGAGCTTGTTTGAGACGGGCTCCTGGATATAGCCCTTGGCGAATATGTCCCGCAGTTGCTTTTCGTAGTTGGCCAGCTTGAAGAAATAATGTTCGGATTGTTTCAAGACAGGCGTTGAGCCGCAGGTGGAGCAGCGAGGATTGATGAGGTCGGTGGGCTGATACGTCGCGCTGCAGACCTCGCAGGAATCGCCATACTGGTCTTCGGCCTTGCATCGCGGGCAGGTGCCTCGTATGAACCTGTCGGGCAGCGCCATATTGCATTTGGGACACCAGGCCTGGTCGATGTTTCTTTTTGTGATTGACCCGGTAGCATTGAGACGGCTGAAGATAAGCTCGCTGAAGTTTCGGTTTTCGGGCGAATGGGTGGAGTAGTAATTGTCGAACTCAATCAGGAAGCGTTTGAAATCGTTGTAGTGTTCCTTGTGGACGCCGTCTATGAGCTGTTCGGGGGTGATTCCTTGGTTTTTTGCGCTAATCATTATAGCTGTGCCGTGGGTGTCGTCTGCGCAGAAGTATAGGCAGTGATTGCCTGACATTTTCTGAAATCGCACCCAGATGTCGGTCTGGAGATATTCGACGAGGTGGCCGATATGGATGGGGCCGTTTGCGTAAGGCAGGGCGGAGGTGACGACGATTTTACGCGGCATAATTTTCCTTCGTTCCGCAAAGGCGGGCGTTAATGGTCGCTATCCTGGGTTTCAGGTTCATTATTATCTGTCTGTTCATCGAAGTTATTGTCTTCGGCGTTTTCGGGGTTGTCGACTGGCTCGGCCGGCGGCGGTGTCGGCAACGGCGGCAGCGGGGCATCCTGCGCACTGCCCGGCTGAGAAGGCGCTATTATCTCGATTTCGTTTCTCGGTATCGCCGTTTTGGTGCCGTTGTCAAGCTCGACCATTACTAACTGGGCGAGGACCTGGTAATCGATGATTCTGCCGGTGCCGAGCCGGGTGTTGACCCTGGTGTTTCTGGGCGGCAGGCGTTTTTTAAGTTCGGTATATGTTTCGTCCTCGTATCGCAGGCAGCACTTGAGCCGGCCGCAGAAGCCGGAGATTTTGGCGGGGTCCAGCGTCGCCTTTTGCAGTTTTGCCATACGCATATTGACTGGTTTGAGGGACTTGAGGAACCTGCTGCAACAGCATCTTTGTCCACAGCTTTCGACGTCGCCGAGAATTTTTGCCTCGTCGCGTGCGCCGATTTGCCTCATTTCGATTCTGGTCTGATATTCCTGGGCGAGTTTTCTGACCAGGTCGCGGAAATCGACACGGCCGTCGGACATAAAGTAGAAGACGATTCTTTCTCCGCCGAGGATGTGCTCGGCGTCAACTACTTTCATTGGCAGGTTCATTTCTTTGATGAGTTTTTTGCAGAATTTGGTTTCTTCGATGGCTATTTTCTGAAAGTGCTTTTCCTCGTTGATGTCTTCGGCAGTGGCGTACCTGACGAATTTGCCTGCCGGCTCGGCGGTGAAGGGGATTTCGGAGTCGTCGAAGTATTTCTTGAGCTGCTCTTCGGCCAGCTTGAGCTGGCCCGCGCGATACGCGCCGGCGCTGCCAACGATGCTGCCAAGCTCCATTCCTTTTTCGGTTTTGACGACGACAAGCGTCGGTACGGAGGGTATCTGCGCCTCGTTATGCTCGAACAGCCCGAGAATTCTCATCCGGCCGTAGCGGACCAGCATATACCTTCTTGTTCTCGGCGGTTTAGGTTTTGCTGCCTGTGTATCTTCCATTTGTTTTCACTTATTCTTACTGCCCAGGCCGCAGGGTACGCAGAGATTACGATATGATTTTCTCTGCGGTCTCAGCGGGCTCCGCGGTGAAATCTCTAAAGTATATACGTGATTTTATCAGTTTCGGCGAGGTTTAACAATAGCTGCTCGAAAATAAGCCGTTCGTTGACGGAGGATTCGAGCCAGTGGAGGGTTTTGAAGCAATCGGCTATTTTTTGTGCGGCCTGTTCGGCGTCAAACCGCCGGGCGATTTTTTTGATTTGTTCGGGCTGGTCGAAGTTGACGATTGCGTCCCGGACGGCGACGTTTGCGAGCATCGCGTCGTGAAGGGCACAAATGATAATCTGGAGAATGGTTTTGGTCGCTTTGCGGTTGATGTCGGTTTTGCTTGTGGCGGGGGCGAGTTTGGTCCAGACGGCCGCAAGCTCCTTCGATTTTTTTTGAAGATTCTCGGCCAGTTCCAGTGCGTCTTTGTATTCGAAATTGGCCAGGGTATCCACCAGGTCAGTTTTGGTTTGGTAGAGGTTTGCCTCGGCCAGTTCGAGCTGCGAATATGTGCATGCCAGACCTAGGCAGCCGTCAGCGAAGCGGGCGAGGAATTTTGCCTGCTTTTCGCTCAGGCCGGGCTGGTATAGCTTTTCGATTATTTTGTCTTCCGCGATGGGGCCGAAACGCAGGATTTGGCATCTGGACCTGATGGTGGGCAGGAGTTTGTCGGGGCGGGTGCAGACAAGAATTATACAGCAATATGATGGCGGCTCTTCGAGGACCTTCAGCAGGCAATTTTGCGATTCGTTGTTAAGTTTTTCGGCTTCGCTGAGAATAAAGACCCTTCGCGTCGATAAGGCGGGCCTTTGGCTGACTTTTTCGATGACGAATTCACGCACCACGTCAATTGGGAATTCGACCGGCGGGTCTTTATCTTTGCCGTCTTCAGTGAACTCGATTAGCTCTTTGTAAACGTGCTCGAAATCGGGATGTGCGCTGGCGTCAAATACCCGGCAGGAGGCGCAATCGCCGCAACTGTCGGTGAAGTCGCCTTTTTTCACGGGGTTTTTGCAAAGCAAAAGCTTCGCGAATTCCTTAGCGGTTGTAAATTTGCCCACGCCATCAGGCCCCGCGAAGATATAGGCGTGTGCGACCTTGCCCGAATCATAGGCCTGTTCGAGCGAAGCGACAGCTTTTTCCTGGCAGAATATGTCTTTCAGCGGCATAAAACCACAGATTACACAGATTTCACAGATTTTTAGTTAAACTAACTGTTTCTATCACCCTTTTATGGACGGCGTCGATAGTATCCACGGCGTTGACTACGATAAAGTTTTTCTGTTGCTTGGCGATTTTCAGGAAACCATCGCGGACTTTTTTGTGATAACCGTCGCCCTTTTGCTCCATTCGGTCGAGGTTGCTTTTGAGTCGCGTCGCCGCAGTCGTGGAATCGACGTCGAGGATAATTGTTAAATCAGGCCAGGGTTTTTCAAGACAGTCGGCTGCGAGCTTAATGACCTTATCCATTCCGAAACCGCCCGCGTGTCCCTGGTAGGCGCAGGTGCTGGACAGCCAGCGGTCAACGACAACACATTTATTTTGTTTTAACGCCGGGGCTATTTTCTCATTCCACAGTTGAACTCTTGCTGCCATATAAAGCATTACCTCGGTTGCGGTATCCATTGCTTTGTGTTCAGGATTGAGAAGGATGTCCCTGATTTTTTCGCCTATGGCGGTTGCGCCCGGCTCGCGAAAACTGACCACATCGACGTCTTGTTTGACAAGCCAATCGACAAGCAGCTTTACCTGCGTGCTTTTCCCGCATCCATCCGGCCCGTCAAGGGCGATAAACTTGCCTGTTAATTTGTTTTTCAAAGCTAATCCTCAACTATATTGAAGGGTTCAGTGAATCTTGTGAATCTAAAGATTTTGAGCCATTATCATATATCAAATTTTGAGCGGCGACAAATCTTATTGCTATGACCGCCATCATTAAGTTAATAAATTGCCCTGCAATAGTGTACACTGCCATTAAAAAATAACACGAAATTGGTTGAGTAGAGGCAGAAGGCAGGAATATCCATAGAAACGGTAGTCCTAATGAAATAAGGAATAAAATAACAAGTTCTCTCGCGTCTCTTAGGCGACATCGGCCGAGCATTTTAAAGCTCTTAAGTACACTGCAATCCAATACTATTATTAATGGGAATATCAGAAGGATTGGCTTCATTAGAATCAAATTTAACGAAGTAGAATACAAACGTATGGCCCAGGCGGTATCTATAAAATCTGTATTTATGAAGGCAACATGCTTTATGGTCCAAAAAACCAAGATTTGTAAAAGTGCCAAGGCGAGGCTATAAATTACGCCTAAACCAGCCAACGGCAAAAAAAAGTGCTTACCTTCTCGCAATAAGACAAAAAGTGATTGTCGCTTCCGGTCTTCCAGATAAACAGTTCGCTGGAAACCGATTATAAGCAGGAAAGCTATTATGATGAATGGAAGAGACGCAAGCGTTATCAATGTATGGAGCAACGATCCTGTTTGGTGCGATATTAATATTTGCCGCGACATACTGATAGAGAGTGACAAGACATCAATGGCTATGATGAACATGACCTCCGGCCAGCGGGCCTTGAGAAGAGCCAAAGTTTTTTTGATTTCAGTCATCTTATCTTGTTAATTGCAGGTTTTCGGGGCCGAGGAGGTGGCGCATCTTTCGGCAAAATTCGGGGTCGGGGTTGACGCTAAGACCCTTGTCGGCGGAGGCGTAAACCTTGCCCTTGTCGGTCCGGATTGCGACATAAACGCTGCTCTTGCCCCGGTGGTGCAGGCAGATACTTTTTATCTCGGCGATTTTTTCTTTGGTAACGGTAGCCGCGTCGAGATTGATTCGCACTTTGCCCGC
>JBEKAT010000117.1:0-8386 GCA_050015775.1 Sedimentisphaerales bacterium | reverse complement strand
CAGCGGCTTCATAGCCGGCCCTTTCGTTATTGACGGCTATGCTGGAAAGAGGCGGATTAGCGAGCTCGCATGCCAGGTCATCGTTATCCACGCCGAGGACGGCCACGTCGTGAGGGATATGCAGCCCCATTGTTTTGCAAGCGTCGCACACGTCTAAGGCGCGGTCATCGTTACAAGCCATTAGCGCCAGCGGCTTGGGCAGCGAGCAAAGCCATTCGCCCAGCGCGGAACGCCCGCTTTTTTTAGACCGCGTGTTCATAGATTCCAGTCCACTTTGTGTTAAAGTGTGCGCCGTGAAACCGGCTTTGGCCAGTGTTTCAGAAAAGCTGTCGCACCGCGTCTGTGACCAGCAGATGTTCCTGTAGCCGAAGAACGCGAAATTGCGAAAGTTCTTCCCGATAAAATATTCCGCCGCCATCCGGCCAATTTCAACGTCATCCGTTACAAAATTGCAAAAGTCCCTGGACTTAACAACAGTGTACAAGCTGATTATAGCGGGGACATTTTTCGGCACAATTTTGCGCCAATGTTTTGTGTGCGGAATATGCGCTATTACGCCATCGACGTCCCACGTTTTCGGATTCGGCAGTTTCCTTGTTATTCTTGTTAGTCCAAATGTTGAGGCGACATAAAATGGCGGCTCCCTGAAAAAGACCCAGGGGCCGTGAAGTTTGGAGTACGTAGCGATGCCTTTAAGGGTCCTTCTCGAGGCGGCTCCGGATGTGTCGAAAAGCAGCAGTACTCTGTGCATCTTGGACATAGCTATCCTCTATCTAAAAGATGGTCGATTTTACCGGACGCGCAGCAATCCTATTTCCTTTCACACAGGAGTCAAGAGAATAAGCGGCATGTTTCGTAAAATGGTTATATTTTAACGCGAATTGGCGTTCTTTTTAAAATGCGATTTTGAGACAATGATCGATTTTGAGACAATGATAGTGTATGCTGGGCCATAAGGCCATTATATGGTCTTCGGGCTATTGCTGTTACGAGTAGTTGTTGAACGTGATTATTACCCAATGAGTAGTGGTTGGGCTTGAACAGAAGCGATTGCGTTAAGCTTCGTTAAATGGGCACAAGGTTATAAATGGTGAAGGTCAAACTTGAGTGCTTGTTTGACGTTGTTACAAAACAGACGCAAATGTAAGAGAGTGTGTCTGTTGAGAATGGGATGGTGTTTTTGGCTTGTTGTCAAAGGCATCGAAACCGAAAATAGTTAATATCGAAGTAGGAGGAGACAGAATGAGTAAGAAGCTTTTAGTTATCTGCATTTTGTGTTTGGTAAGCACTGCGGTTCCAGTTCAGGCCCTTACCAATGGCGATTTCGAGACCGGCGACCTCACCGGCTGGTGGACATGGCTGCCTGATCCTGCCAATGAAACCGTCACCGTCGTGCCTGGTGGTCCCGGCACCAGTGTTTATGCCGCGGACATATACACCAACAATCCTAGTGGTAGTGCTCAGCTCGGTCAAGATGTAGCGTTCTCTGCAGGTTCGTCAGTTAGCATCGGTTTGATGTATGACGCCCCTGCAAACAACTGGGCAGGAGCAGGCATAACTATTCAGTACAAGGATGCCGGTTGGAACGTTTTAGACTGGGGATGGGCGAACATGTACAGCGGTGCTGGTGAGGGTAATACCGGCTGGGTGTCGTTTAATACCGACAGCGCGAATAAGACAGGGAATTGGACTGCTCCGGCAGGTACGGCATATCTTACGCTTAAAATAGAGCAATGGGGCTGGCAACCAAGCGGAAGTTTGTATGACAATGTTACCCTTACGCCCGAGCCGGCGACCATGGTCCTGCTTGGGATAGGTGGATTGGTCGCACTTAGAAGGAAACACGCTTAAGAAAGCCCTAACAAGGGTTGTTTTCTGAGTCAAAAGGACGCAAGGTCTCTTCTGAGGGGGCCTGAGAGTCAGGCCCCCTCGGCGGAGACGTTGCGAAGCGCAAGGGTTTTACGGACATTTTTGAGAAGCGTTTTTTGAAAACGGCAAATAAAAGGCCTTTGCGACCTCTTGGGGAATTATTAGTTACGTTATCGTATTAAACATATTCAAAGGATTTATTGTGTGAGTAGGAGGTTGTATGAAAAAGGCGGGAAGGAAAAATATGGGATTTAATAGAATACTGTTTCTTGTATGTATTTTTGCTGTTTCGGCAGTTTCGGCACAGGGTTCAAATCTCCTGACGAACGGCAGATTTGATACCGGCAACCTGACGGGCTGGGATGTAAACAAGCCTAATGTTCCCGGGGTAGATATCAACGCCGTTGTGCAGACGGCCCTTACTTATGATGGCACCCCCTGTTTATTTATGAGGTACCGCACAGGTGGCATAGGAGTTGAGATCCATCAGGTGGTTCCCGTCGCTGGTGTGCCTACAATTCGTTTTTCATGCGTGGCCGACAAATGGACGTGGGGTAGTGCGGCAGCGGAAATAGGTTGGTACAGTGGTGGTGTCCCCGACCCAAACTTTCCGGATACAAATCGTGTGAGCAATGACACTTATATTATTGCACAGCAAAGCGCTGAAACAGGTGGCTGGGGTTCGTTTACTTATGATTACACCGTACCTCCAACCGCTCAATATGCGATCCTCCGACTGAGGGCAAGTGACTGGGTCTGGAATGTGTATTTCGATTATGTTTACTTCGGAGCTCCGGATAACAACCAGGCAGGTTTTGTGGCTCCGTGGCCTAATTCCACTGTGCCCAAGGAAGATAAGAGGAATGGTTGCGGCATTGGCCCGACGCTGATTTGGACCCCCGCACTGAACTCTACGGGCCACCATTACCTTTATTTTGGCACGTCTTTCGCGGATGTCAATGCCGCCACCACAAGCTCTCCGGAGTATTTGGGTGCTTTCGATACCAATTCCCATGCGATGCCTCTTGGCAGCGTCAGTCGTGGGCAAAGTTATTACTGGCGCGTGGATGAAACCGTGGGCTCCAAAATTATCAAAGCCGAAAACGTATGGCCGTTCTCCGTGGGCGATCTCACATGGGTGGATAGATTCGACAACTATGCAGAAGACTGGTCAGGTGATGGAGACATCCAAACTGTATGGGGCGATAACTCCTCTGTGGCTGATGGTAACATGCTAATCAATTACAGCAACACGCAATATGCGGTCAGCGCAGATACTTCGGCATTGCTTTGCTCGAGTAACATCAGCAATAACGCGATGCTTGTGCTAATGGTAAAAGGCCACGACAACATGAAAGGACCTAACAATCTTTATGTGAAACTGGAATCGAACAATGGCGCCCAGAGCGGCATTGTCCATTTCGGGGAGCCAAACGCGTTAAATCAGCAGGCCTATGAGCCTATGATATTGTGGCCGATTGCTTTGCAGTCATTTGCTTCTCAGGGAGTTAATTTAACGAATGTGACTAAAATTACTATTGGAGTTGACAACGGAAGCGGCGGTCCCCCCGGCGACACAGGAACGGTAACTATCAATGATGTTCGTCTTGATTACCCCTATTGCGACTCTACTCTGGCTGAATTGATACCTGCAGATTTCACCAAAGATTGCTACGTTGGCATGAACGACCTGGATTTACTCGCAACTAACTGGCTCACTCAATCTACAGTGGTGACTGCTGTCGCACCTTCAACTCTCTCTAGCCGCCGCATACTGTGGTACAAGTTTGATGAAGGTATTGGTAGTCCGCAAGATTCTTCAGGCAACGGCTACAATGGGACAATTAGCTACCCGTTTGCCTGGGGAGGTGCTGGAAGCGGCCATGACGGCACAAATTGCTTTCACCCCAATAATCTTGACCGGGTTACGATACCCATTGCGGCTATTAATGACCACAATACGATTGGTGCGGAAAGCACCATATCGTTTTGGTTAAAGGACCCGGGGCAAACTGATGCCGATTCAGAGATACTGCAGATCGGTCATGACAGCAATGTCATTGGTATATGGTGTGGGGCAACAGGTGCATTTTCCTACCAGGCAGGTTGGGATTCGAATAACGGTTGGGGCGATACCCTGCACTATCCTACGCAGCAGAACTTTACCAATCCTGACCATCCCCAGGATAAATGGGTGCACTACGCGTTTGTCAAAAGTGTCAGCGGCCACTATCAGAAAATTTACAGAAATGGCACGTTGGTAGCAGAACAAGACAATGCCACGGCTGCGGAGACGACAAAGCTCGATACGACAAATAACTTTGCCACTATTGGGGCATGGCGCTGGTCAGGCGGATATGGTGGCTTCGTTGATGGCTGGATAGATGATTTCCGTATCTATAGCTATGCCCTTTCACCTGGAGAAGTCCTCTATCTGGCCGTCGAGGGCGGAACGGCAACAAGTCCGATGACGCAGGGATTGCTTACACCTGCTGATGCCACCGGCGACAATAAGGTTGACTTCTATGATTTTGCGGTGATGGCCCAATATTGGCTCCAGAACGTTGTGTGGCCATAAGATTCAGTATTTAATGATGTTGGAGGCCGGTTTATTCGAGCCGGTCTCCAACAGTTTACAGTTTATTGTGGGGATTCGGGCATATGAAATCAAAAATCAGGATGATGACTCGTATGATACCAAAATTGAATTTCTGCAAAAACCAGGATAGGGGCTTCACCCTGGTTGAACTGCTTGTTGTGATTGCGATAATTGCTCTCCTGATGGCAATCCTACTGCCGGCCCTTAATAAAGCCAGGGACCAGGCCAATACCGTTAAATGCGCTTCCAATCTCCGTCAATTCGGCCTAATGTATGAAATGTATGGTCAGACGCATAATGAATCTATGCCAAGCGGCTGGAACAGCGGGACGATGTGGATGACTGACTTGATGCCATATTACCAGGGCGTGGGTGATGTTCGCCTTTGTCCGAAAGCCAGGAAATTTCTTGATCAGACAGGTTGCAGTGATGCATCTTGCCCTAAAACAGTTGACTCCGCGTGGGGAAGATGGGGTCAGCCGGGTTTCTACGGCGGCGTTGTGGCCGTCTGGGCTCAGGCAGGTTATTATGGCAGTTACGGGGTTAATGGGTGGGCGCATAATCCGCCGGACACTGGGGTCACCATAAATGGAACTAAATTGTATGATATCGCCCCAACCGACCGTCCGAAATACTGGCGTTCAACGTTAAATATAACACACTCAGCAGATGTGCCATTGATGGCGGATGCTATGTGGGACGGCACGGAGCCAACGGAAAATGATGGGCCTCCTTCCAGTTTGTGTTTGCAGAACAGCAATATGTCTGAATTCTGTATGCCTCGCCATGGCGGAAGGACAAATATGCTGTTTATGGATAAATCTGTGCGAAAGATTGGATTAAGAAGTTTGTGGTCCTTGACATGGAACCGCCAGTGGAGAGCAATAGACCCAGCTTATATGGATTGGCCACAGTGGATGAAGGACTTACCTGATTAAATTGGATTATTGGTATTTCAAACGGACCAGTCAAATTCGGGGTTCTTTACGCTCATTTCTGATTGGTCCGCTTTTGGAGGAACGGCTGTGTTAATATGATTATGATTAGGAATTTTGTCATTATTTTTTTGTTTAGTTCGGCTGCTTTTGTCTATGCGGATGATAGCTTATACACCGAGACATTTGATAGTAACGGCGACGTTAACCTGGTCGGGTGGGTCGGCGTATATTCCAGCGGAAGCAATGGCGGCGTATCAAGCTTCGCGTGGGTTTGGCATAGTGGAATATGCGGAAACTTGATATATACGAACAAATTTACAGTAGACACCAAGGTCTATTCCAATATAAGGTTCCGCTTCGACCTTAGAGCACATTTGTTCTACCTTCATACTCCCGATTGCAGCATTGCCGTGAGGGTTAATGGCGTCTGGTATGTATCAAAAACCGTTTTTACCTCGGTCAGCACTTCTTTTTCCACTGAAAATTATGCTTATCACCCTGATAAGGGGCAGTGGGATTTACTCGATATCGAGACACTAACTCGCGGGTCCACTGCCCCATCAGTTCTCGCGGGTGATATTACGGCATTTGGCTTGTATTCGAACAGCAGCAATGCTGGCGGCAGTTGCACGGCGGAGTATGACAATTTCCAAATCGTAAACAGCACGGCAACCCATACCCGGGACCCCAGTGCAGGTGATAAAAAATGATAAGAACAATGGACAATAAGTTCAAATACCGGATTTTTGTGCTGTTACTTGCAGGGCTAAGCATTACGGCGAGGAACGGCGTCTGTGCCGAGTTTATAAGGGGGGCCGACATTTCCATACAAACAAAACAGGAAACAGACGGGGTCAAATATAACGAGTATGGCGTGCAAAAGGATGTGCTGACCATTTTCAAGAATCACGACCTCAACTGGATTCGTATCCGGATTTTTAACAACCCAAACCCTTCAAACTACGGCGCAAGTATGGACATCAACTATGTAACTACTCTCGGCGCCCGGGTCAAGGCCGCCGGGTTCAAATTCCTGCTGGATTTCCATTACTCGGATACCTGGGCCGACCCCGGGCATCAGACCAAACCCGCAGCGTGGAGCAGCTTGAGTCAATCGGCTTTGGTTACCGCTATTCACGATTACACGCGCGACGTCATCTCGCAGCTGCGGGATAACAACGCTATGCCGGATATGGTCCAGATTGGCAATGAAATCAATTGCGGTATGCTCTGGCCGAACGGAAACTGCTGTGGCATGACTGGTGGAAGTTGGGCAAATCTTGCCCAGCTTATCAATTCTGCCATAGCCGGCGTGAACGATGGCAGAGGGTCCGAGCTTATGCCGGAAATTATGATTCATGTTGCTTATGTTAAATCCGGCGGCGGCATTTCGAGCACCCAGTGGTTCTTTGATAACCTCATGTACACATACGGCGTGCAATTCGACGTCATAGGGCAATCCTACTACCCGTTCTGGCACGGCACGCTCGATGACCTGACAACAAACCTGAATTTTATGGCTGGACGCTATCTTGATAAGGAGATTCTCATCGCGGAGACCGGTTACTACTACACCACCGGTTCATCCGGTTCAGGAACCCCTGAAAGCCAGCAGGCATTTCTGGACGGACTAATCCAGAGAGTTCAAGCCACGCCCGGTGGAAAGGGAATGGGCGTCTGCTACTGGGAGCCGACGTGGGTCTGGAATGCGGGGGATGTCAGCAGTAGGGCATTGTTCCAACCGATTTCCGGGAACTGGCAAAACGTCAATATGCTGATGGGTATGGAGGCCTTTGACAAAATATACGGAGATATTACAGGTAACGGTATAGTTGATTTTGAAGACCTTGGCATTCTTACCGAGCAGTGGTTGCAACCGCCAGGTATTCCATCTGCCGATATTGCACCGCCACATAACGGCGATGGCATAGTTAACTTCCTTGACTTTGCCCTATTGGCCAGCAATTGGCTAGAAAGTGAATAGATTCAGTGATTAAGAGTAATTTTAAGGTACTTACATGAACGATTTTTTCGTTAATGTTGTTCATAGACCGGAAATGGTCCCCGAATATCTTGAAAAAGAAGCATCCTTTGGGAAGGAAGAGGATGTTACCAGGAAAAGTGTAATCCAGGAGTCCCTGGATATTTTCAAGACCCAGCAGCAGATAGCCCATGAGAACGGGCTTAAGACCACCATACAAATGACGTATTCCAGCTTGTTTAATGACGAAGCTGTTCAGTTAGCTAAGGGATATAACGCAGAATTCGGCGACGAAATCGGATGCACGTTTCTTGGCATCCAGTGCCAGCAGTTCCGCGATAAGTTTCACACCAAAGAGCTGGCTGTATGGCTGTTATCGATGGCTGAAAAGAAGGCCGTAGTGGACGAGGTCTTCGGGCGATTCAAAAGTGTGTTTGGCTTTTATCCGACTTCAACCGGCTCTTACTATATGGACGCTGAGCTGGTTAATTATATCAAGCAGAAATACCCGATGATAAAATGCGCCGTCGCCACCTGCTGGGAGGAGGGGCCAAAGGCCTACCATAATGCCAACAATTCCTGGTACACTCTTTTTGACGGCGGCCCTTGGAACCCCTGGATTCCATCGAAATACAATATTCACTGTCCCGCGTCGGGTAAGGAAGACGACATAGGGATTGTGGCGATACCTCATCTTTCAAGGGACCTTCTCGCGGTATTTGACGGCCCCGGCTCTTATTACGGAACGCATCCGCAGAACATATTAAGGGGTATGGTTTACGAAGACGGCGAGCTGCCGTATTTTCTGAATCTCGTTGACCAGTACCGGTCTATGACCAAATACAACAACGGGTATTCTTACAATATGATTTATGTAGGTCCTGCCTGGATGGGCAAAAATGGGAGATGGGAAGCGAACCATGCCTTGCTTGTAAAGAGCTACAAGGACGCGATGGGTTACTACGGCAAGCTCAAAAAACAGGGGCAGTTGAAAGACGT
>JBEKAT010000116.1:0-7517 GCA_050015775.1 Sedimentisphaerales bacterium | reverse complement strand
ACCTCAAACGCCAGCGTCAGCAGCGCATCGCCCGTCAGTATCGCCGTCGCCTCGTCAAATTTCTTATGACACGTCAGCCGACCTCGCCGGTAATCATCGTCATCCATCGCCGGCAAATCGTCGTGTATCAGCGAATACGTATGAACCATCTCTATCGCCGCCGCAGCTATCTCCGCGTCGCGATTAATCCTCCCGCTTATCATTTCGCAGCACCACAACACAATCGCAGACCTGATGCGCTTGCCCGGCCCCGTGAGAGCATAACGAACCGGACCTCTAAGTTCCTTGTTGATTAAATCCCTCCGCGACAAAATCCGCCCAAGCGTCTTATTGACTAACTTGACTTTGCGTTCAAGCTCTTTTGAAAAACCATTGTCAGCGACAGCCATAAAACCTGCCCTATTGTCGGGCTTCGCCTGTTGGCTACGCCCTGATAAGCCCAAATTATCACGGCGAAGCACAGCGAAGCCGGAAAAGTTGCGTTACAATCTTAAAAACCGTATTATACACTCGCCCCGCGGGGCTTCGATAAAAAATTATGAACCCCAAAATGATTCTTATTCTCGGCGTCACCGCTTCAGGCAAAGGCAAACTCGCCTTCGCCCTGGCAAAGTCCCTTGGCGCCGAGATTATCAGCATCGACTCGATGAAGGTCTATCGCCGAATGGATATCGGCACCGCCAAACCCCCCAAAGAAAACCGCGACCAAGTTCCCTATCACCTCATCGACGTCGTCGAACCCAGTGAGCCATTCAGCGTCGCTCGATTCCTCGAACTGGCGCAGGCCGCAATCAGTGGCATAAAAAATCACAACAAACCAATCGTCGCAGTCGGCGGCACCGCCCTTTATATCAAATCTCTTCTCTACGGCCTCTTCGAAGGCCCCGGCGCTGATGAGCAAATCCGCGAGGAACTCAAAGCACAGGCACAAGCCGAAGGCCTCGATAAACTTTACGAGCAACTTAAAACAATCGACCCCGACGCCGCCGCCAAAATCAGCGCCAACGACCCTAGGCGCATCATCCGCGCACTTGAGGTATATAAGCTCACAGGCAAACCAATATCCGCCTTCCAGCAACAGTGGGACGCAAACGCTTCGCACGACTGGACAATCATAGGTTTGCGCAGGGAAAAAACCGAAGAAAGCAAACGCATCAACGCCCGCGTCAAAAAGATGATTGACGCCGGTTTGGTCGATGAGGTCAAACGGCTCCTTGCGGAACCAATTCCGCTCAGCAAACAGGCACGCTCCGCCATCGGCTATGCCGAAATCATCAACCACTTATCAGGCCAGACAGCTCTCGATGACGCAATCGAACTAATCAAGAAAAACACCCGAAAACTTGCCAAGGCACAGCGAACCTGGTTTAAAACCTTCAAAAACGTCAACCTCCTCGACCTCGCACCCGATGAAACCCCCGACCAGGCCCTTGCTCGCACACAAAGGATTCTTAACAATGAAACCTGATTACAGGCAACCAAAACTAATTACGCTTTTTCTCGCTTCAAGGCCTCAGTTCCTGACCGCAAGCGTATCGCCGGTGCTTGTCGGCTCAGCGCTGGGCTTTGCGATAGCCGGAACTTTCAACTGGCCCCTCTTCCTTTTGGCGCTTTTTGCAATGATGGCCCTGCACGCAGGAGCCAATATCGCCAACGATTACTTCGACCACATATCAGGCAACGACTGGGCCAACAAAAATGTCACGCCCTTCTCAGGCGGCAGACAATTCATCCAGCAAAACATCCTCTCGCCCCAGGCAACACTGGCCGCATCACTTTTTTGTCTCGCTCTCGGCGCATCGCTCGGCCTTGTCATCCTTTATCTGACTCGTAGCTGGTTCATTTTAATCCTTGGCCTCATAGGCCTGCTCGGCGGATTCTTCTACACCGCACCGCCCTTCAAACTCGGCTACCGGGGCGTCGGCGAAATCGCCATCGCCTTCCTCTTCGGCATCCTCCCCGTCTATGGTTCTTACTATCTCCAAACCGGCTTAATCGACATCATCCCCCTGCCGGCCGCCTGCGTTGTCGGCATCCTGATTTTTCTCATAATTTTCATAAATGAATTTCCCGACCTCCCCGCAGACGCCGCCGTCAATAAGAAAACCATCGTCGTCCGCCTCGGCATCCCTGCCGGTGTCTGGATTTATCGAATCGCCGTAATAAGCGCCTTCATTATTATGATTGCGGGTGTCTTTGTCAGCAGAATTATGCTCTGGCCTGTGTTGCTGTATTTCCTCTTTGGCCTGCCCGCGTCTGTCGCCGCCATAAATTTCGCAAACGTGCCAGACCTCTCCACCCCCGGCCCCACCCAGCACCGCGCAAGCGCAATCACTATTTTCTTCCACCTCATCGGCTGTCTCGCCCTCGCCGCCGGCTTTATCATCGGTAGCTTCATACTTCGCCAAATGAGTTGACGACAATACGAAGCCGCCTTAAACTTGCCGACAATGGAACACCGACTAATAATAAACGCCGACGACTTCGGATTATGTGAAAGCGTCAACAAAGGGATTGTCGAGGCACACACTAAAGGTGTCCTGACAAGCACAACCATTATGGCCAATATGCCAGCCGCCAACCAAGCGGTCGAATTAGCCAAAAACCTGCCCACGCTCGGCGTCGGCGTCCATCTCAACCTCACCGCCGGAAAACCCATCTGCCAGGATAACACCGTAAAATTAATCCTCGACTCACAGGGACATTTCGCTTTATCGCCAGGCAAGCTCGCACTCGCGTCCCTCATAACCGGCAAAGTCAGAACCGCCATCGAAGCCGAACTCGCCTCCCAGATTCAATGGCTCATCGACAAAGGCATAAAGCCCACGCATCTCGATTCGCACAAACACATCCATAGTTTCCCAACCATATTTCCGATTGTCTGCCGATTAGCCAAACGCTTCGGCATATCAGCAATCCGATATACCTTTGAGCCAAAACAGGTAAGCCAATTGCCCTGGCCTGTAACCGACCGTGAAAGCAGAAAAAGGGCCTCGCTCGTGCGAACAATGGCGAAAATTAACCGCTGGCAAAATCCCTCGTTCTTCAAAACCGATGCGCTCTTAGGCGTCAACCACGTCGGAACAATAAATATCGTTTTTATGCGGGCTGTTTCACTGTATAATACCGCCTCTACAGCAGAGCTTATGACGCATCCGGGATACATCTACGACCTTGATGCGACTCGGACTCGCCTCGTCAAACAGCGGGAAGTCGAGCTTGAGGCCCTTTGCAGCGAAAAAACGAAAAAATTCTTCAAAGACGCAGGTATAAAACTTATACATTATGGCCAACTTTGAAAAACAACCGCAATCCTCAACGGACCTGATTATCGATTGCTCCGTCGTCGTGCCGCTCTACAACGAATCGAAAGTAGTCAGAGAGCTTTACCAGCGACTGACAAAAACAATGGCCGCAACGGGCCTCTGCTATGAGCTTATCTTCATCGACGACGGCAGCGAGGATGACACTCTCCGGATTCTCAGGGAAATCGCCGCAGCCGACAGTAAAGTCGTCGTCGTTGAGCTGCGCCGCAACTTCGGCCAGACACCGGCCCTCGCCGCCGGCTTCGATATCGCAAAGGGCCAAATCATAATCTCAATGGATGGCGACCTGCAGCACCTGCCGGAAGAAATACCAATTTTCCTCGAAAAACTCAGCGAGGGTTACGACGTCGTCAGCGGCTGGCGAAAAGCTCGAGTCGATAACCTCGTTATGCGAAAAATACCCTCAAGGGCCGCCAACTGGCTCGCCTCTAAAATCTCCGGTGTCGATATCCACGACTTCGGAACAACCTTCAAAGCGTACCGCAGGGAAGTCATTGAGCAATTGCACCTCTACGGCGAAATGCACAGATTCATCCCCGCGTTGCTCTCACAATCCGGAATGAGGATTATCGAAATCCCCATTACAAACATCGTAAGACCCTCCGGCTCAAGCAACTATGGGCTGGGCAGAACCTTCAGGGTCGCTTTCGACCTGATTACACTGCGATTCCTCCTCGGCTACCTCACAAAACCACTCCACTTTTTCGGGAGGGCCGCCTTCTATTGCATCCTCGCTGGCGTGCTTATGGCCGCCTATGTCCTCTTCGATAAACTCTACTATAATGTGCCGATCCTAGTCGCCCACGGCCCACTCGCCGGACTCGCCGCAATGCTGCTTATGGTCGGAACAATCTTCATCGCCACAGGACTCATCGGTGAAATGATTAGCAGGGTCTACTTCGAATCCACCGGCCAGAAAATCTACTCCGTCCGAACAATTTATCGCAGACAAAAACCGGCGGGACAATAAAAATGAAAAAGAAAAAAAATCCGCTCCGGCTCCTGATAACAGCCGCAATACTAATCACCGCGGTCGTCATCCTCGTCCAAAGTTTCCGCATTAAAAACTTCCACGCCGTCCAGCCCTCCCTGCTTTACACCAGCGCTCAGCCAAAAGGTATGGACTATACGCGGCTGCTCTACAAATACCATATCGCCACAATCATCAATCTCCGCTCGCCCGCCGAACACCGCGAGCAAAACTGGTACAGCGAAGAAATTACCTGGGTCCGAAGCAACGGCGTTAAGTATTTCGAGATGCCGTTGGATAGAAACGCGAACAATCCTGCCTATTTCCCCGACGCCAATATGCAGCAACAATTTCTCGCCATAATGGCAAACAAAGAAAACCTGCCCGTGCTCGTCCACGATGGCAGCGGCAAAGGCCGTGTCGCTATGCTCGCCGCCGTATGGCTCGCCAAAAACCGACAGCAGTCCCTCGAACAACTTCTTGCCGACGCCGTAAGAATTAAACACGGACAGCTTACTGAACAGGAGATAAACTTTATCCACGGTTTATTCAGATAAACCGGAATACTAAAAGAATTGCCATATGACTGTTAATGATTCAAAAGTATATTCCACGACCGGACGCAGACGGGTAATTGTCGCTGGATTGCTAATCGTGACTGGATTGGCAACATGGGCCTGGTTCGGCATTATCAGATACCACGTCATCCCGAAAAGATTCGGCGTTGTGGAGCAGGGACGCATCTATCGCAGCGGACAGCTATCGGCACCCCTGGTCAAAAAGGTCCTTGCCGACCACAATATCCGCGTCATTGTTGACCTTACAAACGATGACCCGAAAAACCAGGACCAGCAGGCCGAGAAAAAAGCCGCCGCTGAGCTGAACATTAAAGTATTAAGGTTTCCTATGAGCGGCAAAGGCACCGGAGATGTAAATGATTACGCCAGTGCAGTCGCCGCAATAGCCAATGCGGAAAAACAAAACCTGCCCGTCTTGGTGCATTGCGCCGCAGGAACGCAAAGAACGGGCGGCGTCATCGCAATGTTTCGGCTTTTAGTGCAGAAAAAAGACCCCGCCTTTGTCATAAGCGAAATGAAACATTATGGCTGGAACGCCAAAGACAATCCCGACCTGCTGCCATACCTCGATGGCAATATGGCATTACTTGCAGAAATGCTCAAACAGGCCGGCGTTATAAACGAAGCGCCCTCTCCACTGCCCAAATTATCTCATAACTAATCGTCGCTGACGCGACAGGTCATTATTACTCCAACTGTAACAACTGATATTCATCAGGCACCGTATCGGCGGTCTCATAAAGAACCCGTGGGGACCGGGACGCAATCTTGTCCTGAATACTTTGCGTCTTCAAATACTTCTGTCTTATAAATATATAATGGACCTGCCCGTTGATGTCATTGGCGTCGTGGAGGTACCCGATGGGCGGCCTGAGACGAAAAATCGCGGGGTAAATAAGACTGCCGGGCCTAAACAGGTTTATCGTCTCGCCCTCCGGCACAATCCTGTTGATGTCCGTCGCAATCGGAGCACGGTTTTCCATCGGCACCGAAATATCGATAATTGCGGAAGAATACTGCAGCGATAAAATAATAACCAGCAGCATTGTAGCAAGTGAAAGCCCCGGCTTGCCTTGAATCGCGTCGCGTTTCAGGAAAATAAATGTCGTCGCGCAAATCGCCGCCGCCAGCGCGATAATCGTCCCCGCCGAAACCGACACAAATATCAATCCCGCCACTGCAGTCAGGCACGACACAACAAAACCCGCCAGCAGTATGTTCTTCCAGAGACGGTCCGTCGAGACAATTTCCCTTTGAAGCGAGAGCATCCAGCCCAGCAAAACAGATACCATCGGAATAAGAGGCATTGTGTATCTTGCCTCCATTTTCGGCATCAGGGAAATTATACAGAAGCCGATTACTATCCCGAGCCGACTGCCGCGGAAAATCGCCTCGTATTGCGGAGCAATCCGGCCCGTCAATTTCCTGCTCCACAGTATCGGCAAAAAAACTAACCAAGGCAGAAAATTTAAGAACTCTCTCACAAAATTCCGCCCCCAGTACAGTATATCCACCTTATCGATGATTCGAATGAGCAATTGATTGGTCATTTGAGATGACATTTTAGACGCTGACGTCTGCTGAAACGCAAGCAAGAGCCATATGCAGAACGGAAGTAAAGCAATCCCCAACCCGACAATATGCCAAATCGAAAACAAACTCTTCAGCTTCTTTGAGTAATACAACACCAAAATCACGACACTGTAAAAGAACAGGAGAATAAACGGCCCCTTAACCAGCATCCCAAAAGCAAGCACTATTGATGGCGCAAGCCACAGCAGCCACCCCGGACTGTTCCTAGACCACAGGTTCATCCACAAAAGCATCGCTATACCGGTAAGAGTTATATAAACCATCTCAATTTCAATCAGCCGGCCTTTTTCTATAACGGCACTGGTGGTCAGGAAAATTATCGCACCAATCAAACGGGCTTCGAGGTCCAGCCAGGGAACCAGCATCCAGATTAAAAACGTCACAAAAATCAGAGCAAATATCACCGAAGGCAGCCGCGCCGTCAGCTCCGATTGCTCCCCGGTCAGCACAAATGAGGCGGCCACAAGCCAGTTTATCCCAGGCGGTTTGTTATAGTAATCCTGGTCTGCGATGCGAGGCAACACCCAGTTGCCGGTCTTCAGCATTTCGACCGCCGGCAGGACCCGCCGCCCCTCCTCACCCTTGAGCCCCTGTCTGCCCAGACCCGGCAGATATATCGCCGCCCAGGCAGCAAGAAGAATCAAAAACACCTTACCACGACTATTAGTAAAAGCCATTCGCTTATCTCTCCGGTAAAAAATAATGAATTCTCATATTAGACGCCTGGACTGCAGAGGCGGACTTATGAAACAATCCCCCGGGAACAATGTTGCGTCTGTCTCGTGCGACGTCCTTCGACATATATACAAGGTCAAAATGACTGTCTTCCTTCAACTGGTTGATTTTTTTACCCAAAGCCACAATCCAGAAACCCTGCTCATAAAACCGGTCAAGCTCCGCCTGGGTAGTAACTACGGGCACAGTTCGTCCAAAATAATGAACAAACTCAGGTAATACCGAACCGTATGCGACAAGCGTGTCCGTAACAGGCACCTTTTCCGCCACTTCCCGTGCGAACCGTTTCGTCGTCTCCACAGGATTAACGCGGTT
>JBEKAT010000115.1:0-7540 GCA_050015775.1 Sedimentisphaerales bacterium | reverse complement strand
ACGTATTCCATTCTGTAACCCAGATTTCTTTACCGGGCAGGCGGTGCTCTATATCCTGAAGGATTCGCTCAACTCCTTCATCCACTCTGGCCATCATAGCATTTAGGCGTGCCACTGCATTCTGTGACGTTGGCGGTGTTATCCCTGCCTCGGGGTCTCCCATTACCTCGCGCAAGCGTGGATAGAGATGCAGCGTAACAGCATCAAACCAGGGTTCCGGACGTAAATTCTCATCCCATTGCCGGAGCCGTTGCCCAAACGTACCCCTTCGCTCATCAATGGCGCCTGCAGCAGCTTGTACGGCGACTTTGGTATTCGCAGGCAAGTAGGGCTTTAAGGCATCCAGATACTGTTTCATAATCCGCATGCTAGTCGGTTCATCGGGCCAGCGAGCCAAGCTCGTCGGATCGTTCCCCATCGCAACCCAAAATTCATTTCCTAACTCAATGCGTTGCGGAACCATACCTTCACGAGATAGGCGCTTAAACCATTCTACCTGATCGGAGACGCTCGAGGATTCCAGATTCGGGACAAGGATTATTTGGGCTCCAATCTGTCGAGAAAAAGATTCATACTGCTCTAGTGTAACACCATTAGGTATGCCGCGAGCAATATTGGCGGCCGTTTTGGCCCAAAACCGCACATAGGGGGAACTGTCGGAGCGCTCCTGAATTTCTATCAGTCCTGTGCGCCATTTGTAAAAGTTGGAGTCGGAACCGCCGGGAAAGCGGTCCAGCCCTATGGCCATTGTCTTCAGTACTGCTATTTTGACCGGGTCGTCCAGCAGATGTTCATAAAACGCTGTAGTGGAAGCTCCGAAAACAGGACCCGACAAGAGCCGTGGTCGCCCGATGGGCTTTAGCGTGAGAGCGTCGGCATGAGCCGAACAGACAGTCCGGCAAAATGAAAGAATGACTGCCACCCAGAACAGGAAAAATAATCTCCTCACGGATTTACCCCGTACTGTAAAAATATTCATCTCATCCATCAGGTCGCCCTTCTGTATGACTTCAAAAGTCCGCCAAGACGCTCCCGACATAGGAATTATATCGTGGAACCGAAGGAAAGGCGACCAATTTCAACAAAGTATGCTGCTTGTAAGGTCAGGTGTCCTCAAAACGCAGCATCGGATGAGTTTTTTATAGTACGGGAATAAACATAAAAAAACGGTGTAATCCTTGCAGCAGGCATTTTCTTTATAAAAATTAAGAATTTGCAATAGAATGATACTTCTGATTCGTCTGTATATAGACAAGGTTTTCATATTACAGCAGAATTAAGGTGCCTTGTTGCGCAGCGAGGCATTCGATATGGGAAATGTAAGATAAGTGCTTTTATGAGAAAATATACAGAACCGGCGCTTACACGAGCAAATACCCGGCAATTGACTGTAATTTTAACGGCGTTATTGCTGATGGTTCATTCCGTAAAAGCGCGAGCAGATGATTATATAATCGTTTACAGGAATCATTTACAAAAGCAAAAAATGCTCAGCCGACCGACGTTCACTGTATCGCACAGCTTCCGTATTATTCCCGCCGTAGCTGCTCAGCTCGATGCCAACCAAGTCAAACAACTTCGGGAAAATCCAGACGTTGAGTACATCGAGCCGGACTATAAAATTTACGCACTCGGGAGCGTCGGCACGACTACCGAATCATCATCAATCATTGATGCTCTGTCTTCTTCCCAGACCATTCCTTACGGGGTCACTATGGTAAACGCCCCGGCAGTATGGTCGAGAACCAAGGGCGCAGGCGTGCGAGTCGCTGTCCTGGATACTGGTATAAGTATGTATCATCCCGACAGGGGCAATGTGGTCGATTCGGTGAGTTTCGTACCAGGTGAAGCGGTGGAGGATTTTGACGGCCACGGCACCCATACTTCAGGCACTATCGCGGCAGCGGACAACAATATCGGGGTTGTTGGGGTCGCGCCAGAGGCCGATTTACTCATCGCAAAGATAATGGACAACACCGGCAGTGGTCAAACGAGCTGGCTAATCTCCGGTATTGAATGGGCCGTCGATAACAACGCTAAAGTAATCAGCATGAGTTTGGGCAGCTATGACTATTCGGCGGCTTTGGATACTGTCTGCAGCAACGCCTTCGCGGCCGGCACGCTGCTGGTCGCGGCAGCGGGAAATGACGACGTAAGCACGCCTTTGTACCCGGCCGCTCTGTCTTCGGTGATTTCCGTAATGGCAGTGGACCAGAGCAAAAACAAGGCGAGCTTCTCAAATTATGGGTCAACTATCGCGCTTGCGGCGCCGGGAGTGGATGTTTACTCGACTGTTCCGGTCACCACCGATACCGCTGCCACTGCCGACGCAATATGGAGCAGCACCAGCCACCAGTCAAATATAGTAACCGGCACGGCCCCCGGCGCAGTCAGCGGGGTAATCTGCAATTGCGGCCTTGCTAACGGCGCCGACTCACAGGATACCTGTCCCGATAGTGTCGCTGGAAACATTGCCCATATCCGCAGAGGCACCACCACATTTGCCGCGAAAGTGGCACACGCCCAGTCCAAAGGCGCAATAGGCGTTATCATCTCGAACAATGTTTCCGGCAATTTCAACGGCACCCTCAGTGACGGAACTCCTCTCGTCGTTGTATCGGTTTCACAAGCCGATGGCGATCAACTCCAGACACTCGCGCAGTCGAATATTATGGGCACGGTTTCGGTCGATGCGAACTTGTATGCCTATTACAGCGGTACCTCGATTGCATGCCCGCATGTTGCAGGCGTGGCGGCCTTGATATTCGCCGCTGGCGATTACAATATCACCCCTACAGAGGTTTCTAATATTCTATTCGATTCCGCCCAGGACCTTGGCCAGCCGGGCAGGGATGACATCTTCGGCTATGGCCTGGTTGACGCATACGCAGCATTGCAGTCCATCTGCACTGCGCCGTCGCCTCCGACAAGCGTATCAGCCAGCGACGGGACTTACGCAGACAAGGTTCGGGTCACCTGGGATTCCGTTTCTGGGGCCATTGGGTACGAGGTCTGGCGCAGCACTGACAGCAGTTCAAGCTCGGCATCGAAATTAGGCAACTACACATCGCCTTTTGACGACTCCAGCGTAACTCCCGGCACGATGTATTACTACTGGGTCAAGGCCAAGAATAGTTGTACGACCAGCGGTTTTAGCTCGTCAGACTCCGGCTATGCCTCTACGAGTCCAAAGAGTTATTCCGTATCAATTACGAAGTGCACGATAACCGCCGGCAGCAGCGACACGATTTTAATTTCAGGTATGATGAATGCCACTGCCGATGACTTCAACGACGCCAATGTTGTGGTTACTATTGATTCCAACGATATGGTCAGCCCCTGCGTCAAGACATTCCCCATCAACGGAAAGACCTTCAAGAAGGGCAAGTATAATTGTTCCAAAACGGAGGGCACATCAAAGACATCCTTTACCTTCGATACGAAGACCTCGAAGTTTTCATTTACAGCAAAGAACGTCGACTTGTCGGGACTGTCTTGTCCGTTAACTGTGCAGATTGAAATCGGCGATTACAATGCAACAGCGGTACTTGATGAAACGATAGTCAACGGCCCAAAAACACCGATACCCATAAATCTGATGATGGGAGTCAAGGACTCCCTAAGGGTCGATACGCTTCAGGCCAATCGAGGCAAAAAAACCATATCGGTCAAAGGTGCAATCGCGGTTGAAGATGCAGTTGTGAATACCGTGAATATGGTCAGCGAGGGCCTTGTTGTTACTTTAGGCACACAGACCTTTACCATACCTGCGAACAAGCTTAAAGCCGGGAAGGGCAAATTCACCTGCTCAAATGTATTATTGCCGGATAGCAGTATTGCCTCAGCCGATTTCAATTTCAATACGTGTTCTTTCACGATGACAATTAAGAATACGACGATTATGGCCGGCGCCGGCGATGTGAACTTCAGCATCCAGTTTGCCGGCTTTAATGAGGCGGTGCTAGTTGTCCTTTAACCGCAGGAAACGGCGTAATTAAACTGGAGATTCCTCCATTGAAGGACAGGAAGGAGGATATTCCCGTACTGTAAAAATATTCATCTCAACCATTAGGCAACCCTTCTGTATGATTTCAAAAGTTCGCCAAGACGCTCCCGACATAGGCATTGTGCTTTAAGTATCCGGTATCTAAAATCATCCAATCTCCTGCCCAACTTTGTTATAATTACTGTGTAGTATTTAGGAAGGCGTTTTATGAATCAAAAGGTCCAGTGCGAGTTGTGTCCGAGGGAGTGTATCATTGCACCCGGCCAGAGCGGCGACTGCCGGGTCAGAATCAACATAGATGGCGTCCTGCGCACCGTCGTCTATGGCTACCCGTGTTCTATTAATATAGACCCGGTTGAGAAAAAGCCGCTGTTTCATTTTTTACCCGGCACGCCGATTCTTTCGCTTGCAACGATTGGCTGCAATCTGCATTGCTTAAACTGCCAAAACTGGGAAATCTCGCAGGCCAATCCCGAAGAGTCAACCGCTTCTCTCGTCCTGCCCGAACAGCTCGTCGCATACGCCCGGCAATATAAGTCGCCATCAATCGCATATACATATACCGACCCGATTGCTTACTACGAATATGCTTATGATACCGCCCGACTGGCCAGACAGACCGGTTTGCGTAATGTGCTGGTTACAGCCGCTTATTGCAACCCCAAACCATGGAAGCACCTGCTCGAAGTTACCGACGCTGCCCGCGTTGACCTTAAAGGTATGAGTGATGATTTTTACCGAAAGTTTTGTTCGGGAACAGTAGGGCCTGTTCAGCAATGTCTTATAGATGCTGTTGCTATGAGTGTGCACGTTGAGGTGATAAATCTCATTATTCCGACGCTCAATGATAAGCCCGATGATATTAGACGCCTGGCTCGGTGGGTCAGGACAAATCTCGGCAGCGATATACCTTTGCATTTTTCGCGTTTTTTCCCGCAGTACAAGATGCAGCATCTGCCGCCGACGCCATTGGACACGCTCGATTTGGCACGCCAGATTGCACTTGAAGAAGGCCTGTATTATGTTTACATAGGCAATATCCGCAGCCGCCAAGGCGAGAATACATATTGCCCCGGCTGCCACAAGCTGCTTATCGAGCGGCAGGAATACGTCGTTACGACAAACAATCTGAAAGATGGCTGCTGTCCGGATTGCAGCAAAAAAATATACGGGGTGTGGAAATGACTCGACGCAGTTTTCTGCAAAAAATACTGACTGTCGGCTCAACTATCTTAGTTGCCGGCTGGGCGTTGGCTAAAACCGTTGTGCCTCGCAGGTTCCTGTGGGCAAAGCCGTTGTCAAAATATCCGGGTAGATTAAGGCCAACTGAAAATATCGCGACGCAATCTAAATGGAGAGGATAATATGTCTGACAATTATAATACAAAAAGCATACGAAACTTTGTCCGGACCTTTATCCTATTAGTCGTCCTCATCGGTGGTTTTTATCTGTTTGAACCATATCTGACAGATCTGCCAAAAATCCCTTATGTTCTGGAAATCCCGCAATCTACCGATGCAGCTGAACGTGAAGTTAAAAGCCAACCCCAGATTGCCAGGTCTGTCCTGACTTCACCAATGGGACAGATGGGCTGGCATCCAAATGACCAGAATGCTCTGGCAAAGCAGGTCGAGGGTTTCTTTCAAAAAGCCCAGGTACAACCCGCTGATGATACAATCGCCCTTATAAATCCTCACGCCGGCTACGCATACTCGGGCCAAACAGCCGCTTTTGGCGTTAAGGCCGCGAAAGCAAAATACAAGCGAGTCATTGTCATTGGTCCATCGCATCAGGTCCCTATGCAGGATGTACTCAGCGTTCCGGGAGCCGTAACTCATTACCAAACCCCTCTCGGTGAAATACCACTTGATACTGAGTTTATAAATAAACTCTTACAGTCCCCGTTCTTTAAGGACATCCCACAGGCATACAGGACCGAGCACAGCGTCTTTATGCAACTGCCTCTGCTGCAATACCGTCTCGGCGATTTCAAACTTGTCCCAATTGTCGCAGGCCAGTGTTCGCCAAAGGCGATACAGCAGGCAGCGTCAATCCTGAAAACGCTCGTTGATTCTAATACCCTCGTCGTGGCCAGTTCCGATTTTACTCACTATGGGCCAAATTATGACTATGTGCCCTTCACGCAAAACATCGCCTTAGAGCTTAAAAAGCTCGATATGGGCGCTTACGATTACATCTCAAAACTGGATAGCACCGGCTTTAGCCAATATTGCGACAAAACAGGCGCGACCATCTGCGGCCGGGTGCCGATTGCGATACTCCTTTCGATGCTGCCGACAACGGCCAAACCAGAATTGCTCAAGTACACCACATCCGGCGAATTGACAAACGACTTCACTAATTCGGTGAGCTATCTTTCCGTTGCCTTTCACGGCGACTGGCAAAAACAAGATGTTTCTGAACCGGTGAAAACAGATAACTCATTGACCCAGAAAGATAAGCAGAACCTTCTGCTGCTTGCCCGAAAAACAATTGAATTTTATTTACAAAACAATGCTGTCCCTACGCCTGAGCAGCTTGGAATACTTGTAACCGACGCGATGAAGGTCTCGCGGGCGGCTTTTGTAACATTGAAGAAAAATTCCGACTTGAGGGGTTGTATCGGCGAGATATTTCCCAGTCAACCATTGTATAAATCAGTTATAGCTAATGCTATTAACGCAGCTGTCAATGACTGGCGTTTCACGGCCGTAACACGTGATGAGCTCGGTAAAATTGATATTGAAATATCGGCCCTGACCGTGCCTCAGTCAATCGACTCATACAATCAAATCCGGCTCGGCACTGACGGTGTAGTTCTGAAAAAAGGCGGCTATTCAGCGGTATTTTTGCCACAGGTAGCGCCTGAGCAGGGATGGACTCTTGCAGAGACACTCACTCATTTGTCGCTCAAGGCGGGATTACCTGGAGACGCCTGGAAAAAAGACGCGAGCTTCCTTGTATTCCAGGCCGAAGTGTTTGGTGAAAAATAATGATGTCCTCTGACCACGCCGAACTCAGTACCTCTCGCAATTCCGCGTTTCCAGCCGGCGTGACTCGCGGTTTCGTAATATTTGCCTATGGCCTGTTCTCAATCTCCGCTCAAACACTTGTCTTCAGAGAGTTCATTACCTCTTTCGAAAGCAACGATATTACTATCGGTATATTTTTTGCCTGCTGGTTTCTCTGGATTGCCATCGGCGCAATGCTGGTCAACAGAAGCAAACATCTCACCGATTTCCTGCTTGCAAATATTGAACTGCTCTACTTGAGTTATCTTCCTGCCTTTGTTCTTCAGGTGCTGCTGATTATTCATATTCGTCAGCTTGCAGGCATTGCCCCTTATACGCTTTTGCCCATACCCACCTCGCTTTTGCTCGGTGTTATTGTAAATGCCCCGGTGAGCGTAATTACGGGGATGCTTTTCCCCTTGACCTGTCGCTGGGTCGCCCTCGAAACCACGCCTGCCGTCTCGCAGGTTTACCTGCTCGAATCACTTGGCAGCTTCATCGGCGGTCTCGGTACAACGGTGC
>JBEKAT010000114.1:0-7604 GCA_050015775.1 Sedimentisphaerales bacterium | reverse complement strand
TCTATTAAGACGGGATGCTCCCCCGAAACCTCGATGGCTCTTTCGACGCAGCTTTTCAAGGCCTGTTCGTCGTAAACAACTTCCATCGCCCGCCCGCCAAGCACAAACGAAGGCCGAATCAAAAGAGGATAGCCGAGCTTGTCGGCGATTTTTACCGTTTCGTCATAAGACATCGCGGTGCCCGACATTGGCTGAAGAAGCTGAAGTTTCTCAACAACCTTGTTGAATCGCTTGCGGTCCTCCGCCTTATCAATACTGTCCGGGCTTGTCCCGATGATTTTAACACCCGCCTGTTCGAGAGGCACTGCCAGCTTCAATGGCGTCTGTCCGCCGAACTGCACAATAACCCCGTCCGGGTTTTCCTTTTCGACTATCGACATAATATCTTCGAATGTCAACGGCTCAAAATACAGCCGGTCCGAAGTGTCGTAGTCGGTGCTGACCGTTTCGGGATTGCAGTTGACCATTATCGACTCAACGCCGATTTCTTTCAGCGCAAACGCCGCGTGAACACAGCAGTAATCAAATTCGATGCCCTGGCCTATGCGGTTTGGCCCGCCGCCCAGGATTATAATTTTTCGCTTTTTGGTCGGGTTGGCTTCGCATTCGCTTTCATAAGTGGAATACAGATAGGGTGTTGTCGCCTCGAATTCCGCGCCGCAGGTATCGACCCGTTTATAGACCGGGTTTATGCCTGCATCCTGTCTGAGTTTGCGGAATTTTAGCTCAGGCATTTCAGTCAGGTGCGCCATATACTTGTCGGCGAAGCCGTATTCCTTTGCCTGCCGAATAAGTTCGGGAGTCAGTTTGGCGGCGCCAACCGATTTTATCTTCGCCTCAAGCTGCACAATATCTTTTATGTTGTTCAAAAACCACGGGTCTATTTTCGTGATTTTGAAAATTTCCTCGATACTCACTTTTCTGCGAATTGCCTCGGCCACGTACCAGATTCTGTCCCAGTAGGGCACTCGCAGCTTTTCTTTCAATTGCTGAAGCGAAATCGTGTTGTCGATGAATTTGTTGTCCAATGAATGACGGTCTATCTCCAGCGACCGTACCGCTTTGCCGAAGGCCTCTTTGAAGGTTCTGCCAATGGCCATCGCCTCGCCGACCGATTTCATCTGCACCGTCAGCGTCGGGTCGGTCCCGCGGAATTTCTCGAATGTGAACCGAGGCCACTTTACCACGCAGTAGTCAATCGTCGGCTCGAAGCACGCAGGCGTCTTTTTTGTAATATCGTTTGGTATCTCATCCAGCGTGTAGCCCACTGCCAATAGCGACGCGATTTTGGCTATCGGGAAGCCCGTCGCCTTCGAGGCAAGGGCCGAGCTTCGCGACACACGCGGGTTCATTTCAATCACGTAAAGTTTGCCGTTTTCAGGATTCACCGCGAACTGGATATTCGAGCCGCCCGTCTCAACGCCGATTGCGCGGATAATCTTGATTGAAGCGTCTCGCATTATCTGGTATTCCTTGTCGGTCAGCGTCTGCGCCGGTGCCACTGTGATACTGTCGCCCGTGTGGATTCCCATCGGGTCAAGATTTTCGATGGGGCAGACGATGACGACGTTATCCTTGCGGTCTCGCATCACCTCAAGCTCGAATTCCTTCCACCCGATTACGGATTCTTCGATGAGGATTTCGTGTCTTGGGCTAAAGTTCAATCCCCATTCGACACACTTGCGGTATTCCTCCTTGTTGTAGGCGATATTGCCGCCCGTGCCGCCGAGGGTGAAGGATGGCCGGATAATCGCCGGCAGCCCGATATCATCGAGCAGCGCCTCCGCCTCCTGCCAGTTGTGGACATAGCCGCTCTTGGGCACGTCAAGACCACAATCCTGAATTGTCTTTTTAAAGAGGTTTCTGTCTTCCGCCCGTTTGATACTTGCCAGGTCCGCGCCAAGCATTTTGACGTTATACTTCTTCAAAATACCGCGTTCCGCCAGAGCAACTGCGGTGTTAAGCCCCGTTTGGCCGCCGAGCGTAGGCAGCAAACTGTCGGGTCTTTCAAGCTGAATAATTTTTTCGACGATTTCCGGCGTTATCGGCTCAATATACGTCCGGTCGGCGAAATCAGGGTCCGTCATTATCGTCGCGGGATTGCTGTTGACTAAAACAACCTTGTATCCCTCGCGTCGAAGCACCTTGCACGCCTGTGCGCCGGAGTAATCGAACTCGCACGCCTGACCTATGACTATCGGCCCTGAGCCGATGATTAGTATTTTGTGTATGTCTTTACGTTTCGGCACCGCAGTTTCCCGTTAAGACGCTGATTTACACTGGCTTTAATTAGACACTGATTTACACAGATTTGCACGGTTTTTTTAGACAGTGTTAATCCGTGTTTATCCGCCTGCCCTGCGTAGCTCCCTGAGCGAAGCGGGGTGTCTAAAGATTTCCGTGTTAATCCGTGTTTCCGGTATTGGTGCAGTTTTTTACAGCAAAATCCTCACTTTGTCAATTCTTATTCTTAATCTTATGCCTGATTGCTTGTCCTGAGCAAGTGTAGCGAGTCGAAGGGCCTGCCCGGCGTAGCCCATTGGGCGAAGACGGGTCAAGCAATTATCCTTAAGCGTTTGCCTGCCCCCGCGTCTCGTTTTGCAAAGCAAAACGGCAGGGATCAACTGTTTTACTTACGACGAATGTTGTCAGAAGTGCGGTGGAGGAAGATTATCCGTCTTCTTTGTGGCAGGCTGTTGGCCGGTTGGGGGTTATTTGGTATCCCTAAAAATCAGAAATTTCTCTTGACAATTCAGGGTATATAGGTAAAGTGATATAAGCAACAGGAGAGACACCCCCGTAAGAGTAGAAACATCAGGTCTTATTTGGAGAGGATGAAAAATGAAGACCGTAACAACATTTATCCTGTCCCTTACAGCCATTCTAACCCTCGCGGCAGGTAGTGCTTTCGGCTCATATAGCGGCGGGACAGGCGAGCCGAACAACCCGTATCAAATCGCCACAAAAGCAGATTTACTGGCACTTGCTGCCAATACGGCGGATTACAACCAGTGCTTTATCCTGACGGCGGATATTGATATGGGAGGGCAGGTCTTTACGACGGCAATCATTGCCGAGGTTACCTACATTAAGGTTCCCAATACAGGCCTCGTTATAATGGAGGGAACGCCCTTTATGGGGATTTTTGACGGGAACGGCCATAAGATTACTAATTTTGCCATAAACGGCGGCAGTATTGGTGACGTTGGTTTATTCGGCTATATCGACGGTGGCTTGATTAAGAATCTCGGTCTGGATAATTTTACTGTAAGCGGTGGTTCCAATTCCTCTGATGTTGGTGGGCTGGCTGGAAGCAACGACGGCACTATCAGCAATTGCTATTCGACGGGTGCGGTTAGCGGCACTTATTATGTCGGCGGGCTGGTGGGAGACAACCACCTCGGCAGTATCAGCAATTGCTATTCGATGGGTGCGGTCAGCGGTGTTTCCGGTTCTTTGTGGGTCGGCGGTTTGGTGGGAGAAAACTACGTCGGCAGTATCAGCAATTGCTATTCGACGAGTTCGGTTAGCTGTGTTTCCTGTTCTGAATATGTCGGCGGTCTGGATGGAAGCAGCGGCGGCACTATTGTTAGCAGTTTCTGGGATATCAATACTTCCGGTCAGACGACCAGCGCAGGCGGAACCGGCATGACAACGGCTCAAATGAAAACAGAAAGCACGTTTACCACCGCGGGGTGGGATTTTACGACTATATGGCGGATGAGATGTGAAGGAATGAATTATCCTAAATTGAATTGGCAAGTGATTCCCACAGCGGATTGGGTCTGTCCGGACGGCGTGGATTTTGCCGATTTTGCATACTTTGCCTCGTGGTGGCAGACAACCGGGTGCGACTCATCCAATAACTTCTGCGGCGGTGCGGATATGGATACCTCCGGCACCGTCGATATCTTTGATTTAGCCGAATTTGCCGGATACTGGCTCTCCGGTTCTTGATTTGTATCTTTTGTGCCTCTTCGTGGCTATTAAAACAGTGTTTATCTGTGTCAATCCGTGTCTAATGACTTAACCATTTGTCGATTGCTATTGCCGCGGCTCTGCCGCTGTCAATTGCGCGCACGACAAGAGATGCGCCGTTGATTGTATCCCCCGCGGCGAATATCCACGGCTGGCTCGTCTGGAAGTTCTTTGACGCCACATTGCCTCGTGAGTCCAGCTCCAGTCCAAGCTCGGTAATCAGCCCATTGTGAACGACGTGAACGAATCCCATTGCCAGTAGCACAATATCGGCGTCCAGAACGACCTCTGTGCCGGGTATCTCTTTTACCTTCCAGTTATTGTCCTGTTGTATCCATTCCACCTTGCAGCAGTAAATTTTGCTTACCCTGGTTTCCGTTCCCGTAAGCCGGGTAGTCATCACGCTCCAGAGCCGTTCGCAGCCCTCCTGGTGAGAGGAGCTTGTCCGCATTATTCTCGGCCAGTTGGGCCAGGGGGTGTCATCGGGTCTGTCGATTGGCGGCTTGGGCAGAATCTCCAGTTGAACAATCTGCTTTGCTCCTTGCCGGCGAGCCGTGCCCACACAGTCGCTACCGGTGTCTCCGCCGCCTATTACCACGACCTTTTTGTCTTTGGCGTTAACTATTCGACTGTCAATTACTTCGCCTGCGCAAATCTTGTTCTGTGCCGTCAGGTAGTCCATCGCGAATACGACATTTTCATAACCTCTTCCCTGCACCGGCAAATCTCTCGGCTCGCCCGCACCCATTGTCAGGCAAATACAGTCGAATTGTTTGTGCAGGTAGTGAGCTGATATGTCTTTTCCGACGGTTGTATCGGTCTGGAACTTCACGCCCTCGGCCGACAACTGGTCCAGCCGGCGGTCTATTATGGATTTGCCGAGCTTGAAGTCGGGGATGCCGTATCGCAGCATTCCGCCGATTTTCTGGTCCTTTTCAAAAACTACCACGTCGTGTCCCGCCCGCGCAAGTTGCTGCGCAGCCGCTAACCCGGCGGGGCCTGAGCCGATTATGCCGACACGTTTACCCCTCTTTTTTGCCGCCGGCATCGGCTTTATCCAGCCCTCACGGAAGCCGCGTTCGACTATTTGAAACTCGATATGCCTGATAAGCACCGGCTGGTCGCTTATCGCAAGCGTGCAAGACGTTTCGCAGGGAGCCGGGCATATCCGACCGGTTATTTCAGGAAAATTGTTTGTTGAATGTAGAAGCTCGCACGCCTCGCGCCAGTTGCCCTGGTAAACAAACTCGTTGAAATCAGGTATGTAATTGTAAAGCGGACAACCCACGCCGTGACAAAACGGTATGCCGCAGTCCATACACCGTGCCGCCTGCTGCTGTATCTGCTCAGGCGTCAGCGGCAGCTCTAACTCTTTAAAATCGTGTATTCGCTCTTCGACCGGGCGATAGCCCGTCGGTTGGCGTTTATATTTCATAAAACCTTTTATCTCACCCATAGAACACCTCTTCTGTGGCAGGCGTCGTGTCTGTGTCGCGTTGCTCCGCCGCTCGCATCTTCTCCAGTGCCTTGCGGTAATCGAACGGGACGACCTTCACGAATTTGCCAACCATGTCCTGCCAGTTGCTCAGGATTTGGTGTGCCCTGGCGCTGCCTGTCCAGTCGAAATGCTTCTGGACAAGGTTTATGAGTATTTTTACGTCCTCTTTCTGCCAGACGTTTTCAAGCTCGACCATATCGAGGTTGCAAAGCGTATCAAAATTGCTTGTTTCATCGAGGACATACGCGATGCCTCCGCTCATTCCCGCGGCGAAGTTGCAGCCCGTTTTTCCGAGCACAACGATTGTTCCGCCCGTCATATATTCGCAGCAGTGGTCGCCGACGCCCTCGACTACCGCCGTCGCGCCGCTGTTGCGCACCCCGAATCGCTCGCCTGCCATCCCGTTGATAAACATCTCGCCGCTGGTCGCCCCATATAGAATCGTATTTCCCGCGATGATGTTTTCGTGGGCCGCGAATGGTGCACCTGCAGGCGTGACGACGACGATTCTGCCGCCGCTGAGTCCTTTGCCGAGGTAGTCGTTACTTTCGCCTGTGAGCTTAAAAGTAACACCCGGCGACAGGAACGCACCGAAGCTTTGTCCCGCCGAACCATTAAAAAGCACCGCAAGTGTATTATCGGGCAGCCCTTCGGGTCCGTTTTGGGACAGGATGCGGTTGCTCAATATCGCGCCCACGGTCCTGTTTAGATTGCGAATATTCATTTCGATGACGGTGCTTTTTTTCTTTTCGATTGCCGGTTTGGCCTTTTCGATAATCTGCCAGTCGAGATGGTCTGCCAGTTTGTCCGGCTGACTGACAATTTGCCGGATCGCTCTGCCATCGGAGGCATCCGGTTTGTGGAAAATCGCCGAAAAGTCCAGTCCCTTTGTCTTCCAGTGCTCGATTGCCTTGTGGGTTCCAAGCAGGTCCACGCGACCAATCATATCCTCAAATTTTTTGAAACCCAGTCGCGACATAATCTGCCGTACTTCCTCGGCCACAAAAAACATATATCTTTCAAGGTATTCCGGCTTGCCTGCAAAGCGTTTTCGCAATTCCGGGTCCTGCGTCGCTATCCCGAATGGGCAGGCCCCCTCGTGACATTTGCGAAGCAGCGTACAGCCCAGCGTTACCAGCGCAGCCGTTCCAAAGCCGAAACGCTCCGCGCCAAGTAACGCGCCAATGACAACGTCTCGCCCGGTTTTCATTTGCCCGTCCACCTGCACCCTGATTCGGTCCCGCAGCCGGTTCATCGCGAGGACCTGCTGAGTTTCCGCAAGGCCAAGCTCCCACGGGATGCCTGCGTGCTTTATGGACGAAAGCGGGCTTGCCCCGGTTCCTCCGTCGTGTCCGCTGATGAGCACTTCATCGGCGTTTGCCTTTGCGACGCCCGCGGCGATTGTCCCTACGCCGACTTCGGCGACCAATTTCACCGATACCCGCACGCCGGGGTTGCTGCATTTGAGGTCGTAAATAAGCTGCGCCAAATCCTCAATGGAGTATATGTCGTGGTGGGGGGGCGGCGATATTAGCGTAACTCCGACAGTGGAATACCGCAGCCGGGCGATTTCCTCGGAAACTTTATGCCCCGGCAACTGTCCGCCCTCACCCGGTTTGGCCCCCTGGGCTATTTTTATTTGCAGTTCTTTCGCGTGCGACAGGTAATTTATTGTTACGCCGAATCTTCCGCTTGCCACCTGTTTAATCGCGCAGTTTTTCGAATCGCCGTTTGGCTCAGGCGTGTATCGCGCCGGGTCTTCTCCGCCTTCACCCGTATTGCTCATCGCGCCGATACGGTTCATTGCTATCGCCACACACTCGTGTGTTTCTTTACTTATCGAACCGTGGCTCATCGCGCCGGTGCAGAATCTTTTCACGATTTCACTTGCCGGCTCGACCTCCTCAATCGGCACCGACCTGCTCTGAGCGGAGTCGAAGGGTTTTTCCGGCTCAAACTCGAATAGCCCTCTCAGCGTGCACAATTTCTCCGACTGTTCGTTTACGGCCTCGGCGAATTTTTCGTATGCCTTTGGGTCGTTTCTCCTTACAGCAAGCTGCAGGTTTGTTACTGTTGTCGGGTTCCATGTATGCCTTTCGCCGGTATGTCTTAGGCGGTATTCTCCGCC
>JBEKAT010000113.1:0-7624 GCA_050015775.1 Sedimentisphaerales bacterium | reverse complement strand
ATACCACGCGGGTATTGCTTCTTGATAAGTGGCATCGCTATATCTATTCGCTCTTGAGCTATCGGCACATAAATATCGGAAGGGGGCTGCGCCAAAACTGCCCCGAATGCCCAGATTACCCGCCCAATCGCATCGTGAACCGGCTCCGCCTTGTGCCAAGTCCTGTCGAAATCCATAAAATTTCTGACTCTGCCGTCTGCCCTTCGTAGCGATAGCGAAGAAGGGTTATCATTGTGCGAATGAAGAACAAAGGCCAGATATCTGTCTAAAAGCTGAAGTGTCTCCGGCTCGTGGTATAGGGCGTAGTATTTCGTTGCTACGATTAAGGCCCTCGCGTTGTCGTCGGTTGTGTAGCCCTCGCTGCGAAGCGGTATTGTGAACTTGGCGTGCTGAAATAGCCCCGTGTCATCGGTTAGCCGATGAAGATGCTCCAGCGACGGTCTGGGCAGAGATTGTTTCACCATACACAACATCCTTTCACGACGCTTTAACTGCTTCAAGGATAGTATGTTATGATAATTTTGCGGAATTATATACTTGACAAAGTTTCATCAACAAACCGCCTTTTTATAGGTTAAACGCTTACCCTCTGCACCTAAAATAGCGTGTTCGGCTCGCGTTCCGTCGTTTACTTTCCGGTGATTCCAGCGAAACTCAAATTCATCACAATAACGATTTAAGTGCTGCTTTGAAACGTGATGAAAGACCCCTTCAATACCACGTTTCAAAAGTGAAAAATACGATTCTGCTGTGTTGGTTGTTACATTGCCTCTGGCATATTCACCTGTGCTGTGGTTTACGAATTGGTGTCCCCCAGCAAATTCCCGCCCGATACCTCTATAGCAGTTTAAATCATCCGTCATTATCGTCGATTTATTATCAACGATTTCCCTAATAGCAGATTTTAAAGTATCGCCGTCGACTCGTTCTATGGGTTTAGATACTGCCTCACCGCCTCTTTCCACCAAAACCATTACTGGAGTTTTCATCGCACAGCGTCCCCCTTTGCCTTTTCTGCGATGGTCAATATGTCCCCCTCTGCCCCCTTGTCGCGGCTTACCGCCGACGTATGTTTCATCACATTCTACAATACCATTTAACTTACCAGCTAACGGCCCCTCATTCATTGCCGCCCGTATTCTGTGGGCTAAATGCCAAGCTGACTTATAGCAATGAAGCCCCAAATTTCTTTGCAGTTGTAGGGCAGATACGCCCTTTTTATGAGAACACATAGAATAGAACGCCTGCACCCATTGTCTTAAAGTGATATGTGAACGGTGCATCACCGTTCCAACTGTTACCGTAAACTGACCGTGACAATCATTGCACTGGATTACGCCGTCCCGAACCTTCTCTGATTTGGCCTGAATCCTCGTTACCTTTATACTGCCACAATGAGGGCAAGCGGGGCCTTTGGGCCAACGTATGCCTTCAAGGATAGCCCTTGCCTCATCCTCAGTCAAACGCCCTACGTCTATGGAGGCCATTTCGCTTAACTTGCTGAATTTTGGGGGGATGTATTTCATAATTGATTTCCTATTTCTTTCTTTTGTCTGCAATTCCGGCTTTCAAAAATTCTATCTGTTCGTGAAGTCCTATAAAGCTTATTTTGTGAAAAGTACAATCTTTTATGATACAATTATCTAATCCGATTGCACCCGTTACGGTTTTATCCGTAGTTTCTATAAATATATTTTCGGCCTCCGTAAAAACATTGTTAATTAGTGTACATTGAGTAAGAGAGATTATTGCTGGGCCATAGATGTGACAATTCACAAAAGTTCTGTTTCGTATTATGAAATCTTCTCTCACGAGGTCGCTAAGGCGGATGGTCATATTTTGCAGTGTAGGGGCAGTCAACGCATCGGGGATAGCAAAAGTTTGTTTTGGGGCAGTTTTCAAAGCGCCTCGTAATTCATCTATTTTCTGTTGTTGATTTTGGTATATCTGATAAGGGGCTACAATGGCCACACTAATTATTAGAATTACAACGAATATCGCTAATGGGATTACCCACATCAAATCCTTCACGATTGACTCCTTTGGTGGGTATTTCCAAGCAATAACCCCAAAAAGTATTGAGAGAACAAAAGACACCGCATTAGCAACCGCCCAAGCTCCGCTGAACGCAATAGATAAAACGCGCAAATAATATTGAACAAACGACATGTTTTGCCCCTTAATTTTAATGTGTTTAATAGGAGCATTTTAGCAACCCCGCTTTCTTTGTCAAGTATATAATTCCCTAATTTTGCCTGTGGGTTGCAAGATTTTTTTAAAAATTTCACTTTTTTGCTATTCCAATCGGTTAATTAATCCGTATAATATACTACCAAAGCAGTGGGAATAATAGGAATTAGATTATGAAACTTTCGACAAGAACAAGATATGCGATGCGGGCGGTTTTGGAATTGGCCAACAATTACGGGAAAGGGCCCCTCCAAACAAGGGTTATTGCCAAGAATCAGGATATTTCCACCAAGTATCTTGAGCAGATAATGGCGGCATTAAAATCGGCTGGGCTTATTAGAAGTCAGCGTGGCGCAAAGGGGGGATATATTCTGGCTAATCCACCCGAAAACATTAAACTCAGTGATGTATTTGATGTCTTCGAGGGGCCGGTCGTGACCGTCGAATGTGTCGCCAACGAAAACTATTGCCCAAGGACTGCGAATTGTGTAGCCAGGCAAGTGTGGGGCGAAGTTCAACGGGCCGTGAGAAATGTCCTGCAGTCAACAACGCTGCAGAATGTGATTGACAAGGCCAAAGTAACTAGGTCGGATTATCAGATATAGGATTGGAATTTGATATGAGCGCGATATTTGATGACATAACAGCTTCAATTGGCTTTACGCCGCTTGTCCGGATTAACAAGTTGAGTACCGGCGGGGCGGCAATTCTTGCAAAACTCGAGTCCAGAAATCCTTGCGGCAGCGTTAAAGACAGAATCGCTTTATCAATGATAGAGGATGCTGAAAAAAAAGGATTGATAAAGCAGGATACCGTAATCATTGAGCCGACGAGCGGCAATACAGGGATAGGGCTTGCCTTTGTATGCGCCGCGAAGGGATATCAATTAGTATTGACGATGCCTGAATCGATGAGTGTGGAGAGACGAAAGATACTCGCGATGTTCGGCGCAAAGATTGTTCTTACGCCCGCTGCCGAGGGAATGACGGGGGCCATTAAAAGGGCTGAAAAGCTGCTTGCAGAAACTCCAGATGCTTTTACGCCTCAGCAGTTCAATAATCCCGCCAACCCGCAGGTTCACCGTGAGACCACGGCGGAGGAAATCTGGGCGGATACCGACGGCAAGGTTGATTTTTTTGTGGCCGGCGTCGGCACGGGCGGGACGATTACCGGTTGCGGCGAGGTGTTGAAAAAACGAAATAAGGATCTCAAAGTCATTGCGGTCGAGCCGAAGGATTCGCCTGTGCTTTCAGGCGGCAAACCAGGCCCGCATAAAATTCAGGGTATCGGTGCCGGTTTTTTGCCGGATGTGCTCAACCGTGAGATAATTGACGAAATAATCCAGGTTACAAACCAGGATGCGCTGGAGACCGCTCGTCAACTGGCAACAAAAGAAGGGATTCTTTCCGGGATAAGCTCCGGTGCGGCTGTGTGGGCGGCAGTTCAGGTCTCGCAGCGCCCTGAAAATAAGGGCAAAACGATAGTCGTGATTTTGCCCGACACCGGCGAACGGTATATATCCACCGATATGTTTGCTACGGTCGCATAGAAGGAGCGGGCGATACTCATGTTTTTTTGAGAGGACGTTAATATGGCCAAAGCTGATTTGACGGACAAAAAGCTTGAACAATTAGTCGCTGAAATCATCGAGACCTATCAGGGCGATTTAGGAATCAATTTTATCGACGCCGCCAACCTGCCTGTGCGGGACAAGATTCTGGAAGTGCTCGATTTGCTTTTCGAAGTTCTTTTCCCCGGCTACACCGGCAAAAGGGCCGTCACAAAATCGAACGTCAATTTCGTCGTGTTAGATATCCTCTGTCACATCTACACGGAGCTTTCCACCCAGATAGAACGGGCGCTCAAATATCGCTGCCGGCTGGAAAATTGCACTACAGGCGGCTGTCACAAAATGGCTGAAGACGCTACCATCCATCTCCTGACGCACCTGCCGAATATCCGGGAAATGCTAAAGGGCGATGTCAAAGCAGCGTATGACGGCGACCCGGCCGCGAAATCTCCCGAAGAGATTGTCATTAGCTACCCCTGCATTACGGCCATTGCTATATATCGTATCGCTCACGAACTCTATCTTAAAGAGGTGCCGCTGATTCCGCGCATTATGTCCGAATGCGCGCACACCAGGACCGGTATCGACATTCACCCCGGCGCCACAATCGGTAAAAACTTCTTTATCGACCACGGCACCGGCGTTGTGATTGGCGAGACGAGCATTATCGGCGACAATGTTAAAATTTATCAGGGCACGACCCTCGGCGCGCTTAGTTTTCAGAGAGATGCCCAGGGCAGAATTGTGAAGGGCGGCAAACGTCATCCGACAATCGAAGATAACGTAACGATTTACGCAGAGGCGACGATATTAGGCGACGTAACAATCGGCAAAGGGGCGGTCGTTGGCGGCAACGTCTGGATTAAGGAATCCGTCCCGCCGGGTGTTACCGTTATGACACCCAATGCCGAGCTTGTTTATAAGAAACACTCCGCCAAAAAGAGCGGCAAAAGAAAAACGAAAAAATGAACGAACAGTTGATAAAAAAAATCAAAGAGTTAAAAGCCGAGCGAAACGCCATCATACTTGCGCATAATTATCAGCCCGGTGAAATACAGGATATTGCAGATTTCACGGGCGATTCGCTTGCGTTGAGCGTCAAAGCGGCGGCGACTGATGCCGACGTAATAGTTTTCTGCGGTGTTAAATTTATGGCAGAGACCGCCGCTATTTTGTCGCCCGGCAAAACCGTTCTTTTGCCGGATAAAAACGCCGGCTGTCCGATGGCGGATATGATAACCGGTGAGCAGTTAAGAGAATTGAAACGCAAGCACCCGGGCGCATTGGTTGTCTGCTACGTGAACAGTTCCGCAGAAGTGAAAGCCGAAAGTGATTATTGCTGCACAAGCGCAAATGCCGTCGAGGTTGTCGAATTACTGCCGAAAGACAGCAAAATCATTTTTGTTCCTGACCAGCATTTGGGGCGGTTTGTCGTTGAAAAGACCGGCCGTGAAATGATTTTGTGGCCTGGTTATTGCTCGACACATGCTTTTATTACTGAAGACGATATTAAAAAGGCCAGGGATGCGCATCCCGGCGCGATTGTGATGGCGCATCCCGAATGCACCGAGCCGGTAAAGGCGGTTAGCGATAAGCTCCTCAGCACGGGGCAAATGCTCAAATTCGCCAAACAAAGCGACGCCAAAAAATTTATTGTGGCAACGGAAACAGGAATAATTTATACGCTGAAGAAAGAAAATCCGGGCAAGGAGTTTTTCCCGGCGACCACTCGAGCTCTTTGCCCGAATATGAAACGCATAACCCTTGATAAGGTGCTCTGGTCGCTTGAGGATATGCACTATAAAATCACGGTGCCGGCCGATATTGCGGCAAGGGCGAAAAACGCGCTGGAAAAAATGGTCGCGATTTTGCCGGCTAAATAGAAAGGTCAAAAATAATGAGCGATGAGAAAAAACTTCATCTCGAAACTTTGGCGGTGCACGCGGGCCAGCAGGTAGATTCAGACACCGGCAGCAGGGCGGTCCCGATTTACCAGACGTCGAGTTACGTCTTCAAGGATAGTAACCACGCGGCAAATCTGTTCGCGCTCAAGGAATTCGGCAACATCTACACCCGGCTGATGAATCCTACTACCGACGTTCTGGAAAAGCGTCTGGCTGCACTGGAAGGCGGAGTTGCTGGCCTTGGACTAAGCTCCGGGCAATCAGCGATTTATGTAAGCATCCTGAATATCTGCGGCGCGGGCGGTCATTTCATTTCGTCCGGCTCGCTTTATGGCGGAACGGTTACGCTTTTCAGCCATACCTTCCGCAAACTGGGAATCGAGGTAACATTCGTTGACGCGAGAAAACCTGAAAACTTCGCCAAGGCGATTAAGAAAAATACCCGCCTCGTGTATATCGAAAGCGTGGGCAATCCCAAAAACGACATTTTGCAATACGATAAAATAGCGGATATCGCTCATAAGAACGGCCTGCCGGTTATATGCGATAACACCGTTATGACGCCGATATTGTTCCGGCCTTTTGAATACGGTATCGATATCGTCGTTCACAGCTGCACTAAATTCATCGGCGGCCACGGCACAAGCATAGGCGGCGCGATTGTCGATTCGGGAAACTTCAACTGGGCAAACGGCAAATACCCCGAGCTTACCGAGCCGGACCCCAGCTATCACGGAATCAAATACGTCGAAAGTTTCGGCAATCTGGCGTATATCCTCAAGGCGAGGGTCCAGTTGCTGCGTGATATGGGTTCGTGTATGTCCCCATTTAACGCGTTCCTGTTCCTTCAGGGAATCGAGACGCTGCATTTGCGTATGCCTCGGCACAGCGAGAACGCATTGAAAGTCGCGCAATGGCTCGAAGGACATAAATCAGTCAGTTGGGTGAACTATCCCGGCCTGCCCTCGCATCCTGACCATAAACTGGCGAAGAAATATATGCCCGATGGGCAGGGGGCCATACTGGGCTTCGGCATAAAAGGCGGCAAAGAAGCGGGCGTTAAATTCATAAACAACGTCAAGCTCGCGAGTCATCTTGCAAATATAGGCGATAGCAAAACCCTTGTAATACATCCTGCCAGCACAACGCATCAGCAGTTAAATGAGCAGGAGCAGTTCGCCGCCGGTGTAACGCCCGATTATATACGCGTCTCGGTTGGCACTGAACACGTAGATGATATAATAGCTGACTTTGAACAAGCACTTAAAGCAAGTCAAAGGTAACGATTATGTGGGAATACACAGATAAGGTTAGGGACCACTTTTTCAATCCGCGAAACGTCGGCGAAATACCCGATCCCGACGGCGTCGGCGAGGTTGGTTCGCTCGCGTGCGGCGATGCCCTGAAACTGACTTTCAAACTTGACGAGAAAGGCAATATAAAAGACGCCAAGTTCAAGACCTTTGGATGTGCCAGCGCAATCGCCAGTTCTTCCGCCTTGACCGAGATAATCAAGGGAATGCCTCTTGAAGAGGCGGCCAAAATTACAAACAAGGATATCGCCGATTACCTCGGCGGTCTGCCCGAACAGAAAATGCACTGCTCGGTTATGGGCAGAGAAGCATTGGAAGCGGCAATAGAAAACTACAGGGGCGGCAGCACAAAAAAACACGAGCTTGAAGGCAGGGTCGTCTGCACCTGCTTCGGCGTTACCGAAAAGGAAATCGAAAGAGTCATTCACGAAAACAACCTCGATACCGTCGAGCAGGTTACAAATTACTGCAAAGCAGGCGGCGGCTGCGGCGGATGCAAAGGCGAAATCGAGAAAATAATCGAACGCATCAAGGGCGAAAGGGCAAAGCAAAAAACTGTGCCCGCTCCCGTGAAAGGCCAAAAGCTGACCAACATTCAGAAAATTCAGCTCATTCAGCAGACAATCAATGAGCAGATTCGGCCCGCG
>JBEKAT010000112.1:0-7786 GCA_050015775.1 Sedimentisphaerales bacterium | reverse complement strand
GAGGCGTTTGCGCTTTGCGATACGATTCTGATTATGGATAAAGGGGCCGGCATACTTCGCGGGTCGCCGGCTGAACTTCTCGCGCAAAATGTCGAGAAGCACGTCCTTGAAATTACAGGCAGTCATTCGCTGGAAACGATAGCCGACGGCGCGATGCTGCAAAAGGTGCGAATAGACCGCACACAGGAAACAACGCGGGTGTATTGCGATGATGACCAGCTTCTCAGGCAGCTTGCGGGTCGGCTGCAGGGCGAGCATTATTATTTGAGGCAGGCGAATCTTGAAGATGTATTTTTGAAGGCGACTGGCAGGGCGCTAAATGAAAGACAATAGGCCATATCTTTATCCGCCGCTTGCCAGCCGATTGTTCAGCGTCTGGTTTCGGCATATGCGGGTCTATACGAAAAATATCTTCAGCAACGGTCTGCCGCCGTTTCTTGAGCCGTTGTTGTTTCTGGCGGGCGTCGGTCTGGGCTTAGGCAAATACATTACCCAGTCGATGGAAGGCCTGACTTATATCCAATTTCTCGGGACCGGTCTTCTTATGACGGCGGCGATGTTCACCGCGTCATTCGAATGCACGTTCGGCACATTTATCAGGATGGAGTTTGAGAAGGTCTATGACGGTATGTTAGCTGCGCCGCTGACCGCCAATAACCTGATTATCGGGGAAATTATCTGGGCGGGGACAAAGGGATTTTTCTTCTCGTTTGCCGTGCTGTGCGTGCTGACCTGTTTCGGCATCATATCATTGCCTCGCGGTTTGCTCGCCCCGTTTATGGGGTTTTTCACGGGAATGATGTTTTCTGTTATGGCGTTATTGGTTACGTCATTTGTCAGGACGATTAACCATTTCAATTTTTACTTCACGGGTTTTATATCGCCGATGTTTTTCTTTTCGGGCGTGGTCTTCCCGATTTCAAATCTGCCCGCCTATATTCGCCCCTTCGCCGAGATTATACCCCTGACGCATTCCGTCCGGCTTACACGCGCCGTTTGCGCAGGTCAATACCATTGGTACCTTCTGCTCGATATACTTTACATAATAGTATTCATTTCTGTCGTTGGCTTTTTCGCGGTCAAACGGCTCAAAAAACGGCTTGTTTACTGATTCAAAGCGGCGAGAACGCTCATCGCGTTGAAGAGCGCGTGGACGAAAACGGAGCGGAAAAGCGACCCGCTTTTTTCATAAGTATAGCCGAGGCAAATCGACAGGACGAATAAGGCGGGCCAGTGCGGTGCGTCTGCGTGAAAAACAACGAAGACAAACGATGCCAAAAAAATAGCGGGCCAGGGCCTGATAATATATGACCGCAGCAAAGTTTGAATCATCCCGCGGAAAATAAGCTCCTCCACAAACGGCACGACCACAACGGCGGTGAAAACAATCAGGGCACGCACCTGCCACTGGGAATAGGCGATTATCTGTTTTAATTCCTCGTGCTGCGGCATTTGGAATTTATCGCCTAAGATTAATTTGCCAACGATGGTCGTCAGGATAATCGCGCCGAGGACGACCGGCATAATGGCGAGCAGATTGAGCAAAGCAGCGCCAAAGTCACGCGGAATGGTTGTCGGATTAAGCCCCAGGCCCCTGATGCCGCGGACAAAAGTTATCCTTGCTATCATTACGCTGGTAACGATTACGGGGATGACGCCGATGCAGAGTATCAGGTTATCAACAAAAGCGTCCTGCCAGTCGGGCAGGCCGGCCAATAATTTTCCCTTGACGAAAAACAACACTGATACCGTCCCAAACCACAAAAAAAACGGTATAAGAGCCCAAAGAGGCGGCATATTATTTTCCCTGACCGGCGAATTGTCGAGCGCCTTTGTGCCCATAGATGTTCTGAGCGCCCAGACCGACAGCACCAATGCGCCGCCCGCGCAGACAATGAGGTCGGCTATGGTGGTCTGGCCGCCAAGCTCTTCGAGAATACTTGTTATTTTTGTGATATCCACAATTGCCGTTGCCTCTCTTGATAAAAACAATCGTTTGTATTACCATACACGAACTCGATTTGGCTTTTCAAGGAAAATAGATATGGACACATTTCGAATCGAAGGACCGGTTCGGCTTTCGGGCACGATATCCGTCAACGGTTCCAAGAACGCGTCACTGCCGATTATGGCCGCGGCGATACTTGCGCCGGGCAAATCAATCCTGAGGGGCGCTCCCCGGCTTTCGGATATTTCGGTCTTCGGACAGTTGCTCGTGGACATCGGCTGCAAGGTGGCGAGAGAACCCGACGGCGATATCAGCATTGACTCGATCACAATAGGCAAACCCGTGGGCGAATATGACATCGTCCGCAAGATGCGCGCGGGAATCTGCATTCTCGGCCCGCTTTTGGCGCGGTGCGGCAAGGCACAGGTCTCGATGCCCGGCGGCTGCGCAATCGGTTATCGCCCCGTCGATATCCACCTTCGCGGCCTGCGCGAGCTTGGGGTTCAGATTGACCTCGAAAACGGCTATATCGTCGCGGACGCGACCAAGGGCTTACGGGGCAGCGAGATATTTCTGGGCGGGCCTTTCGGCTCAACCGTTCTGGGCACGGCAAATGTGATGATGGCGGCGACATTAGCCAAAGGCAAGACGGTAATCGAATCCGCGGCCTGTGAGCCGGAAGTTACCGATTTGGCGAACTGCCTTAACAAAATGGGCGCAAAAATAACTGGCATCGGCTCGCCTCGTTTGATAATTGATGGCGTTAAGCAGCTTAGACCCTTCGAATACGAAGTTATACCCGACCGGATTGAGGCGGGGACATTTATGGCGGCGGCAGCGATTACCAAAGGTTGCCTGCACATACAAAACTGCCGGCTCGGAGACCTGATGGCGGTCGTTGACAAGCTCCGCAATATCGGTGTTACTGTCGAAGCCGAAAATTCCGGCTGCATAGTCGCCTGCTCAGGCCAAGTCAGGCCGACAGATATCACAACCCAGCCGTATCCCGGCTTCCCAACCGACCTTCAGGCGCAGTTTATGGCATTGCTGGCTTTGGCGGAGGGAAACAGCATCATCATCGAAAAGATTTTTCCGGACAGATTTATGCACGTCGCGGAGCTTGCGAGAATGGCAGCCGACCTGAGGAAAGAAGGCGCAACCGTAATTGTATCGGGGGTCAAAAAGCTTATCGCGGCGCCCGTTATGGCGTCGGACCTGCGCGCATCCGCCGCCCTTGTAATAGCCGCGTTAGCGGCAGAAGGAACAACCGTAATCAACAGGGTTTATCACATCGACCGCGGCTACGAAAAAATCGAGGAGCGGCTCAATCCCGTCGGCGCAAAAATCACCCGCGAAGGCGACGGTTCGGTATAGGGCTAAAAGCAGCCTGGAGCATTTTATGAGATGGAGAAATATTTCGAGAAGGAATTTCCTCCGGCTCACCGGTTATGCCGCGGCTGCTCTTGCTGCCGAATACGTCACGGCTGAAGAAGGCGATACGGAGGTAAAGCCGACAAAGTCGCAGGCGGCATGGATGAAATTGGGCTACGGGATGTTCATTCATTTTGGACCCGGCACAATCAGAGGGGTCAGCTACGGAGACGGGAAATTTCCGGCCGAAAAGGTTGTTTTTGAAAAACTGGATGTCGCACAGTGGGCGGGCGCAGCGGCCGAAGCCGGTATGAAATACGCCGTGCTTACATCCAAGCATGTCGATGGCTTCTGTCTCTGGCCAAGCAAACACACCGAATATTCGGTAAAGAACTCTCCGATGAAAAAGGACATCGTCCACCTGTTCGTTGATGAATTTAGAAAGGCGGGGCTCAAAACCGGATTCTATTATTGCCTGATTGACAATAACTTTCGACAGTTTGGAGATGACCAGGCCTATAATGAATACGTGCGAAATCAGGTCACCGAGCTGCTTACCGATTACGGCGACGTGCTGGAACTCTGGTTTGACGGGGCGTGGGTGAAGGACCACCCGACAAAAGATTGGCCATGGGACCCAAATTGGGGAAAGAATCCCGCCAGCGGTCTAAAGCACGGAGAAAGATGGCAGTGGAATGAGCTTTATGGGCTCGTTCATAAATTGCAGCCGGATTGCCTCGTCCTGAACAATTCCAGCAGCGACAGTCCGGGCCGGGTGAAGTATCTTCCCGTAGATGCCCGCACGGCGGAACGTTTCGACTTTGTCTGGAAGGGGAAAATCTGCGAGCCGATTACGGACCCCGTTTTTACCGGGGCCGACGGCAGAAAGGTATATCTGCCGCTGGAATACTGCGATAGCCTTGCACCGGGCTGGTTTTGGAAAAAAGGTGATGATAAAAAGCAGCCGTCGGTAGCGACAATCTGCGACTGGTATCACAGGGCACGAAAGACACAGGCAAATCTGTTGCTTAATGCAGGCCCGGATGTAACCGGTGTGATACCTGATTATAACCGCCAGAATCTGTCAGCAGCGGCGAAACAATTGAATCTTAGTTGAAAGTAGATAACTGAATGAAGGATAGTGGAAGCATCCGACAATGAAAAAAATCTTGGTTGTTGTAGGCAGTCCCCGCAAAGGCGGCAATACGGATTTGCTTGTCCGTAAACTGGCCGAAGGGGCGGCATCGAAAGGTGCACAAGTCGATACGATTTGGCTGGCGGGCCTGAATATCCGCGAGTGCGACGGCTGCCACGTCTGCTGGAAAGGCAAACCCTGCTGCAAACGCGACGATATGCTCGACCTGTATCAGAAAATAAGCGAAAGCGACGCGATTGTGTTCGGCACGCCAGTTTACTGGTTTGGGCCGACGGCACTGATGAAAGCGTTTATCGACCGGTTCGTGTATTTTAACTGCCCCGAAAACAGGGTGAAAATCAAAGGCAAAAACGCGGCTACGATAATACCTTTCGAAGACGATGACCTCGACACCGCAAGACCCCTCGTTGAGCTTTTTAAAAAATCGTTTGACTACCTTGAGATGCGATTGGTCGGCAGTGTAGTTGTAGGCGGGGTAGGCGAGAAGGGCGATATTCTCAAAAAGCCGGACCGGCTGAATGAGGCATACGAACTGGGCAAACGACTGGCGGACTGATTGAAGCGAACCACAATGTTTAGCACCCGTTGCGGCAATCACTCGTATAACTGGTAAAATTTTGTTTATACGGAAACAGTAACTTTATGAAATGGTCGATAAACGCAGGCCGGCTGTTCGGCATAAAACTCCGCATTCACGTCACGTTCTTTTTGCTGCTGCTGTATGTGTTCTTCTCGGATATAAAGGAAGGCTTTGGGCAGGCCGGGTTGTCGGTGCTGTTTGTGTGCGCGATATTCGCCTGCGTTGTCATTCACGAGCTTTCCCATAGTTTGGTCGCCCGCCGTTTCGGCAGGGAGCCAAAGAGCATCACTCTGCTGCCCATCGGGGGCGTCGCCGCAATCGATATGATGCCGACCAAACCATCGCAGGAAATAGTGATATCAATCGTGGGCCCGGCCACAAATATCGTGATAGCGATTCTGCTCGCCTTATTTGGCGGCATGAAAATGGCTGTCGCTCTTAGTAATAACTCCGGTCTAACCGCTTCCCAGATATTTATTACCGACCTTATCGCGGCCAACATAGTGCTGGCGGTATTCAACCTCATTCCTGCTCTGCCTATGGACGGCGGCAGGGTTTTTAGAAGCATCCTTGCGTTAAAATTTGGTTTTCTGCGAGCTACGTTGTGGGCGGTAACAATCGGCAAAGCAATAGCCCTTCTTTTTGTCGTCCTCGGGTTTTTCTACAACCCGTGGCTTGCGCTGATTGGCCTTTTCATTTTCTCCGGCGCAAACAGCGAAAAGCAGCAGGCAATTTACCTGACTATGCTTGCTCAAAGGCCGCCCGATTTGACAATACCGCCCGAATATATTAACTTAAAGCAGGATGACCGGATTGCGCGGCAATAACCGCGTGGCCAAACAAAACAGGCGTTATCGATTTGGAGGTATAAGGACATGTCGAGACAAGATGACAAGAGAATCAATCGCAGGAATTTTCTGAAGACGGCGGGACTGGTCGGGGTGGGCAGCGTAATTGCGGCGGCAAAAGCCAACGCGGCTGGCGCCAATGAGCCGAATGTACCGGCGGCACAACCACCAGTTCAAAAAGTGCCGAAACGCAAACTCGGCAAAACCGGCGTTGAAGTCCCCGTGCTTTCGCTGGGGCTGGGCAGGCCCGGTGAGCCGGCGGTTTTGAGACAGTCGCTCGACTGGGGCGTGAACCACTGGGATACTTCATTGGCAGCCGGAAACGGGGCGAGCGAACAAAGCATCGGTGGTTTTTTGGCGAAAAATCCCGACCTTAGAAAAGACATATTCCTCGTTACCAAGGAAAACAAATCGAAAACGCCCGACGATTTGGAAAAATGCCTGCAAACGTCACTGAAGCAGCTCAATACGAATTACATCGACCTGTATTTCGGCGTTTATATGGTAAATGATATGGTGCGATTCACCGACGACATAAAAAAATGGGCAGAAAACGCCAAGAAGCAGGGCGTGATAAAACACTTCGGCTTCAGCACCCACGAGAATATGCCTCAGTGTCTTATGGCTGCCTCGAAGCTCGATTGGATTGACGCCATAATGATGAAATATGACTTCCGACTAATGCAGGACAAGCAGATGCAGGACGCAATCGACGCCTGCCACAAGGCGGGTATCGGTCTTATCGCGATGAAGACGCAGGCAATGCGGCAACGCAGGGGGCCGGCCGATGCCAATGCTGCTGCCGCTGAAGCCGAAGCCGACAAAAAAATGCTTGCTCATTTTCTCGAAAAGGGTTTCACCGAAGGCCAGGCGAAAATAAAAGCCGTAATGGATGACCAACGCATCAGCACGGTTTGCTCTTCGATGACCAGCACTACAATGCTGATGACCAATATTGCTGTCGCACTCGATAAAACCAAACTTGCCGCCGAGGATATGGACGTCCTCAGGCAATACGCACAGGCGACCCGCAGCGGATATTGCGCGGGCTGTGCGCACATTTGCGGGCCGGCGGCTTCGGGCGTACCGGTCAGCGATATTATGCGGGCATTGATGTATCACGACAGCTACGGCGATATTGCCCAGGCCAAAGCGGTGTTCGCTGAGTTCCCGGCTGACGTAAAACAGCGTTTGCTGAGCGTCGATTACAGCATCGCAGAATCCCGCTGCCCGAACCGTATGCCGATAGGCAAACTTGTCGCGGACGCGGCAGCCAAACTGACGTAGGCAGTTGCGGGAAGTTAGTTATGATTCGGATAACCGACGAGACGGTCATCAGCGAGGGCGATATCGTTTATCGATTTTCCCGCAGTGCCGGTCCCGGCGGGCAGAACGTCAATAAGGTCAATACCCGCGTTACTCTGCTTTTCGATATCAGCCACAGTCGAGGTCTGACTGCTGAACAAAAAGAGATTCTGTTTGACCGGCTTTCATCGCGGATTTCAGACGATGGCTTGCTGACGGTTGTCTCACAACGTCACAGGACCCAAAGCGCAAACCGCAAATCAGCACAAAACCGTCTCGTTGAATTGCTCAAGGCCGCTCTCAGAGATATACCCGTAAGAAAAGAAACCGGCGTTCCCCACGGCGAAAAACAGAAACGCCTGCTCCGCAAGCGCCGCCGAAGTGAAATCAAACAGATGAGAAAATCCGTCGCTTTGGACTGAACTGTTTACAATAATAGGTGGCTGTCCCGAATGACAGTTCCTTAAGGATGTGAAGAAAAAAGGTCTCCCAGAGCCGATAAAAGAGTTGTGTAAAACCTTTATTGGCAAGGAGACCCGAAAAATGTCAACTAATCGCATCGGCACAACGCCCCGGAA
>JBEKAT010000111.1:0-7796 GCA_050015775.1 Sedimentisphaerales bacterium | reverse complement strand
CTCGCGCAAATACTCGGCAACAGTTTGTTTCATGGTCTCGGCTTTGGCCTGATGATTACTATGGCCGTAACCGTGGCAATCGCCGTAATCGGCACGACTTTAAGCTGTATGAACACGGCCGTCCGCGTCACCTGCGGTATGGGAGAAGACCTTGAATTACCGAAATACCTCAGCTTCATAAGCAAGCACGGCACCCCTCATACGGCTTTGTGGACGCTGGTAATTGTTTCCTGCATAATCGCCGCCATAGGAGTCCGCTCCGTAGTCGGTCTTACGGGAATTACGCTCGCCTCGAACTTCGGCACCTTTGTCCTCTATGGCTTGACCTGTGTATGGACAATTGTCGCTTTCAAAAAGAGGGCCGACTTCAAACTCCTGAAACACGGGATTATTCCCGTCCTCGGGGTAATTGCGAACGTAATTATGCTGGCAGCAATAATTTACCTGTATGCCATCGGCAACGCCGATTCGAAAACGGAGGCAAAGATTTGCTTCTATATGTGCGGCGCCTGGGCCATTGCGAGCTTTTTGTACGTCGCCGTCGGCACAGTGAGCAAAACCTACGACTTGAAGATGATATCGGTCGTCATCCGTCCTGAACGGCTTCACATCCTGGCCGAGGTCCTTAAAGACGAAGAGCTTCTTATGGGAATGACGGTAACTAAAGTCAAAGGTTTCGGCAGACAGAGAGGTCATATAGATACGGATAATGAGGACTCTGACATCGATATGACATATTTTGTTCCGAAAGACCGGGTCGATATATTAGTCAAAAAGTGGGATGTCCCATACGTAATGAAAATAATAAGAGAAGTTTTATATACCGGCGAAGCAGGCGATGGGAAAATCTTTGTGATGGACGCGTCGGAAGCAATGCGAATTAGAACCGGGGAAAAAGGTGTGTCTGCGATTTAGCAAAGACTGATACCGCTCTAAATACTGAAGGTTTTTGTATAGAGCCATTAAGAAAGGAACCTAAAAATGAAGAGGATTGAAGCTATTGTTCGACACGCTAAGGTCGCTGATATATGTGCCATCCTGAAAAAAGTTGACTATCCGGGCCTTATGATTACTGAAATCGAAGGTCACGGTAAGCAAAAAGGCCTCCAACAGGAGGTCCGGGGCAAAACTTATAAAGTCGGGCTAATGACCAAGGCAAGGATTGAAGTTGTGGTCAAAGACAGCGACGCAGATAAAATTGTAAAGGCCATACAAGAGACCGCTTTTACCGGCAAGGTCGGCGACGGCAAGATATTTATCTCGCCCGTTGATGATGCCGTAAGAATTCGCACGGGAGAACGTGGTGATTCTGCGATAAAATAACAGGACCCCATTAAGGACCGTCCTGGTATTAATGGGCTCTGTTCCACGGCTGGCAGAGCCCATATTAAAAACGCTAAAAACGACATAAATGTAAAAGTATCGAGTTAGATATACAAAAATGTAACTATGCTTTTTGGCAATTTAATATTTTCAGCAAGCGTAACCGCGGCTTTTACAAGGCCTTATGTAAAAACGACCACCAACAAGGTATCCTGGCACAAGGTTTGCGAAGAATATTACAGACAGCCGGTATTGGTGGACAACTAATTATCAATTTTTACAAGGAGTACAAAGCCGTGAAAAGAATACTTATTTCAACAATACTCATCTTGTTGAGTGCAGGAACCGCATTTTGTGATACTGCAGTACCCGCGTCGAGTGCGACGCCGGCTGCGGCAGTTGCGGCTCCGGCGCCGAAAATTGACACGGGAGACACCTCGTGGGTGCTTATAAGCACTGCACTTGTAATGCTTATGACCCCCGGCCTGGCGTTTTTCTACGGCGGGCTGGTTCGTCGCAAAAATATGCTCTCAGTGCTAATGCAATGCCTGATGATACTGTGCCTGATTAGTTTGCAATGGGTGCTCTTCGGTTACAGTTTATCTTTTGGCCCCGACCACCGTTCACTTATAGGCGGGCTTGACTGGTCTTTCCTGAAGAACGTGGGACTTACTCCAAACGCCGATTACGCCCCGACAATTCCGCATCAACTATTTATGATGTTCCAAATGATGTTCGCCGTTATTACGCCCGCGTTGATTCTGGGTGCATTTGCCGAGCGAATGAAATTTTCGGCGTTCTGCGTCTTTATGCTGTTGTGGGCGACTGTCGTTTATGATCCCGTTGCACACTGGGTATGGGGAGTAGGCGGATTTATAAGAAACTGGGGCGCCTTGGATTTCGCCGGTGGAACCGTGGTGCATATTAACGCTGGTATGACCGCTCTTGCGGCGGCGCTTGTGCTTGGCCGTCGGCAAGGGTATCCAAATGGAATTTCTCCGCCTCATAATCTTCCGTTTGCAGTGTTGGGAGCGGCGTTGCTGTGGTTTGGCTGGTTCGGATTCAATGCGGGTAGCGCCCTCGGCGCTGGCGGCTTAGCTTGCAGCGCATTTACCGCGACCCATGTTGCCACTGCGGCAGCAGGTGTATCCTGGGCAATTCTTGACTGGCTTAAACACAAAAAGCCCACGACGCTTGGTCTGATTACCGGTGCAGTGGCAGGCCTGGTAGCAATAACCCCTGCTTCCGGATTCGTCAATCCAATGGGCGCAATATGGATTGGCATAGGCGCTGGTGTTATTCCGTGGTTTGCTGTAACTCATTTCAAAAACCTGCTTGGCTATGACGATACGCTTGATGCCTTCGGCGTCCACGGCGTCGGCGGTATGTGGGGAGCGATAGCAACTGGTATCTTTGCCACAAAAACGGTAAATCCCGCAGGGGCCGACGGCCTACTCTACGGCAATCCCATTCAGCTCTGGATTCAGATTAAAGCTGTGGCTGTTACAGTAGTATATTCGTTCGTCGTTGGTATAGTCCTGCTCAAGGTTGTGGACGTGGTAATGAAATTGCGGGTAACCGAGCACGAAGAACGCGTCGGTCTGGATTTAACACAACACCGCGAAGCCGCGTATACCATTATTGATTAAACGAGAAAGGAATAGACCAATGAAATACATAATCGCAGTAATTCAGCCGGACCGTCTTGATGAAGTGCTGAAAAGATTAGAGGAAAAAGAGATTCACCTTGTAACAGTATCGAGCGTTGTCGGCCGGGGCAGACAAAAAGGTATAGCCGAAGTTTACCGGGGCCACAAGGAACAGGGCAGCTTGTTGAGAAAAGTGCACTTAGAGATAGCAGTAAATGAGGCGTTCGTTGAGCCGGCCATTAAAGCAATCATTGACGGCGCAAGAACAGGTCAAATCGGCGACGGCAAGATATTTGTTATTGACCTGCCCGAATGTATCCGCATCAGAACGGGTGAAAAGGGCAATGAGGCAATCGGTTAGCGCCGAACCCGACTAAAATGACGGGACGAGACATCTTGTCTTGTCAGGGCGGGCTCTGTGCCACGGCTGGCAGAGTCCCCATTTTAACACGAAAAACAACAAAAATGTAAATATTTTTTGAAAGATACACAATAATGTAGATTGTTTCTTTGCTTGCTCTGAGGATTTATTGAACGTAACTTCAGCATAGACAAGACATTACATTAAAACGGCCATAAATAAGGCATCTTGGCATAAGATTTGCAAAGCTTATGCAGTACAGCCGTTTTATGTAAACACGAAGAAAGTTCGTTCCAGTAAACAGCCGAGGAGCACAGAGAAATGAGAATGACTCTGGCCATAGCGGTGGTTATTTTATTGACCGCCGGAACAGGGATTTGTGAAACGCAGCAACTGGTTGAAGCAGGTTCTTTGACAAGTCAAAATTCGACAATCAACGCAGGTGATACGGCGTGGGTATTGATGAGCGCAGCGCTTGTTATGCTTATGACGCCCGGCCTGGCGTTTTTCTATGGCGGGCTGGTTCGACGCAAAAATATGCTGTCGGTCCTGATGCAGTGCTTTATGGCCCTGTGCATAATCAGTATCCAATGGGTCGTGTGCGGATACAGTTTGTCATTCGGGCCGGACAAGCACGGCATAATCGGCGGGCTGGACTGGACTTTTTTGACAAACGTCGGTATGGCGCCAAATGCCGCCTATGCACCAACAATCCCGCACGAGGTTTTTATGATGTTCCAGATGATGTTCGCAGTTATAACGCCTGCGTTAATCATAGGAGCATTCGCCGAACGGATGAAATTCTCCGCGTTTGTGATTTTCATCCTGCTGTGGGCGACAATCGTGTATGACCCAATTACGCACTGGCTCTGGGGCAACGGCGGTTTCCTTAAAAATATGGGCGTGCTCGATTTCGCCGGGGGTGCGGTGGTCCACATTAACGCAGGTATGACGGCCTTGGCGGCAGCCCTGATACTGGGAAAACGGCAAGGTTATCCAAATGGTATCTCGCCTCCGCACAATTTGCCGTTTGCGGCACTTGGTGCGGGCCTGCTGTGGTTTGGATGGTTCGGTTTTAACGCCGGCAGCGCCCTGAAGGCATCGGGACTCGCGGGCAACGCTTTCGCAGTTACGCATATAGCAGGCGCAATCGCTGGCGTAACGTGGTCAATCCTTGACTGGCTTAAATATAAGAAGCCGACGACTTTGGGAATGATTACCGGCGCGGTGGCGGGTCTGGCAGCGGTTACGCCAGCATCCGGATATGTTACGCCCGTTGGAGCAATATGGATTGGCATAGGAGCAGGAATATTCCCATGGCTGGTAGTAACCTGCCTTAAAACCAAACTTGGCTACGATGATTCATTAGACGCCTTTGGAGTCCACGGAATCGGCGGCATCTGGGGCGTGATTGCGACGGGAATATGGGCAACAAAAACGATTAACCCGGATGGAGCTGATGGTTTATTGTATGGTAATCCGTTACAATTGTGGATACAAACCAAGGCGGTGATTGTAACAGTTGTATATTCCTTCATTGTAGGCGCGGTGCTTCTTAAGTTCGTGGACGCGGTGATTAAACTTAGGGTAAGCGAACATGAGGAACGAGTAGGACTTGACCTGACGCAGCATCGAGAAGCGGCATACACAATTATTGACTAAGTGAAAAAGGGCAGGGCAAATGAAGTATATAATCGCTGTGATTCAGCCGGACCGACTGGACGAAGTGCTCAAAAAATTAGAGGAAAAAGAGATTCACCTTGTGACGGTGTCGAATGTTGTTGGCAGAGGCAGACAAAAAGGTGTAGCAGAGGTCTATCGAGGCCATAAGGAACAGGGTAGTTTATTGAGAAAGGTAAAGTTGGAGATAGCAGTAAACGAGGCGTTTGTCGAGCCGACGATAAAAGCGGTAATTGAAGGCGCAAGAACAGGGCAAATCGGCGACGGCAAGATATTTGTGATTGACCTGCCCGAATGTATTCGTATCAGAACGGGTGAAAAAGGAAATCTGGCAATAGGATAAAAAATAATCCGCTCGTAGCGGAAAAAATATCAGCAACCCAATTTTATTAGAGAGGTGGAAAAATGACTCCGAAAGAATTTTTTGATTTCGCAAAAAAGAACAATGCCAATATGGCGGACTTGAAGTTCGTCGACCTTCTTGGCACCTGGCAGCACTGCACGTTCCCAATTGAGTTCCTCGACGCAAAGTCCTTAGAGGAAGGTCTTGGTTTCGACGGCTCATCAATCCGCGGCTGGAAGCCGATTCACCAGTCGGATATGATGGCGGTTCCAGACCTGAGCACGGTTGTGATGGACTCGTTTTTCGCAAAGCCGACGGTGAGCGTTCTTACGGACATCATCGACCCCATCACACGCGAAGAGTATAACCGCGACCCGCGAAATATTGCCAAAAAGGCGGCTGAATTCGCGAAAAAGACCGGGTTGGCAGATACCGCATATTACGGCCCTGAACCGGAATTCTTTATCTTCGACGAAGTTAGATATGAGCAGAACCAGCATACCGGTATGTACTCAATCGATTCGGTGGAAGGTAACTGGAACACTGCCCGTTTCGAAGAACCCAACCTCGGATACAAACCGTCGTATAAAGGCGGCTATTTCCCTGTAAGCCCGACCGACACTCAGCAGGATATCAGGACTGAAATGGTCGAGGAAATGCAGAAGGTCGGTATAGTGGTCGAGAAACACCACCATGAAGTCGCAACAGGGGGCCAGGCCGAAATCGACATGCTTTACGCACCGTTAGTCAAACAAGCTGACCAGCTTATGTGGTATAAATACATCGTCAAGAACGTGGCCAAACGCCACGGCAAAACGGCGACGTTTATGCCCAAACCGATATTCCAGGACAACGGCTCCGGCATGCACACGCATTTTTCGCTGTGGAAAAAGGGCGTCAACCTGTTCGCAGGAAAGGGTTATGCAGGCCTTTCAGACCTCGCTTTGCACGCGATTGCCGGGCTTATCACCCATGCGCCGGCCATCATAGCATTTGCAGCGCCGACGACAAACTCATATCGTCGGCTTGTTCCGGGCTTTGAGGCGCCGGTAAATCTTTGTATGTCGGCACGCAACAGGTCAGCCGCCTGCCGTATCCCGATGTACTCACCGAGTCCAAAGGCAAAACGCGTTGAGTTCCGCTGCCCGGACCCGAGCTGTAACGGCTATCTCACTTTCGCCGCGATGCTTATGGCAGCCAACGACGGTATCAAACGCAAGCTCGACCCTGGTAAGCCAATGGACGTGGACGTCTACGAGCTTTCTCCAGAAGAGTTGTCAAAGACCAAACAGGCGCCCGGCTCGCTCGAAGAAGCGATGAATGCGCTCGAGAAGGACCATAAGTTCCTCACTGAGGGCGATGTCTTTACTGAAGACCTGATTGAGACGTGGATTCAGTGGAAACGCGAAAAGGAAATAGACGAAATAGCTCTGCGGCCGCATCCGCATGAGTTCCATCTGTATTACGATGCGTAAAACAATCGTGGTTTGTTGTATTTAATCAGGGCGAAGCTGCACGAATGGTCGTGCAGTGGGCATTGGGTTGCGGGTGAGGCCCGCTCATGTAACTGACCTTCGGTCGGCCAAACGAGTCGGGCCTCGCCCCATTTTATGTGTACCAGCATAAGATATTCTGCAAACAATATCAATATCGCTTATGGGTCATATTACCCGAATGGAGAAGAATTGCAATCTCGCCGGACGTATAATAAAATGCGCATTCATCACTTGCGCGAGAAGGGTTAGTGAGCCGGTAAACATACGGCAGAACAAACGATGCATAAGGAAATAATGAGACAACAAGACCAGGGGCTTTACGAAGTCCGGCGTGAGCACGACGCTTGCGGCATAGGGGCGGTCGTGAACATAAACGGTACAAGTGACCATTCGATAATCGAATACGGCAAAGAAATACTGATAAACCTTCACCACCGCGGCGCAGCAGGCGCAGACGAAATAACCGGCGACGGGGCGGGTATTCTGTTTCAAATTCCGCACGAATTTTTCGTGGAAGAATGCTCACGGCTTAGGTTTACTTTGCCTGAGCCGGCGTTCTACGCGGTGGGAATGGTCTTCGGCTCAAAAAACGCCGAAATTCGGAAACAATGCGATCAGATTCTCGAATCAGCCCTGTGCCACCACTGTATGAAGATAATCGGCTGGCGTGACGTGCCAACCGCCAACGACTGCCTTGGTGAAATAGCGCTTGCCGCGGAGCCATCGATACGACAGATATTCGTTTACGGAGTAGATTTGCAGAGCGACCTGTTTGAGCGCCGGCTTTATATGGCCAGACGTCGAGCTGAACGACTTGTGCGAGAAAAATTAGGCAAAAACGGTGAAGATTTTTACGTTACTTCGCTATCCTGCAAAACGATTTGTTACAAGGGTATGTTTATGGCGAGGCAGTTGTTCGCGTATTACCCGGACCTCGCCGACAA
>JBEKAT010000110.1:0-7801 GCA_050015775.1 Sedimentisphaerales bacterium | reverse complement strand
TCATTTTTGTCGATTGCGCACCCCCATTACGCCTTGAAAGAGCCAAAAAAACAGGCGTTTTTGACGCCGACCAGCTAAAAATTCGCGAAAATCTTCAGATTTCTCTGGACAAAAAGAAACGTATCGCCGATAATATCGTCGATAACAATTCCGACTTATCGGGCTTGTCCAAACAAATCGCTTGTATTTTCTCAACCATTGTGGATAAAGGATAAGTGCAGTTCAGCGCAGTGTTTGGATAAGCGTACCCGGTTTGGGGATACTGACATAACGCCTTAAAACCAATTCAGCCACACTCAGCGCAGTAAAAATTTCGCGCTGGGGTCCGGAAAATCAGCTTGATATTGGCATCGGGAACAAAAACTGGCTGTTGGGCACCTGCGGATTACCGGGCATAACCCCCCAGGCAAATGAACGCCGATGGGCGGATGATGGAGAGATTTGAGCGGTTTTGCTTCAGCTTAAAGAGTCCCGCGCGGTTAAAAGGGGCGGGATAACATTAACTTGTAACTTGGTTGTTAGCAGATATAGGAGCGAATATGATTAAAGGCGGCGGAAAGGGCAGAAGGAAAAAACGGGGTCAGGACGAGGCAGAAATCGTCGAGCAGCCCGAACAGGCAGAACCTCAGACGCAGGCCGTGGTCAATAACGAACCGCAGGCCGGTGTCCAGGTCGTCGATGAGACCAACGGAACGCAAAAGACCGAAGCGGAATCCACTCACGAAAAATACGAACGGGTAAAAAAGGGGCAACTGTACCTTACGGACCTTCAGAAGCTGAGCGTCTCCGAGCTCCACGAAATGGCCAAGAAGGACGGCATCACCGAATATACCGCCCTCAAAAAACAGGAGCTTATTTTCAGAATCCTCAAGGAACGCATCCGCCAGAACGGCCTGATGTATGGCGAGGGCGTCCTCGAAGTCCTGCCCGACGGCTACGGCTTCCTGCGCAACCCCGACTATAATTACCTCTCAAGCCCCGACGATATTTACGTCTCGCCTTCTCAGATACGACGCTTCGGCCTGCGAACGGGTAACACCGTCTCGGGCCAGATTCGCCCGCCAAAAGATTCCGAAAAATACTTCGCCCTCCTCCGCGTTGAGGCCATCAACTTCGAAGACCCCGACCGCCTCGCCGAAAAAACCGTCTTCAGCGACCTCACGCCCCTGCATCCGCTGGAACGAATAATAATGGAGACAACCCCGGAAGAGCTGAATATGCGGATAATCGACCTGGTGACCCCCGTCGGCAAAGGCCAGCGAGGGCTCATCGTCGCGCCGCCCAGAACAGGCAAAACCGTCCTGCTCCAGAAAATGGCAAATGCCATATCAACCAATAACCCGCAAATCAAATTGATTGTGCTTTTGATAGACGAGCGACCAGAGGAAGTTACCGAAATGGAACGCAAAACCGCTCCCGACGTCGAGGTAATAAGCTCGACCTTCGATGAGCCGGCCTCGCGCCATTGCCAGGTCGCCGAAGTCGTCATCGAAAAAGCAAAACGAATGGTCGAATATGGCCACGACGTGGTCATTCTTTTGGATTCGATTACGCGACTGGCAAGGGCATACAACTCCGAAATGCCCCACTCAGGCAAAATCCTCACAGGCGGCGTTGACGCCAGCGCAATGCAGATGCCCAAAAAATTCTTCGGCGCCGCTCGAAAAGTCGAGGAAGGCGGCTCACTGACCATTTTCGCAACCGCCCTCATCGACACCGGCTCCAAAATGGACGAAGTCATATTCGAGGAATTCAAGGCCACGGGCAATATGGAACTGCACCTCGACAGGAAACTTGTTGACCGTCGCGTCTATCCCGCAATCGACATAAGCAGAAGCGGAACCAGAAGAGAAGAGCTCCTGCTTGCCCCAAAAGAGCTTGCCCTTACCTATCGGCTGCGAAGAGTGCTCAGCGAAATGAACCACGTCGAAGCCATAGAACTGCTCAAGGGCCGGCTGCAAAAGTGCCGAACCAACGCGGAATTCCTGATGACGATGAACCTCGACTAACCGCTTTGCTTTACATTACCCTGTTGTTTGATTAAGATTAGATTCCGGCAGGTGTGTTTGCCTGCCGGAATTTTTTATTTCAGGGAATCTTTTGGGCGTTATATGGCTGAAGAATTAAGCAAAGTTTACGAACCAAAGAACACCGAACAGCAGGCAGACCAGATTTGGGCCGCGGGTAATTATTTCCACGCCGAGCCGGATGGTGCAAAAAGAAAACCCTACACAATCGTCATACCCCCGCCCAATGTTACCGCCGCGCTGCACCTGGGCCACGCGCTCAATAACACCCTTCAGGATATCCTCATCCGCTATCACAGGATGCTCGGCCTCAATACCCTCTGGATGCCCGGCACAGACCACGCCGGCATCGCTACCCAGACCGTCGTTGAAAAAAGAATCCTGGCCGAAGAAGGCAAAAAACGCACCGATTTCAAACGCGATGAATTTGTCGCCCGCGTCCAGGCCTGGAAAGACGAATACGAAATTCGAATCATCGACCAGCTAAAGGCGATGGGCTGCTCCTGCGACTGGCAGCGAACGCGTTTCACAATGGATGAAACCTGCGCCAAAGCGGTCAGGGCCACGTTTTTCAATCTCTTCAAAGATGGCTTAATATATAGAGGCAAACGTCTCGTCAACTGGGACCCCGCCACACAGACCGTGCTTGCCGATGATGAAGTCGAGCACGAGACAATTCAGGGAAATTTCTGGTATCTGCGTTACCCATTGGTCGAGCCGGTTCAGATTGACGGTAAAAAAGTTGAGTATATAACCGTCGCGACCACCCGCCCCGAAACTATGCTGGGCGATACCGCTGTTGCGATGAATCCCAACGACCCAAGGGCAAAATTCCTCGTAGGCAAATCAGTCCGCCTGCCAATCGTAGGCAGAATCATCCCCATCATCGCCGATGAGCACGTCGTTTTGCCGAATCCCAATAGCGAAGACGAAAAAGCCAAATTCTCAACCGGCTTCCTGAAAGTTACCCCCGCCCACGACCCTGATGACTGGGCGATTGGTCAAAGACATAAACTCGAAGTCATCAACGTAATGGCGCCCGATGGCTCAATCAGCGATAAATTCGGCTGGGCGGACTGGGAGCAAATCAAAAACCCCGACGTCGAAAACCTCATCGGTATGGACCGTTTCGAGGCACGCGAGGCAATCGTCGAATGGTTCCGCGAAGAAGGCCTTCTCGAAGAAATCAGGCCATACGCCCACGAGGTTGGCCATAGCTACCGAAGCCACGTCCCCATCGAGCCGTATCTTTCGGACCAGTGGTATATCGCGGTAAAAAAACCAATTGACCATCTCGCTCAAAAATTCGGCAAAGGCCTTATCGACGGAACTGATGTGCCGGTTAATTCACTTGCGGGTCTTGCTTTGAAGCCGTTATTAGATGGCCGATTGAAATTCATCCCCGAACGTTACGCCAAAACATATCAGGCCTGGCTCGAAAACCTCCGCGACTGGCCTATCTCCCGCCAACTCTGGTGGGGACATCAAATACCTGTCTGGTCAAAAGCCGGCAGGCAAAAAAAACGCTGCGAGCATGGCACATTTAGCACGGTTGTTGAAACCGAGCAGGGGCCTGTAACTTACGCCTGTGTCAAACCCGGCTTTGAAGAGCTTGAACAAGCGATTGTCTCTGAGGGCTGGGTGCGCGACCCCGACGTTCTCGATACCTGGTTTAGCTCGGCGTTGTGGCCTTTCAGCACCCTGGGCTGGCCCGAAGAATCGCCGTTATTGAAAACCTTCTACCCCGGCGACGTCCTCTGCACCGCCCGCGAAATCATAACGCTATGGGTCTCACGTATGGTGATGATGGGCCAATACTGCGCGGGCGATATACCATTCAAAGACGTGTATATCCACGCGATGATACAGGATGGCGAAGGCCGAAAGATGAGTAAGAGTTTAGGCAACGGCATCGACCCTCTCGTCGCAATCAATAGCCACGGCGCAGACGCGATGCGATTCACGCTTGCCAGTATGACCACCGACACGCAGGATATCCGAATGCCCGTCGCGCAAATGACGCTGCCCGATGGCAGGGTTGAAAACACCTCACCCAAATTGGATATTGGCAGAAATTTCTGCAACAAGCTCTGGAACGCCTCTCGTTTCGCGATGATGAACCTCGAAGGCACCGACCAGGCCCTCTTCGATAAAAATAAATTAGCGATTACCGACAAATGGATTCTCTCTCGCCTCGCGCGAACAATCGCCGAAGTTACCGATGGTATAGACGCCTTCAAATACAACGAACCGTTGAACGCGATTTACAAATTCTTCTGGAACGACTTCTGCGACTGGTATCTCGAATGGGCCAAACCGCGTATGTCCGATTCTGCTCAAAAACCGATAGCCCAGAATGTCCTCGCCTTCGTCCTCGACCAGACGCTGCGACTTTTGCACCCCTTTGTGCCGTTTATCACCGAAGGCATCTTCCAGAAACTAAATGAACTCGCGCCGACACGAGGCCTTAAAGGAGTCGCGGAATTAAACGGCGCTAAAGCATTAGTCATAGCTGACTGGCCAAAACGAATTGACGCCCTGATAAATGAGCGGATTGAGCAGCAAATCGACAATATCCAGACCGTTGTTCGCTCCGTCCGCGACATACGAAGCAAATGCAACATTCCGCCCTCCTCAAAACTTGTCGTCTCCGTCAATGCGCCGCAGGACACATCAGGAATCCTGAACGCCGACGCCGGCCTCCTCTGCCAGATTGCTAATCTCAAAGAATTCAGCGCATCGCTCTCGGCCTCCAAACCCAAAAACGCCGCCGCCGCGATAGCAGGCCAAATGCAAATTTATGTTCACGACGCGATAGATCTAGTTGCCGAGCGCAAACGCCTGACCAAACAAAAAGAACAAATCGAAGGCGGGAAAAAAGGCGTCGAAGCAAAACTTGCCAACGAAAACTTCATAGCAAGGGCAAGACCAGAGGTAGTTGCTCAGACAAAAGAAAAACTGGCTGAATACACCGAACAGTTAAAGGCCATCGAAAAACACCTGGCAGAATTGAATGATTAAAAGGGGGCGGGATGGAAATCGAAGTCGAACTTTCGAAAATAATAATAAACGAGTCATCCGACCAGCAGATAATCGTCCTTAAGGAACGCTATGGTCAGCGAAGCTTTCCCATCGTCATCGGCATCGTCGAGATATTCGCCATTGACCGCCGGCTAAAAGGCATCCAGCCCCCGCGACCAATGACCCACGACCTGCTCGACAACATTATCAGCTCCCTCGGCGCTCGCGTCGAAAGAATAATCATCAACGACATCCGCAACCACACCTTCTACGCCAGGATAGTCCTCAGCTTGAACGGCAAAACCGTCGAGGTTGACTCCAGACCCTCCGATGCAATCGCCCTCGGCGCCGCCTCAGGCGCACCTATTTTTGTGGCTGAGCAGGTTTTTGACAAGATTCTGGGCTAAATAAACTCGATATAATCAGCAGCCCCACCGCCGTGCACAACATCGAATCCGCCACGTTAAACGCGGGCCAATGCCTCCCGGGCCAATACACAACGTCGATAAAATCACGCACTAATCCCCCGTTGAATACCCGGTCGTAAAGATTGCCCGATACCCCCGCCGCGAATAACGCCAGCGAAACGACAACGATTTTACGCTCTCCCCGCGCGAATATAAATATCGCCAAAATAACCACCAGCGCTATCGCCGATACCGCCACCAGCATCACCCGATGCCCCTCCGCTATCCCGAACGCCGCCCCTGTATTCACCGCTAATTGCAGCCGCAGGAAACCGTTTATTATCGTTACGCCCTGACCCTGCACATTTTCAAGCCAGGCGAATATCTCGCTTTTCGTCCACAAATCAAACGCCAGACCGCCTATGCAGATTGGCCAAAAGATTAAATGGCGGATGACGGACGACGGATGACTGATAACGGATGACGGAAAGTTGGTTTTCTGTTCCCCGTTCATTACTTCGAGTATTTCTCTATCAGTTTGATAAGCCGGTCACTCCTCGGCTGGTCGGGTTTGATGCTCAATGACTGTCGCCACAATTCCACCGCCTGCGCCTTCAGACCCGCGTCTTCTTCCGCGAGCGCCTTAGTCATATACGCCACACCAAGCCCCCGGTACGCCTCCCAGTCCTGATTGTTTACCTTAATGGCCTGCCTGTAATTGTTGATGGCCTGATTTACGTCACCTAACTGCAGAAAACAATAACCCAGATACTGATACGCGGAACTGTTCTCCGGCTGCAACTGAGTCACCGTCGCAAACAATTCCCTCGCCGGCTCTACGCGTTTCGTCCGCAGATACGCCACCGCAAGCGACATCATCACCCCGCTGTCATTGCTGTCCATCTCCAGCGCACGCTTGTATGACCGCACCGACTGCTCATAATCCTTCTGCGAGTCGTATATGTTGCCTAAAAGCTGGTGAAGCTCACCGACATTCGGGTCTATCCGCTCCGCCCTTTTCCCATAAGCAATCGCTTGGTTGTAATCATTTATCTCGTAAAGACACTTCGCGGTATTCAGGTTCGCCTCAAAATGGTCGGGCTTTAGCTCGCACGCCCTGCGATACGCCTTGACCGCCAGCGTAAATTCCTTCATCGTCTGATATACACGCCCCAAACTGAAATAATCCCTGAACGACCACGGATTCAGCTGGGTCGCGGCATCGTACGATGCCGCGCTCTTTTGATAATCCTGCTTCTGCTCGTAAATCTCCCCAAGCAGCGAGTGTGCCAGCGAGAACCGCTTGTCGGCCTTTGTCGCCTGGTTGAGTTTCGCGATGGCTTTGTCGTTCTCGTTAAACTCCTTCAACGACACCGCGTCAACGTATAGCTCCACCGCCTGCTGCCGGCCTGCGCAACCACCGGCCAACTGCAACGCGATACACGCTATCGTCAACAGAACCAATAATCGAACGCCCCTTCTTTCGGACATCCTGTTTTCCCCGTCTATAATTTTGAACTCAAAAAACAAACCTTACTTAAAATATATCGTCATAACACGCTGCAAACCCTCAAATTATATCGTGATAACCAAATCTGTCAAAACCTTTCGCCCTTCCGCCCATATTCCCCCAAACCCCATTGGCAAATTCATTTCCCACGCCCAATCTTCGATGTTGATTATTGCCCGCAAATGCTTTAATATCTTCCGTTTATCTGTTAAGTAGTGGAATTCTTTGTCTCGTCTCGGCGTAGGCGTTGCTGGGACCACCGAAAGAATAGAAACGCCGAGCCGTAGCCGGAAAGGAACGCGAATATGGAAAATTTGTGGATAGTCGCACAGACAGCCGAAACGCAGGGCCAGTCGGAAATCCCGGCCGAACCGGTGGGGCAAAACCAGGGCACAACCGGGACCATGACGGCCGCCGACCCAAACATCTCACGCACTACCGCCCCTATGAACTCACAGTCGTCAAACTATTTGCAGCTGCTTTTCATCGGCGGCATTTTTGTGATTATGTACTTTATCCTCTTCCGCGAACCCCGAAAACGCCAGAGACAGCAGCAGCAGATGGTTCAGTCCATCAAAAAGAACGATAAAGTCAGGACAATCGGCGGAATAATCGGAACCGTCGTCGATGTCAAAGACGACGAAGTTGTGCTAAAGGTCGATGAGTCGAACAATACAAAAATCAGAGTCATGGCTTCTGCCATCGGAAAAAACCTCTCGAACGAAGAAAAATAAAGGCCGGATATAACAAGGATTTGATATGGATAAGAATCTCTCGTGGAAAATCATATTGGTTGTTGCTTTGATCATCTTGGCGGCCTGGACGTTGTATCCGCC
>JBEKAT010000109.1:0-7818 GCA_050015775.1 Sedimentisphaerales bacterium | reverse complement strand
ACAATCAACGGACTCGGCGAACGCTGCGGCAACGCCAACCTGTGCACGGTTATTCCGAACCTGGCTTTCAAGATGAAATTCAGTGTCCTGACCCCGGAAAAAATCAGGACGCTTACCGAGGTATCCCGCTTTGTCTCCGAGATATGCAACCTGAACCCGGTAACGAATATGCCATACGTCGGAGAAAGCGCATTCGCTCATAAAGCGGGGCTTCACGTTGATGCCCTGCGAAAAAACAAACGCACATACGAACACATCGACCCCAAGCTTGTCGGCAATGAGCGGCGATTTCTTATCAGCGAGCTTAGCGGCAAATCCAACATCCTCGCGGAGCTGGAAAAGGCGAAAATCACCGAAGACAAGAAGCTGGCAAGAAAAATCCTCGAACGCGTGCAGGAACTCGAAAACGAGGGCTATCAATTCGAGGCGGCTGACGCCAGCTTCGACCTGCTCGTCCGAAAGATTATGGGGACATACAAACCGGCTTTCGAGCTTGTCAGATACAGCACCACCGTTGAAAAACGCAACAGCGGCGAGCTTATCACCGAGGCGACGGTAAAGCTGAAAATAGGCGACCATATTGAGCACATGGTCGGCGAAGGCGACGGCCCGGTGAATGCGCTCGACGACGCCCTGCGAAAATCGCTGGAGAACTTCTACCCGGCCATCAGGGACATGCACTTAGTTGACTACAAGGTGCGCGTGGTCAACGCGAGGGAAGGCACGGCCGCCCGCGTCCGCGTAATTATCGAATCTCGCGACAAGAAAGATATATGGGGCACAGTCGGCGTATCGGAGAACATCATCGAGGCGTCCTGGCAGGCGCTCGTTGACTCGGTCGAATACAAGCTCCAGAAAGATACGCGATAGTATTGTAACTTCGGCCCGTTTCGGCTAATTCATCAGGCAACTATTTTTGCGTCTGGCTGTTCTGTCTCGGCGGGAATATCCATCCGTTTTCTTTTCCGGCGGTTTATGGTTCGCGATATCTGCTCAATAGGCGTTGAGCCGGTGGCGATTTCCAGCGCCTGTTCCGCCGTAGCAGCGAAGGAATCGGCTCCGATTTCCTGCCACAATCCTTCAGCACGGTTAAAGAGGCCTCCTGAAACCATAATCTGCATATTCGGATTTGCGCTAACGTCTTTTATCCGGTCAATAAGCTGACGAATGGAAGGCGCCTGTCTTGGACTTGTTCCGTAAACAAGCAGTATATCCGGGGAGTATTCGTGAATGAAGGTGAGGATATCATCGTTGGTAAGCCCGCCGCCTAAGAAACGCACGTCCCAGCCGTCGCTCTCAAACAGGTCGGCGATAATCTGACCGCCAAGCTCCTGCAGCTCATCCGGTGCGCAACATACCGCTATCTTTTTGTTTCTGGCAGACCTTCGCGGCAGTTTGTTCTGCAACTGGTCCACGATTGTGCGATTAATCCTGGTGGCGAGGTGTTCCTGTGCGGGCGTTATCCGCTCAGCCCTCAGCAGCCGTTCAATCTCCACCATTGCGGGCCAGACAACCTCCATATAAACAAGGTTAGTCGGCGTTCCGCTCTGCAGCGTCTCCTCAATGACTATCCGCGAATTTCTTCTATCTCCTCTTAACAGGGAATCCAGATACCGCTCGATGATTTCCTCTTTAATCATAATCTTTCTCCAAATATTTTGTCTGCCTCAACAGTTACCTATTTTAACACTGTCAGGACTCCGAAATCCCAATATGTTAATATAGGTAATATATGAATCGGAAATGGTCCTTGAAATTCTTTAGTTGATCTGGGTAATATACGTAATTGAGGAAACATACCAAGGCGAGTTTTAACCTGCGGGAATCATTTTAGACAAACCATTGTGTAATCAAGCCGATATTATAGGGCTTTCTCAGCACGATAATATTGGCTAGAATTTTTCGCTTTGGTGCGTAAAATTAATCTAACTATTTCCAGTGTCAGTCCCCTGCCCTGTGTCCGGCGGGATGGGCGGGTGTTGCGGCGGGGGATGGGGCATATTAACCTGTCTGCAAACGACCGACCGTTCGCCAAGCAGTGTGTCATTGGCAAACAACTGGAAACGATATTCGCCTGTGTGCTGAAAGACGACGCCCATCAGGTTTATCGCGACGGTCACTATTTGCCTGACGTCCTTGAAATCCACGGGCTGGCCCTGCTCGAAGATAACCTTGTCCTGGTTTTCAATATCGACGAGCCGAATTTTAAGCCGGGTGACGCCGTGGCCATTGGTCATTTCGCAAAAGAATATGAGCTGGTCGTGGCGAACGGGGTACTTGGGAGCGTTGATGGTTTGAATAATGTTTATGATGCTGGGCATTCCCGACAGCCGGTCGAAAATTACCCTGTCGCAGACAATCGAGGAGAGCAAAATTGGCGATATATGGTCCATTTTGAATCAATCCCTTCCGTGCAAACACGAATTTAAAAAGGTAACGGCAATTTTATTTTAAGTCGCCGCTTTTGAGCATCCCCCGCAGGCGGTCCAGTTCGCCGTCTTTCATACGATAGCAATGTTCCGTATCGGGATACTTACCGGCTCTGACCTGGCTGGCGTATTCGGCAAAAGCGGCGATTGTGGCGTCGCCGAGGTTGGCAAAGCTTTTGGCGAACTTCGGCTGATGTCCCTGTGTCAAGCCGAGGATATCGGGTGCGATGAGTATTTGGCCATCGCAGTGCGGACCTGAGCCGCAACTGATTACAGGCACTTCGCTTCGCTCGGTGATAATTCCGGCGACCTCGGCACACACGCCTTCGAGGAGCAAGGCGATTGCGCCGGCGTTGGCCATCTGTTGCGCGAGGGCGATAAGCTCGGCGGCCATTTCGGCGTTTGACGCCTCGGCTTTGAACCTGCCAATCCTGCATATACTCTGCGGCCTGATACCGATATGCGCCATAACAGCCATACCGGCGTCGCTGACCGCTTTGATGACATCCAGATAAGCGCTCGATGCCTCGATTTTTATCATTTGAGCGCCACATTCAGAAGCGAATCTTCCGGCGTTCCTTACCGCCTCGGCAACACCGAGCTGATAAGACAGGAAGGGCATATCCGCAACAAGGCAGACATTTGGCGCACCTCTACGGACAGCGGCGGTAATCGCGACCATAAAATCCATTGTCGCGGGCAGAGTGGAATCGTGTCCCAAGATAACTTGGGCGGCGGAATCGCCCACAAGAATCATCTCAACGTCGGTTTGAGCAACAAGCAGGGCCGTGGTGTAGTCATAGCAGCTAACAGCCACGGCCTTGCGGCCCTGTTGTTTGGCCTCAATTAAATTGGCTATAGTGATTTTGCCAGCCATCCTAACACTCCAGAAAATAACAACCAATTGGTTAAAATATAGAGAACAAACCAAAGTTAGCAAGCGTAAAATGGCGGCGTTTTTTAATAGATTTTGGGCTTTTTCGGCGAGAAGTAAGAAAAATATGATTTTTAATATAATGGGACTTGAACAACTGCGTCTGTAAATATGTAGTTATTGTAAATTTCTCTAAAGAATTTCAGCGTATTGGGGCGATTATTCAGGAAAGGTGATATAAGGGTTTTAGAGGACTAAAAACAGTCATTTTACTTGGCTTTTCATCACCCTCCTCCGAAGCCAGATTCTAAAATTTGGAATCTGGCTTTTTTAGTGCCGCATTTGTAAGATAGTCAATAATTGCCCTTGCGTAATTGTTAATTTAGGTAAAGGGCTTTAGGGGGTTATTTCAAGCCCTTCTCTCTTATAGCCTCAGTCAAGAATTGAGAATGTATTTTGCCATTTTGGGTGGCCGACCCAACGTATCGGTAATATAGCGAATCAAAATATCCTCCACATTTTTGAGGGCAGGTTCTCCGGCCAAAGCAAGCAATTTCACGTCTGCCAGACATTGCGCCGCCTCTGTAGTCAGTCGTATTTTGTCCGGGAACGGCCCCTGGCAATCCCTGCAGATTAAGCCCTTGGCGTGATTGCTGAAATACACTTCGGGCCAGCGCACGTCGAAGCGATTCCTGCAGTTCACGCAATAATCGAGAACAGGACACAAGCCAATCTCCGTAAGTAAATTCAATTGAAACAATACCAGATGTGCCAGGATTTTGCCGCGTCCGTCATTTGCGATTTTTTTTTGGCTGGCGTCTGTAAGGAACCGGAGCAAACTATCAAACAAGCCCGGATGGGGGTCGTAATCCTTAATCAGGACGTTTACAAGCTCAGCGGCAAGAAGGCAGCAGTTCATCGCAAAAATATCCGCCGACAGCACCAAGTAATTCGTTACTCCGGCAATCGGCTCAAATTCGGCAAGAGTCGCCAGTTTATCGCGGCCTGAATCAGAGAAAACAACACCGCCATAAGAAAATATCTCAATAGGCCCTCCGAAAGACGACTGCTGTCTTTTTGCGCCTTTGGCAATCACGGGGACTTTCCCGGTCTGCCTCGCAAAAAAGGTTACCACCTGTGAGGTTTCGGAGTAATCAACCGTCCTGATACAAATGGCCTGGTCGTTAGTCAACATTTTTGGCGTCGTTTATCCGGCACAATTTTTCTTTTCTTATCATATACCAGCCCGAAACCCTGCTGCTGCAGAATCTCATCTTCGAGTTGATGCATTTCGTTCGCTTTTTTCGGCAGGAGGTCATCGAAGCCGAGATTGTGCAGCAGGCCGTGTGTAATATAAAGGGCAAGTTCCGCCTGGGCAGAGTGTCCCCTTTTGGCGGCTTCCGATTTCGCCTTTTCGCCGTTTACCACCAGCTCTAATAATCTGTGGCCGGTCTTGCTGTCCGACAGGTCAAAGGCCAGGCAATCAGTAACGTTTTTGTGATTGAGAAACTTTCCGTTGAGCTTGCGGATATGCTTATTTGCGACTATGGCGATACTGACCGTCGCGCTCACCAGACCGAAACGATTGCAGATTACCCGGACAAGTTTTATGAGCTTGCGCTGCGGACAAATTATGTTTTTGAACTCGCGAGCGATGTGGACAATTACGCCTTGCATAAGGGTATATCGCTTTACTGTTCCTGTTCGGGCGGCATATCAGGCGGTTTTGGATACGCGATTCGCCCGTGATGGTGCGCCGCGAGCGTTTTCGACATACTCGCCTCAATCCTGCTAAGCTCCCGCAAAGACAGGTCGCACTCATCGAACTGGCCGTCCTGGAGGCGTTTCATAGCCATATTATGCACGACCGCTTCAATCTTGTTTGGGGTCGCCTCGGGCAAGGTCCTGACGGCGCCTTCGACCGCGTCGGCAAGCATAACAATGGCGGCCTCTTTTGTCCGCGGCTTGGGACCGGGATAGCGAAACTCGCCTTCCGAAGGAACAGGCGAATCGGAGGAATCATTTTGCTCATGCTGCTTTACCGCTTCGTTATAAAAATACTCAATAAGCGTGGTGCCGTGATGCGTTTCAATAAACTGCCTCAGGACCGCGGGCAATCCGTATTCTTTGGCCAGTTCCATACCGTCTTTAATGTGTCCGGCAATAATCAACTGGCTCATCGCTGGAGAAAGCTCTTTGTGCCAGCTTATTGAGCCGAGCTGGTTTTCGACAAAATAGCCCGGCTTATTTATTTTGCCGATGTCGTGATAGTATGCCCCCACCCTGCACAAAAGGCCGTTGCGTCCAATTGATTCCGCCGCGGCCTCGGCAATGGAACCGATAAGCAAACTGTGGCTGTAGGTACCCGGCGCTTCCATAGCGAGCCGTTTTAGCAGGGGCTGGTTGGCGTCGCTGTAGTCCAGCAGCGTCATACTGGTCGCTATTCGGAACACCTTTTCAAGAACAGGCAGCAGACCTTGCATCAACACTCCGACCAGAATAGTAACCACAGCGTTGGGACCGGCGGCCGCGAATAATCCACTCGGCAAGCCGGGGGAAGACAGATACGCCATAGCGGCCGACATTATAAAGACCGCTACCGCCGCCACCAAACTTACTTCCAGAAGCCGCATCCTCGTGCGGATTTCCTTGAGGAAGAAACAATATGGCAGTGCGCCCGCAAGCATAGTAAGCAAAACGCTGAAATCCGTCACACGGCCCACCGCAAAGCTGGCGAGCACGCAATAAAACATGCTCATAGCCATAGCGAAACGCTGATTATACGCGATTGTCAGAACCAGCGCCGCAGCCACGGCGGTGCCTGTGGCCCAGAACTCCTGGCCGGTCAGCGTCACCGACAGTTTCGCGCAGACCAGCATTGAAACGAGCAAAGCGACCAGACCAATCATCCTGACGCGGTTTTTTAACAGGCGTTTTTGATATTGAGAGATATGGAGGGCGGCGGCCAAGCCAATAAGAACAACCACAGTTACTATCGCCGCCAGACGACCGTAATCGGTCTGCCCGGTTGGCTCATATCCGATCACCGCCACGGACAACAACACAAAAAGCAGCCAGATAGCCGCCGAGTAAATGACGTCGGGATCCGCCAGCCAGCTCAAGTCGGCAAATGGATTTGCCATTTCCTTTCGCACCCGACTTCGCCGCAAATTTGTCCTGTTAAACAATCCCACCTATGCTCCCTTTGTTTCTACCACGAGACAATCAAGGAATTAAGTGTTCCTTTTCTGTTTTTGTAACATGGTCGTTTCGATAGGCCTGAACGATGCTCTGGACAAGTCGATGTCGGACAATATCAACCTGCGTCAGTTCAACAACGCCGATACCCTTTATGCGACGCAGGCGTTCGATTGCCTCGACCAGCCCGCTTTTCTGGCCGTAGGGCAGGTCTATCTGCGTTATGTCGCCTGTTATTATCATTTTGGAGCTACGTCCAAGCCGGGTCAATACCATAAGCATCTGCAACGGCGAGGTATTTTGCGCCTCATCACAGATTACCACTGACTCATTAAGAGTCCTGCCCCGCATAAAAGCCAGAGGAATAATCTCGATGACGTCCATATCCATAAATTTTCTCATCTGGCCGAAGTCCATCATATCCTCAAGGGCGTCAAACAACGGACGAAGATACGGATTGACCTTCGCCTGTATGTCACCGGGGAGAAAGCCGAGCTTTTCGCCCGCCTCGACGGCGGGCCTGGCGAGGATTATGCGTCTTATCTGCTTTCTCTTAAGCATCGATACGGCGACTGCGACCGCCAGATAGGTTTTGCCTGTTCCCGCGGGGCCTATGCAAAACGTAAGGTCGTTGTTGAGCATCGCCTGAATGTATTTGAGTTGCCTTTTGCTGGACGGCTCAATTATTTTTTTATGCGAGTAAACAGCAATCGCCTCAGGGGACTGGGGTTCAGTCGGCCCGGTGATGTCCGAAAGGATGCTGCCGACGTCATCGGCGGTGAGCAAACCGCGTCTCAGCAGGTGCTTTTGCATCTTGTCGATTGCCTCCGCCGCCCTGTTGACATCATCGGCTTTGCCGGCAATGAGGATGTTGTTTTGCCTCGCAGTTATCCTGACGTCGAGGGCGTCCCGCACCAGGCGAAGATTAACATCGGCAGGCCCGAATAATTCGAGCTGCCTGTTGGCTGAATCCAATTGTATGGTGATTTCCAAGAGTTTCCTTTATCGCCCCAACAATGAAAAGAACAAATATCCGAACGGCGCCGTGATTAAAATTGAATCGACGACGTCAAGTATGCCGCCGAAACCCGGCACGCTATTCGACGAGTCCTTTGTTTCGGCATCGCGTTTGAGCATCGATTCCGCCAAATCGCCAAGCTGACCTATAAAGGCGAAAACAACGCCGAATACCACGGCCAGCCGCCAGGACATTATATCACAAAAGACGGCGAAGGCCACTGCTACCAGAACCGCCAAAACCACCGCGCCCGCCATACCTTCCCATGTCTTTTTGGGGCTGATTACGGGCGAGAATTT
>JBEKAT010000108.1:0-7865 GCA_050015775.1 Sedimentisphaerales bacterium | reverse complement strand
ACAAGGGCGGGCAAGGTTGATATTTTGATAGGGACGCATCGGCTGTTGAGCGGCGACGTTAAGTTCAGGGATTTGGGGCTGGTCATAATCGACGAAGAGCAGCGATTCGGCGTCGAGCACAAGGAAAAACTCAAGAAGCTCCGCGTAAACGTTGATATCCTGACAATGACGGCGACGCCGATTCCGCGCACGCTGCATATGGCAATGCTGGGGCTTAGGGACATAAGCTCACTTGCGACCGCGCCGCTCGACCGGCGGAGCATCGTAACGAGCGTTACAACCTATAACGATGAATTGATACGCAAGACCATCATCCGCGAATTGAACAGGCAGGGACAGATTTTCTTCGTTCATAACCGCGTCAAGTCAATCGAAAAGAAATGCTGGGAGATTCAGAAACTGGTTCCCGACGCCAAAGTCGCGATTGCCCACGGGCAGATGACCTCGCACGAGCTGGAGAAGGCAATGATTGCGTTTGTGCTGGGGCAGACCGACGTGCTGGTCTGCACGACGATTATCGAATCGGGGCTGGATATCCCCAACGCCAATACGATGATTATCAACGACGCGGACCGATTCGGGCTGGCGGAATTGCATCAGTTGCGCGGCAGGGTGGGCAGATACAAGCACAGGGCATACGCTTATATGCTTCTTCCCGCATCTCGCCCCATTACGCCAATCGCCTCAAAACGGCTCAAGGCCATCGAGGAATACTCGCATCTCGGCGCCGGTTTCAGGATTGCGCTGCGAGATTTGGAGATTCGCGGCGCGGGAAATATACTGGGCGCGGAGCAGTCGGGGCATATTCAAATGGTGGGTTATCAGATGTATTGCGAATTATTGGCCAACGCGGTGAGGCAAATGAAAGGCGAGCCGGCAGAAACGACACCGACCACCAATATCGATTTGGGATTCGCGGCATACATACCCAAAAACTATATTCCAGCCGACAGAATCCGGCTGGACGTGTATCGCAGAATAGCCGTGGCTAAACAAGCGGAAGAATTGAGTCATCTCGAAACTGAGCTTGCGGACGTGTATGGCCCGCCGGCCGAGGAGATAAAATCGCTTTTGCGTATCGCCGAGCTTCGCATCGCCGCGGACAAGCTAGCTATAAATAGCATTGTGGCACACGGCGGTAATCTGGTATTCTCCTTTCCGGCGGACGCGGCCAAAAACGCGAAACGGCTGTTTAAAAATGTCGCGGCCAAACACACCGTCGCCGACGAGACAACCGTTTACCTGCATCTGCCGGAGAGTTATTTCGAGCAACAGACACTTGTAAATTTTGTCCGAAAAATTTTAAGAGGAATAAAGCAATGAGAAAAATGCTTATCTGTTATTGTTGTATCACGGTTCTTCTTGGCCTTGCCGGGATTGTCCTGGCCGTCAGTCCGTCGGAAAAACAGCAGTTAGACAAATTCAAGGTATCGACTCTGAAAGGATTACGAGGCGTGGCAGTCAAGGTAATAATTGTGCGGGACGAGCCGGATACACTGCCTTTTCTAAAAGAAACCGCACTTCAGCAGGAAGTCGAGTTCGCTCTGCAAAGCGCCGGCCTTGAGATTGCCAGACCTACGCCTGAGGTGGGGCTTTACGTCGTGCTGGTCAAAGTAACTGCCGCGACTAATGATAATCTGAACTTCGCGATGCACGTCCAGTCGTCGCTTTTGCAGATTGTTAATTTGTCGCGGGAAACGACCATAAAAACAGAAGCGCAGACATGGCCATCGTTCGGCCAGAGCAGGTTCGGCGTCACCTCAGTTGCAAACGCCAAAAGTACCATCGAAAAAACCGTCAAAGACCAGGCAAAGGATTTTACCGATGACTGGAAGGCGGCTAATCCGAAACAGTAACCATAAAACAATTTGGTATTGTAATCCTGGCGGCAGTTAAGTATGCTTTGGCCGCAGTAAGGCCGCGAACGTTCGCGGCGGAAAAAGATGACGGCCAACGGAATGGCAAGAAGAAGACAAAGAGCTTCATCGAATCAATGGTTCAACTTCACGCGCGACTCGTATCTGGAGCGAACGAGCCGGCCCGTCTATGCAATCGTTTATCTGCTGCCCTTCATAATCTTTTATGAGTTGGGGACGATATTCATCAATACCGACGTCCTAAGCCAGACCCAGATTCGCGTGGTAGCGTTCGTCTGGCTGCAGGAATTACTGCGATACCTGGGCTTCGGCGGCAAATTCCTCTGGGCGGCACCGGCATTACTCGTTGTCGTCATACTGCTGGCTTACCAGCTTGTATCAAAAAAGAAATGGTGGGTTTCGTTCGGCGATATGCTGCCGATGACAATTGAGTGCGTTCTGTTAGCCATACCGCTTATCGTACTGAGCTTGTTTCTGAACAGCACGACCACACCCAGGCATAGCCGGATTAACGACGTTACTCCGACGGCGATTGTTATGCATTGCGCGGCCGAACAAAACGCGGCACCGGCAAAAACAAAACATCAACAGCCCAAGGCCACAGTTGTTGCGAAGCCAAAGCCACAATCATCACTGCTTGCCGATATCGTTACAGGTATCGGCGCGGGAATTTACGAAGAGCTGCTGTTTCGGCTGATTCTGATATGCGCCCTGATGCTGGTGCTGCAGGACGTGATTGGGGTAAATCAGCACAGCGCCGTCATCATCGCGGTGCTTGTTTCCGCCGGTCTTTTCGGCGCACATCATCACATAGATTTCCTGACCGGGCGGGCAAACCAGGGCGATTTATTCGACTGGGCCAAGTTCGCATTCCGAACAACGGCAGGCGTGTATTTCGCCGCACTATTTGCCATACGCGGCTTCGGAATCACAGCGGGAACACACGCTTTTTACGACATAATCGCAACTTTGATTAACGCCCTGATGTTCCAGCGATAAAAATTGCAATATATCCGCCCGACCATAAAATTTTTTGTCAAAACTCCCCTTCTGTTAACCGTTTAGAAATCGTGGTTTGCGTAATAATCGTCCTATAAGTATCGGAAACGCCCTTATCAATACTGATAATTGGCTTGAATTTTGTGCTTATTTTTTTGTATAATGAAGTCGTGGAACGGATTACAACAATAGATTTTAAGGCCTGAGGAACTATGGAATCGCCGCAAGTCAATGTAGCCATCGAGGAATTATCCTTCAGTTTATTCCAGAGACCATTACATCCGGAACTGTTCAACATTTACGCCAGCAGACGGCTTAAAAGTGATAAGTACGAGTCGCTTATCTGGGTTACGGGCTGCACGCATGTTGTGAGCGTTTTCGCGGGCGACGTATGCCTAGCCGAGGTCATCAGCACGCCAACTCAGATGCTGCCTGAGCGAGGACTGATTGAGCGTTTCCAGTTCCACGGCCCCCGCTCTCACAAATGCACGCTCAGCAAAAACGTCAGCTATATGACCGACTTCCAGGTTGAGCGTCTCAGCGCAAATCTGTATCGGCAAAGCTTCGCCGACCTTGAGCGATTCGGCCGCGACCGCGGCGTATTCGTCAGGTTCCCCGAGCTTGAGATAGACGGCCTGCAGCCATTCTGCTACGTCGATTTCGAGGCGAGAAAAACCGAGCTTCACATTCACACTTTCGCCGCGTATCCCGACCAGATAGCGATTGTAAAAACGCAGTCGCTGTTCAACTTCCAGTAATAGTCGGATTAGCGTTTTTTTTGCTTTTACTGCAATTCGTCCACACGCGATTCGTCCGCAAGTTATTCCTGAATAGCTTCTGAATTGCAGATATTCTTCTTCGCTAAGCGTAAGCTCACCGGCCTGCCAAATTTCGTCAAGCCAGTAATGTGACTAACCCTTTTTTCTTAAAAATAGACCTCCTGCACCAAGCAACAAAAACGTTGCCGGTTCGGGAATCAGATTGATGCGAGAATATTTGTCAGGGTCAGCAAGGTCAATAGTGAACGGCAAACCATTCTGCCAAAAACCAGATATCTGGCCATAACCATACGTTCCGTCCGTGTCGGTCTTGGTAAGGTTGGAACCGAAAACATTTATCGTTGAAGTAGTGCTCCCGATGTAGATGCTATCTGTTATGGAACCGCCGTAAAGATTAGTCACACTATAGTTAAAGGACGAAAGGCTTTTCATAGTTCCACCCATAATGTTTGCAATTCCGAAATCTTCTACAACAGTATTCTGACTAAATGTTCCACCATATACATTTATACTTGCATAATCGTGTATGCTGGCAGACCCTAATGAACCATCGAAAATATTTACAGTACTATAGTTCCATACAGAGGTAACGTATATTACTTGACCACCGTGAACATTTAAAGTGCTGGCGTCATGAGTGGCCACCCCATCAACTAAGCCACCGGTCATATTGACAGTAGTGTGAGCAGGCGGGGTGTCGTAAATGCTGACGTTCGACCATGAGTCACCAGCCACTATACTCCCATCAGAGTAAAAATCCGTGGCCAATGCCCGCCCCCCGGTCAGCAAAATCGCAAGGCCTATTGTTATAATTGCCCTTCTCATTCTCTATCCTCCTGAAAATAACGACTCTCTTTGCCGTCTTTGTTACTTTGCTCAGACCTCGTAATCCATCGTGTTTTATTATACCATATTGCCCCCTCCCCCATCGCCAGACAGTCAAAATAAAAAATCGGGAAAATTAATAGAAAATTTTTAACAAGGACTTTCCGGCCTCTCTAATAGGAATCAACAGGGAAACCGTCTTTACTTACGCCTTTTTTTCGGCGTGGTTTTTGAGAACTTCGAGTTTTTCGCGGATTTCCTCGGCCATTCGGCTGTTGGGAAAATCGAGGATGATTTCCTGTCCCGTCGAAAGCGCCTTTGCCCATTGTTTTCCCGATATGGCCAATGAGAACTGGACGCCGAGATTGTGCAGTTTGGTGCGGAAGACGTCCCTTGCACCTTCCTGCAGGGCGAGGCCCTCGTTGGGCGTAAGATACTGGTCAAGCTCCCGCAGGATTTCGATGCTCCGGTCGGTGGCCTGTCTTTTTACAGCGTCGTCCCAGGCATTGAGCAGTATCTTCTTGCGTTCCTCTTTCTTTTCAACCAGACGCTGTCTCATCGCCAGGGCCTTGTCGTTAGTTGGGTATTCCTTTATCAGCCGTTCAATCTGCACGCTGGCATTGGACCACTGATGGTCTTCTAAATGCTTCTCAATGTACGTTATCATCTGGCTCATTCTTTCGACGTCGGTGGCGTCGCGGTATTTGTCGGCCTGGACGTGAAGCTGCTCGGCGAGTTTCTTGTAGCCGGTGTTGTGAGCGATATCGTCGATGATTTCGTAAGCCGATTCAAAATCCTTTTGCTGCAGTTTGTCAAAGACGGCATCCCTGAGGGTCTGGGTGTCGCTGTCGCGGAAAGCGATTGTCTTGGCCATTTCGCTGACGTGAGTGCTGATGTTGACCTGATTGACGACCTGCCGGAGCTTCTCCAGCTCGTCGGCAACTTTGTCCGTTTTCGCGCCGGTGCCATCAATAAGATCGAGCATTTTGAGGGATGATACGAAAATGACTACCAGTGTTATCAGGGATAATAACGCCACAAGCAGCCCCAATGCGCTGGTAATGCCGGACGACTCCTTCCCAAAAGCGCCCGCGATAAGAGCAACCAGCACAACAGCCGCGACTATGCCGTAAACGATGAACAGGTTCTTGAAATTCGCCAGCGGGTTGTTCTTTCCGAGCTCCATAGCCGCTCCTTAAAAATAATTACTGTCAGAAAACTGCATATTTATTATAATCCTTTTACGACGACCTTGTCAACAACGCCGAAAACAGGCGTCAGGCAGATATACAAGTTTAAAGGGAGGTATTGATAATGGAAACTATCAGACAAATAACCTTATCCACAGTTCTGTTGGCCGGTATAACCTGCTCAGTCGAAGCGGCTATTGACCCAAACCAGCAAACCATCGTTGCAGGTAATAACAAATTCGCCCTTGAGCTTTATCGGAACATGGAAAACCAGCAAGGCAATCTATTCCTGTCGCCTTACAGCATATCGACCGCTTTGGCTATGACCTCTGCGGGAGCGAAAGACCAAACAGAAAAACAGATGGCTGAGGCCCTTTGTTTTCCTCCTATGAAAAACGAGCAGTTTCACAAGTCATTCGGTGAAATCATAAGGCAATTGAACGCTTCGGGCGAAAAAGGCGGCTATGAGCTGGTAGTAGCAAACGCGTTATGGGGGCAAAAGGATTATAAATTCCTGCCGGCGTTTTTGACGCTTGTCAGGGAAAATTACGGGGGCGATTTGAAGCAGGTTGACTTCGCTGCACAGACCGAGGCGGTCCGAAAGACAATTAACGCCTGGGTAGAAGGCAAAACCAAAGACAAGATAAAGGAGCTAATCAAGCCGGGAACACTCGATTCGATGACCCGTCTGGTTTTGACCAATGCGATTTATTTCAAAGGCAAATGGGCGATTCCATTCAAGCCCGAACAAACCAAAGACACCCCGTTCACACTGCTGGGCGGCGAGAAAGTGAATGTCCCAATGATGAACCAGACCAGCAAATTCGGCTATATGGAAGCCAACGACATCTGGGTATTGGAAATGCCTTATGTGAATAACGATTTGTCGATGGTCATTCTGCTCCCTAAACAAGCCGATGGCGTCAAAAATCTTGAAAAAGAGCTTGTTTCTGACAATCTCGCCGGCTGGCTTGGCAAGATTCACAAACGTGAAGTACAGGTCTTTTTCCCAAGATTCAAGATGACAAGCGAGTTTGAGTTGGCCAGGGTGCTTGGTGCGATGGGAATGCCGGACGCGTTTTCGGGAAAGGCGGATTTTTCCGGTATGACAGGCAACCGTGACCTCTTCATATCGGCTGTGGTTCACAAGGCATACGTCGATGTCAACGAGGAGGGCACCGAGGCGGCAGCAGCCACGGGCGTGGCGATGAAACTGACCTCTGTCGCCCCCCCGCCGCCGGTTTTCAGGGCCGACCACCCGTTTATATTCCTGATTCGCGACAACCAGACAGGCAGCATCTTATTTTTGGGTAGAACCGCAAATCCCAAAAACGACTGACCTGGTGTTACTGTATTCTCAGCCCTGTTTTTCCTGCTGATAGATTACGAAGGAATACACTATCGTGAAAACTGCAACGGCAATCGCCGGCACAAGTACGAAAAACAGCACGTATTTCTGAAAGGCAACGCCGACAAACGCTACTATTCCGGCAACCTTGAAAAGCTTGCCGCCAACGCGGTGCGTCCTGGCCCAGACCCGGTCGCTGCTCAGCGTCCACGGCGTCCGTATCCCGATAAACCAGTTGCGTTTCGCCCGCTCGCACAGGATACCGCTGTAATACCACAGAAAACCCAGACCAACAGAAATGACCATATTCGTACTTATTTGGATGCCAAGATTCCACAGTATGATGTGATAGTTAATCGCCAGCATAAAGATGCTTACCACGACAACAAAGCCGTCATAATAATGCCTGAATTTTTCGATGTTCCGCCTGAGCGGGTCAAGGTAAGGAATGATGAAGAAAAGCACAGCCAGACCCGCCATCACGCACGGCATCACGAATAGCCCTATATCTTTGCCCGTGTATCCGTCAACTTGTCCCTTAGCATTCCAGTGCGTGGCCATTTGCGCCGGCATCTGCGGGTAAAAATAAAAGCTGATGATAAACGCGACAAGCACCAGACCAATAACAGTAACCTGTCCCTTCGTAATAGTCATTTGCTCATCCTCATTTTATGTAATATCCCGAGACCCGCCACTGTCCGTCGGAATCCAGCATTGGCGTGACGGTCTCGACAGCGCTGCGCTTATTTTCAAACGAGGTTTCAAACTGGATTATCACGTACTTTCCATCCGGTGCACCCGGCACCTCCGTTGTGTATGTGCTGTTCTTTACCTCTCTCGAAAGCGT
>JBEKAT010000107.1:0-8046 GCA_050015775.1 Sedimentisphaerales bacterium | reverse complement strand
TTTTTGGACACAGCCCTTTTTTTTGCAATTGCGTTAAAGTTTTGTGTTTATGCCCTGCGTTTCCTCAACAGACCCAAAGCACCAAGGCCCAGCAGTCCAATCGTCGCAGGCTCGGGAACAACATAGTCCTGACCATCAGGTGTACTGGTTGCGTACACAAATGCGCGTGGGCCAGTACCGTCCAACCCTGCAAGCCAGCTATTGGCTAAAGCAGGCAGTTCGATTCCAGCAGAGAAACCTGCACCACTGGTAACATCCCAGATGGGGTCGGTTTCGTAAACAATCTCCCATATACAGGCACTGAAAGCTTGTGCCATTGGTCTATCTGCGCCGGTTGTCCAGGCGGGGTCAAAATGTCTGCCCCAAAGCTCACTAATGCGGTCGGCTTTGAAAGCTCCCATAGGCGTGCCGAACTGAGCCGGCATAGGCGCTACGTCCAGGGAAACAACATCCTGCCAGCCACTAATTGGCTCTTGAGGCAATTCTATACAGAAGCCCCAATTAGGAACCTGTGTGCCCAAACCGGTGCCACCGTTGTTAGTCCACGAATAGACGCCCGTGTAGAAGGTTCCACCACTTTCACCACCAAGGGCGAGACTCCAGAGTTGGCCTGTGGAAGAAAGATTATTGTTGTGATTCTCGATGTCTACAGTACCAAGAATCGTTGCACTTGCCGTCGAAATCAGCGTAACACCAACCAAAATAATTGTTGCAAATATTAACTTTTCCACTCTCTACTCCTCCAAAAATGTTAATAAAAAAAGAGATTTCAGGCAGTGAGGGACGATGCTGCGGGAAATAAAAGAGGGATACTCATTCTGACTATGAGTACAAAACCAGCGATCTCTTTCCTACTTCTCATCACTCTCTCTCTTCGCCCTTCTTCCTCTTGCCACCGGCTGGCCTGGTGGGGCTCTACGCAACCGACAGCTAACATCATCTTATCCGCGGAGATCGATAATGTCAAGCGCAAAATCGGAATTCCAGTAAAAAATTCTTGTGAATTAGGCAAAAAGATGGTGAATACCAGGTAAGCCCTGATTCTGAACTGAAAGTGGTATACAAGCCACAGATGGTATACAAGCCACAAACAGTAAGGATGGTATTACTAAATTGGTTTCAATACCTTTTTAAGCGGCGAAGAGTCGGTAAGGTTCGCATCGGCGGCGGGCGCACTTGCCTGCACCAAATTCGGGGCGGTTGACGCAATGCCCACAAATGCAGAGATAATCGAGCTTATGCAAAAAGAGCCGGAGTAATCAGCCGGCTGTCCGCGTTTTTCCACAAGAGGCGATAAAGGGCACGCCAAATTCGTCTATTGACAATTGCGGAAAGTCATTTATATTAAAGATGTGAAATAGTTATGGGAGGCCCAGGCAATGAAATGGACAATTGAGTATCTTGAAAAAGACAGAATTGTTGCCGCGAAGATAAACGGTATTATGGACTGGGAGGAGCACAGGAAATTCGCCGAGGAAATATATCCGCTGACGCGCAAGAAGGGCGCACACAGGATACTTATCGACTTTCGGGAAATGGTTCCCGATTTTACCGTATTGCAAATCGACGACCTGCCCAAGATGCTCACGGAACTCGGCGTCGGATCGGACCTCAGGATAGCTGCCATACACGACCCGTCTTCACCCAAAGCCAACGAGTTTACATTCTTCAGGAACGTGGCCACTATTATGTCGCTCCAAGTCGAACAGTTTGCCAACCGGGAAGAGGCGATAAAATGGCTGAAAACAGGTTTGCCCGCCAAATCCAAGAAGTAACTGACCCTCAATTCGTTACCTACGAAATCGCCCTCTTGCCAACTGTTACGTTCACAGTAGAATAAGGCAAATTGTGAACGGCTTGCGCAATAGAATTATTTAGAAGGGGCACAATGACGCCTAAAATTCGCATTCTGGTGGTTGATGACGATGAAGTGGATTGCCTGTCGGCTAAAAGGGCTTTGGCCAACTCGCCGCTTCCAGTCAAATTCGAGGTCGAGACCGCAAGCACAATGGCCAAGGGAGTCGATAAGTTAAAGAAGGGACGATTCGATGTAGCTCTCTTTGATTTGGGGCTGCCAGATAGCGCAGGGCTTGAAACGGTCAAAAGGGCGGTTTCGGCGGCTGGGGAGATTCCCGTCGTGGTCCTGACGGGATTAGCGGACGACCAGACAGGCATTTCGGCGATAAACCTCGGGGCGACGGATTATCTCGTCAAAGGTCCCGCGATTGAAAGTATGCTCGGCAGGACGCTGCTTTATGCGCTGGCACACAAAAAGGTGGAGCGGAAACTCAAAGAGGCGCTTGCCGCCAAAGCGGACCTGGTGAATATGGTATCGCACGACCTGCGAATACCGCTTACGGCAATCAAAGAGGGCATTGATATCGTCGGAAGCGGCGAGGCCGGGGCGGTCAATGAGGAACAGAAAGAGTTCCTCGACCTTGCCAAAAGGAACGTTGAACGGCTGACCCGGCTGATTACTGACTTTCTCGACTTCGAGAAAATCGACGCCGACAAACAGCAATTCAATATCCAGGCCAATAACATAAACGAGCTGGCAATGGACGTCTATAAAACAATGGGGCCGGTCGCCAAACAAAAAGGCTTGGACTTCCGCGTTGAGCTTGAAGAAGGACTGCCCAAAACGGAATTCGATTACGACGGCATCACCCGCGTCGTAACCAATCTCGTCAGCAACGCCCTGAAGTTCACTGCCTCGGGAAGCATCGTCATCCGCACAAGAAAAGACGAAAGCGGCATAAAAGTCGCAATCTCGGACACCGGCTGCGGGATAAGCAAAGATGACCTGGGAAACCTGTTCAAGAAATACGGTCAAATCAAGTCAACGAAAGTAAAAGACATCGAAGGAACCGGACTGGGATTAGCCATCTCAAAGCTGATTATCGAGTACCACAAAGGAAAGATTTGGGCCGAATCGGAACAGGGCAAAGGAACGACGTTTTACTTCTATTTACCAAGCTGATTCCTGCTCGCGGCAAAATCGAAAAGTGTTAGCTCCTCCGACACCGGCGAGGCATCAGCTTTGGGCGGTTCTGAATCCGGCGGGTTTTCTTTTTTGCCGAGGATTTTATCTATTGTTTCGAGAAGGACCTGCGAATCGTAGGGCTTCTGCAGATACGCATCGACGCCCTCAGTCAGGACGCTTTGCTTAATCAGCTCGTTGGTCATCCCGGTCAGGACAACAATATGCGTCTTTTTGGTGCTGTCCGAAATTCGCAGTTTCCGCAAAACACTAAGACCATCGCCGGCAGGCAACTGCAAATCCAACACGATTAAATCGGGAGCAATCTTGTGCGCCTTCTGCACCGCCTGGTATCCATCGGATGCGCAATGGACGGTGAAACCCCGGCTGGTCAGCCGCTTGGCAACGACCTTTTGCACGTCCAATTCATCTTCCACTATCAGTATTGTTGCCATACAAAACCCTTTTTATGGTCTTTTGTTCCGGCCTTTCGACGCAGAACAACACTAATGGCTATATCGGACTAAAACAGACACGACTTAAGCAATTATCGCCCGATGACGTACCGCCTCCCCTATCCGCAATAATCAATATAAGTTCCCTTTCCCCGCGAATCTGATATCATTACAGCGGACAGGAGACAAGTTAAGAATTGATTTTGTTACCCACAAAACTGATCTTTCTATTAGGATAGCAGGGCATTACGGATACAGAAAAAGGAGCGAACATAAAGTGCCTGTTACTGTCGTAACCTATCCGCTATACGCTACCCGCTGAACGCTGTCCTCCGCTGTTGGTAACTATCTCGGTTTTACAAATCGGTATCGCCACCAAAAAATTCCTGCCGTATGATTTGTTCAATATACGGGAATCCAGGATGACAACGATACCCGTATCCGTCTTTGTCCGAATCAGTCGGCCAAAGCCCTGCTTGAACTTGATTATCGCCAAAGGCAACTGGTACTCCGCAAACGGATTGCCGCCCTCCTCTTTGATTTTATCCAACCGCCCCGCCAATAAAGGCGTATCCGGCACCGCGAAGGGCAGCCGAACGATTATCACATTCGACAACGCCTCCCCCGCCACGTCCACCCCCTGCCAGAAACTGTCCGTCCCGAACAATACAAATCGCCCGTCCATCTTGAACCGCCTCAACAGTGACGTCCTGTCTAATCCTACCCCCTGCTGAAGCAATTCTATATTGTTCTCTTTAAACCACTCCGCCAACTGCTCCGCGAAATCCCCCAGCATCTTATAACTTGTAAAAAGCACAAACGCCCGCCCCTGCGTCCGCAAAATATATTTTTTCACCGCCTCGCACGCCGACTCGACAAACTTCTCGTCATTCGGCTCAGGCAAATTACTCTCGACACAAATCGTAACCTGCTTTTGATAATCGAAAGGCGACCCCAGCTTCACCGCGTCGTAATCCCCCAAACCAACCCTCCCCGCGAAAAACTCGAACCCGCCCTTCCCCTTTTCGCCACCAGCAGGTGGTGAGCTTGTCTGCCCTGAGCTTGTCGAAGGGGTCGAACCACTGCTAAGTGTCGCGCTCGTCATTATCACCGACTCAAACTTGTCGAACAAACTTCTCTTCACATCCGCCCCGACGTTTAACGGCGCACTTTTCAAATAAACCGCCTCGCGTTTATTCTCGCTAACCTCGACCCAATAAACATAATCCTGTTTGGCCTGTGGCAAAAACGCCTCCAAATCCGCAAGCAATCCCTCGCACTTATCGACGTATCGCGTCAATTCAAACCGCTCATCCTCGTCTTTTGCCTGTTTTGCCAAACCAGACAGGCCCGCTCGCAGTTCCTTAAACTGCGCCGATAAATTGTCCTCGACAAAATTCTTGTAGCATCGTCCGTTTGACTGCGACCTGTGTCGCTCATCCCACTGCCGAACGCCTTTGAAAAATTCCTTCGCCGCCTCTCCCGCTTTAACAACTAGGTCTGTCAACTTCCCCGCTTTCGTATAAACCAAAAGCCCCTTATGTGTTCGCGGATTATAAAGCCCATCTAACAGAAACCTCACCGACCCGCTGCTTATCTCAATCCCGAAATGTTCCTCCGCCACTCGCTCAATGTTGTGCGCCTCATCGATAATCACCCATTTGTAATCAGGCAGTATCGAAAATTCTTCCTCCCGCAGCGCAAGGTCACTGAATAATAACGCGTGATTTGTAACAATAACATTCGCGTTCTCAAGCTCCCGTTTCGCTCTCTGGCAAAAGCAGCTCGTCCAGTGCCCGCACTTTCTGCCTTTGCAATTGCCGTGTTCTGCCTTCACCGCGTCCCAAACTCTTGCTTCCGGTATAAAATGCAAATCGCTCAGCGACCCGTCCGCCGTCCTCGTCGCCCAGTTATTTATCTCCGCAAGCGCATCGCCGAACTGGTCGAACAAACCCATCTGTCTTCGAATCGCAAATTCCAGCCGGCGTTTACAAATATAATTCGACTTGCCCTTCGCCAGCACCGCCTTGAAACTCCAAGGCAAACACCGGTTCAAACAGGGAATATCCTTATTGATTAACTGCTCCTGCAAAGCGATTGTGAATGTGCTGATAACGACTCGATTTGCCTCAAGGATTGCCTTTTCTATCGCTGGCACAAGATATGCCAAACTCTTGCCGACCCCCGTCCCTGCCTCCACCACCAAATGCCGCTTCGCCGATAGCGCCTTTTGCACCGCCTTGGCCATATCGACCTGCTGCTGACGCCGTTCATATCCCCCAAACGACCGGCCAATCACCCCTCCAGACGCAAAAAACTCCCCCATATTCAAAACACTGCTTCGTATTTCGTCGTTAGTCATTCGTATTTCGTATTTTATCGTTCGCGGTTAGATATACGAAATACGATATACGATATGCGTTAAGGTTTTGCAAGGCGTTCGTCTATCGCCTTTTTCATTGCGGCGACCACCGGCGAATCAGGCATCTTTTTCACCGCCGACTCAATCATTTGACGAGCGAATTCCAGCCGGTCCATCTGGTAATACACGTAACTGAGCAGAAATTCCAGTTCTCCGGAATTGCTCTTGTCCATCCACTCCCTGGCTTCGAGTATCCTGTTCTCAACCGTGTCTTTGTCGCCTATCATTCCCACAAGGTCAACCCTGACCTTCGCGTATTCTGGGAAAATCTCCAGCGCCCTGGCTAAAAATAACGCGCTGCTCAGATACTCGCCCGACCCAAACAACGCCACGCTCTTGCCCGCGTAACCCAGCGGGTCATTCGGCTTATATATCGAAGCAAGCGTGTAAGCGTCAGCGGCACGGTAAAACCTCCCTTGCTTCATAAAACCTTCTGCCGCTTTTATATGATGATTGAACTTGTCATCACTGTAAGCGGCAAAACTCTTATACGCCTTCGCGAACTCCGCTGGCGTCACGCCGGCTTTTGAAACCGATGTTGTCGGTTCATTTGTCTCCGCCTGCTTTGCCGCAGGTACACCCTCGCTCTGGGATAATTCAATGGTCTTGCCTAACTGCCCCTTCATCTGCTCATATACATCAGTCACCTGCCCCGGCTTTGGCTTATTGTCAATCTGTTCCGCTAACCCTTCTTTTTTCGCCTCCAGCTTGTCCTGCCCGTCGCGGACCTTTTGAGCATTAGTGCCCAGCAACATCTCCAAACTCGACTTGCTACCCGTCGCCAACTCAGGTTTTACAGTCCCCTCGGCTGTTTCATCTTTTCGCTGAATATTAACTCCCATCTCACGCCAGAACTGTTCCTGCGATTGCGAACCCGGCTCGCCTCCAAGAGGATATTTCCTGATATCCGCTTCTACAAGTTTCTCCAAATCCTGCTGGCTCATCGACAATGGCCGTATGCCGATTTGAGGAGTATACCCGCTCTGGTAATATCCCATCTGAGCACTCGGTAATTTTGTGCCTGCAAATGTGCTCCCCGAACCGCCGGCGCCGGTCGTAACCACATCTCTCCCGCCCGGCTGCGTCGTCGCCACTGTCCACGTCGGTGAATAATAAGGCGTCAGCCCGCCGCTGCTCGTCCCGAAATTCTGCGAACTGGCGGTATCCCTCAAAAATGAGTCCAGCCCGGCCGATGTATGCCGAAGCGAACTCGCCGGCGCGTAAAAACTCGTGGGGCTGTTGTATGGCACGACGCCCCTGAATTGCATCCCGTTGGCCACGTTGCCCGTAATCACCAGATTCCCGCTCGTATCGATTGGATTAGCGCTCGGTATCAGCCCCGACTTATAAGCCGTCGGCGGAACCGTCCCAGACCCAACCGGATTGCCAACCGACGGATTTTCCAGGCATAACCCAACCCCGCAGAAAACCGCCACAATTAACGCCGACGCGCAAATTACATTTCGTCTTCCCATAACATTAACTACCGCAAATAAGCTGGCCTGTTCGTTTTCCGATTCCCGCTAAATACCCTGATACTTCGGCCTCTCCGCCCACCCTAATTTCGTCGCCAGCGTGTCCCATTCGCATCGAAGCGGATTATTCACAACAAGAAAATCCCTCTTATGACGCCTTATCTGCACCACGTCATCGATATCCAGTTCCAACGACACCTGTCCATCTATCGAGACCGTCGTCCCCTCATTCAAACGCTCCCCGCGAAGCTCAACAACGCTGTCCGCTCTTATAACAATAGGCCTGAAACTCAAGCTATGCGGGCAAATCGGCGTAATCACAATCCCTTCCATCTTCTGCGACAGAATCGGCCCGCCCGCGGACAAACTATACGCCGTCGAACCCGTCGGCGTCGATACCACCAGCCCGTCGCTCACACACTCCCCTAAATGCTGCCCATCCACGAACATCTGAAGGTCTATCATCCTGAATGGTGGGCCGGAAGTAATGAACACATCATTGACCGCCATCGAACAAAAATGCTCCTTGCCTTTCTTAATCACCCGGCAAAGCAGCATCATACGCTTCTCTATCCTCGCCTTACCTCTCATCAACTGCGGGAAAAATTCCTTCAACTCCTCGACGCTGAACTCCGCCAGATACCCAAGCTTGCCGAGATTCACCCCTATAACCGGAATCCCGATTCTATCGGGACTTCGACTCAACTGCCTGGC
>JBEKAT010000106.1:0-8281 GCA_050015775.1 Sedimentisphaerales bacterium | reverse complement strand
GGAGGAGACGGCTTAGTTAATATCCTTGACCTGGCCGCTTTAGCAAATGCGTGGCTGGCAAATCCGCTTTCCTCAAACTGGAACTCGCAGGCCGATATGGTTTCCGACGGGATAATCAACTTCTTCGATTTCGCGGTTCTGGCGCGAAACTGGACCCAATAAAATATTCGGCGGAGCAAACAACTAAACTTTCACAATTCCCGACTTTGACAAGCCGCACTCGACCGATTACAGTATCCCCATATTATGACAGTGCTTATTGACATTGCATATTTGACTGCGCTTATCGCGATAAGCCCCGTGGCGATTTACAAAATGCTCAGGTATGGGCGATACCGCGCCGGGTGGGCAAATCGCTTCGGCAAAATAAGCCGTAAACAGCCAGACAAAAAATGCATCTGGATTCACGCTGTAAGCGTGGGCGAAGTCAACGCGACAACAATCCTTATCCGCGAACTTGAAAGCAAATTCCCCGATTACGAAATCGCAATCAGCACCACAACTGACACGGGGTTTGCCCGCGCAAACGCGCTATTCGGCAGCCGATTGAGCGTGTTTTACTTCCCGATGGATTTTTCACTAACAATGAAACGGGCATTCGCGAATATCAGGCCCACGATGTGTTTATTAATCGAGCTTGAGGTCTGGCCAAATCTTGTGCGAATCGCCAAACAATCGGGTATTCCCGTAATCGTCGTCAATGGCAGATTGAGCGAGCGAAGTTTGAGAAGATATAACCTGATAAAGGGGGTAACGAGAAAAATATTCGGCAATCTTACGCTGGCACTTGCGCAAAGCGAAGAATACGCAGATAGATTCCGGCAACTCGGTATGCCAGCGGAAAGGGTTATCGTTACGGGTTCGGTAAAATATGACACCGCGCAGGTAGCGGACAAGGTTGACGGTGATGATGTATTAGCGGCTCAACTGGGCCTTAAAAACGACCGGCTGTGGGTAGCAGGTGCAACAGGCAACGACGAGGAGCAGATTATTCTGGATGTTTACCGCCGATTGGTTGAGCAAAAGCAATTCGCGGATTTACGACTTGCGATTGTTCCCCGCAAACCCGAACGCTTCAACGACGTCGCTGAACTCATCAAGCAATCCGGCTTTGAGTTGACTCGTTACAGCGAATTAAAGGCAGCAACAACTAAATCGACAATCGGCAATCGGCAATCGGCAATCAGAAATGTGGTTCTCGGCGATACGATGGGCGACTTGCGGAAGTTTTATTCGCTTGCGACTGTGATTTTTGTGGGCAGGTCGTTAGTGCCAATGGGCGGGTCGGATATGATGGAGGCGGCTGCGCTTGGCAAATGCACGATTTTTGGCCCGCACGCGTTTAATTTCAAACAGGCCGTCGATTACTTATTGAAAGCCGACGGCGCGATTTTGGTCAAAGACGCAGATGAGTTATTCAACGCGATGAAAAAATGCCTGACCAATGCCGGTTATGCCTCTCAAATCGCCCAAAACGGCCAGCAGATTATCAGAAAAAACCAGGGCGCAACGGCTCGCACGATAATCAACATCAGCAAGATGCTGAAATAAAATCAACTCCGCAGTTTTTTGCTGACGGCTTCGATGTGGGCGGGGGAAGTGCCGCAGCAGCCGCCGATTATGGTGATGCCGGCGGCATAGATTTTCTGCGCGGCGTCGGCAAACTCATCGGGCGTTACCTTATAAACGGCTTTGCCGTCAAGCAGTTCGGGTTTACCCGCGTTTGGTTCGGCGAAGACCAGCACCTTCGGATTAACGGCCTTGGCGGCGGCGACATATCTCTTGGCGAGGTCAACATATTCATCGAGGGTCGTTGTGCCGCAGTTGAAGCCAACAGCGTCAGCGCCGGCGGCAACAAGGGACGAGACGGCGGTTTTCACATCGACGCCCATCATAGTTCTGAAATCGTCTCCGCGTTTATCGAAGGACATCGAGGCGAGAACGGGTAAGCTGGAGCCCGAGTATTTGACCGCTTCGACAGCGACGACCGCTTCATCGACAGCGCCCATTGTTTCGATGATAAAGCCATCGACCCCCCCCGCCAGCAGCGCCTTTACCTGGTCGGCGAAGATTCCCCTGAGCTGGTCGGGCTTCAAGCTGCCGAGCGGTTCGAGAAAGTCGCCGCTTGGACCGATATCGCCGAGGACGTATTTTGTCTGTCCGGCGGCCTTTCGAGCGAGTTGAGCGCCGGTTGTGTTAATGTCCCCAACGCGGTTTTCGAGGCGGTGCCTGGCAAGGGTGAAACCATTGCCGCCAAAGGTATTCGTAAGGATTGCGTCAGAGCCAGCTTCAAGATAACTTTTATGAATCCGCATAACGAGACCCGGGGATTCGAAATTGAGCAATTCACTGCACTTGCCCGGCTCAATGCCCAGGCCAATCAACTGCGTCCCCATCGCCCCATCGAGCAAAAACAATCCCTTACGTAATCTGTCTTTCAAATTCGGCTTGCCCACAAAAATGTCCCCTTTCAAACTATCGTTGCGTTTATATACGCCCTATTGCTGTTTCTGTTCGACCGCTTTGCCATCGATTACCTGGTAAATATGGTTAAAACCTCGCGGTAAAGGTCTCACAAACAACCGCTGCCTCTGCTGGCTGCTCAATTCCGTCGGCTTAACGGATAAGAGCGTAATTTCGACAGAATCCTCGCCGCCTTTTTCGGAAACAGCCACTATTTTTATCCGCGAAGGGGTTAAAAATCCTTCGGCTGTTTTTTCGTAGCCGGCAAATTCCGCTTTCAGGTAAATATAGCCCGACTCGTCAAAACGCTCAATCTTTCTTACCACATAATCGCACGGCTCTATATATATTTTCTGGATGATGACGCCGCGGTCGTTACGCAAAACGAGCAGGTCCAAGCTGCCATCGCGGTTTAATGTCCAGTCGCCCTGACATATATCGACCGCTCCGAAGGCCTCAAGGGCCATCACCGGGCTAACGGCGAGGCCATTCCAGATTCCCGCCTGAGACCATTTGCCCGACCAATATGAGCTGACTTCTTTTGGTTTGAGCCAGAACCAGAATTCGTCGGCGTTTGAGCCAAATACCAGGCCGGTCGCGTCGAAAGCAACGTCGCCCTGAAGGTAAATCTCACTGGGAGGATCCACCCAGAGTTTGACGGGAAAATTTTCTTTGCGAACTTTACCTTCGACGTGATACTGCAAAAGGCACTGGCCTGTCGCGCGAAGCGGGGCTGCTTTTTCGCGCCGCGACTTCAATACCTCAATCGCTTCGTCAGCGGTTGTTTTGCCCGGGCAATAACGCATCGGCTGGACGGCACAGCCGGCGAAAAATAATACCAACAATAACAATGCAAACCGATTTGACAATTACAACTCTCCCTGCAGAATCTGGCCTATTTGTGAGGTAAGCTGGGCGACCTGTTCTTCGCCCAGATTAGGATTGACCACTTCGGCAAAATCCTGAGTGCCAGTTATTCTCAATCGCCAGATTTCCCTGCCGTCCTGCGTCCGCGATGAGTCATATTTTAAGCGACGCCTGCGCATCAGAACAAGCGTCAGGACGAAACGGAAATTAACCTTTTCCTGCTCGGTCTCCGTTGCCAGCCGTTCGAAGAACGCCATCAGCATATCGTCATCGACGAACAACTGCTTTTTCTGGTCGGGTGTCGGTAGTTTGGTCTTCCAGTAACAAAAGACCTCCGGCTTTTGCTGAGTCCATGCCTCGGCGCAAAAATCACGCCTTGCAAAACCTTGTTCGGTCTGCACTAAGGTCGCGTAGTATTCTTCCCCCGGCGCAATCACCCTGCCGGTGGCACAACACTGCCCCAACGGCTTATCAATTACCCATTCGTCCATAGTATTATCTCAGCTCCATGTTGTGTTCTGCCGTCATTTAAACTTCAGATACTTACACATACCACGTGCCGTGGCCGGGCCGATACCTTTGACATTGTCGAGGTCATTACAATCCTGAAATGCCAAATCACCCCTGCCATCCTGCCGAAACTGCTCACGATAACTTATTATCGCCTGTGCTCTTGCAGGCCCGACGCCCGGCAGCAGCATCAAGCCCGCCGCAGAAGCATGATTCGGATTTATCCTGCTTTCCAATTCAATAGGCGCCGCCCCGCTGCCACTGCCAATCATAAAGCACAGGCAAAAAACGACAGCCATACAGGAGGCAATAACAAACGCAAACAACTGAATTCTGTTCATACCGATAATCCGTTACCGGCCAAAGATGCGGTCGTGGAACCTCTTCATCACGAGGTATGATTCCTTCGGCTCCAGTCCCGCCGTCAAAAGGCCACTGTCGGGGACGGCCCCGTCCGCCACATCGGCAAAATTCGAATATATAACCCCGTCAATGCACGTCTTGCTGAGCGCTATCCTGTAAAACTGGTCGAGCCACTCGGCCTGTTTAAGCTTGTCCCAGTGGCCGTGCCAGAAGCCGGCAACCTCGGCAGCAGAAGGGCCGGCGGCATCGCACCCCGGGACTTCAACATGCGTAATATACAACGGTCTCGATATGGGAGCGAAAGAATCCAGAATAGCCGAAACCTGCATCATATCGCGGATGTGCATTCCTGATTCGTCGGCGCCGAACCGCATCGTTAGTCCGAAGGCGTCAAAACTTATGCCGCTTTGAATCACCATATCCATATAGACCAGCGGCGGAATAGTGTCTGTGGTTTGCCCGTAATACTCGCCCCAGGGATTGCTGACTTCTATTATTCTAAGCGCCCGCTCGGCGGCGGCCTTGACCGCCCTGTTGGCCGCACGCGTTATCTCCAGAACCTGCTCAAAACCAAATCCGAAATGATTAAAGGCATTCAGTCCGCTGACAACACACCAGGTTCTGACCATACCGCCGTATCTGGCAGCGGCCGCCGAAACAAACTCGTAGGCGCACTCTCGGATTTTCTCGAAATCGGTGTGACTTTCGAGCAGCCACTTTGGCAGGTATTCTTTGGCAAAACAAAGCAATGGCCCTGCGCCAATGGCCACTTTCCTTTTGCTCAGCATACTTATACAGGCGTCAAGTTTTGAAAAATCGTATTTGCCTCTTTCCAGCTCAATCTGTCCCCAGTTAAAAGGCACCATCGCCAGGCCGAATGCGCCGGCCAACTGCTCCAGATACGCCGGGTTTGCGACCTGCTTGGGGTCAACCCAGCAGCCGAGGCAGCCGCGACCGAACCCGTGATTTTTGCCCCGCGTCGCGAAAAACGCTTTTGCGTGTTTGGCCGCCAGCAATTCTGAAAAAACAATCGCCTTTTGAAGCGCCTGGTCCGCGAGCTGCGAGGCGACAGACCCGTCAGAGATACCCTGGATAGCCTTGATGAACAAATCCTGCGCCTCTCCGTAAAGCGCAGCGGTATCTTCGGCGTCCTCGAAAATCGACCAGTCCTCGCGTTTGTTGATGATTTGCATCAGCCGGCCGCGTGCCAGTTCCAGATTAAGATTATATGGCTCAGGCCTTTCGGGCAGGCACGTCGTCGGCAGCAGAACCTTGCCGAAACCTTCAACCGGCCACAGCAACGCCATGCCGGCGGTTTCTTCACTTGGCTTGTAACACTCCAGAATACCGTCCACAAAGCTGACCTGCGACTTGCGAATAGCCATACCATCGGAGCCGAAAAGATACGCGCCGTGCAACGCGAAATCCGTTACCGGCTTGCCATTGTTGAAAATTTGAAATCTCACGGTTTCCCTTTATCAGAAATAAATTGATTTCACCATGTCTTAAATGACCGTGTGATTATAACATCAGCCGCTTCAAAGGCAACTAACCTTAAGGCCATTTTCTCTCGATAGCAATTTGAGCTTCACAGGTTGACTGCTATTCCGCGGTCGCGGAGGTATTCTTTCATCTGGGTAATTGTGTAGCTTTCGAAGTGAGTGATTGAGGCCATAAGGACGGCTTCGGCGTGACCTTTGACAATAGCATCGTAAAGGTGTTCGAGAGTACCCGCCCCGCCCGAGGCGATTACGGGAATATTGACCGCGTCGGCCACCGCACGGGTCAATTCAATATCATAGCCCTTCTGTGTGCCATCGGCATCCATACTGGTAAGCAGGATTTCGCCCGCGCCGCGTTTTGCGCCCTCGACTGCCCAATCGACGGCGTCGATATCGGTCGCCTCGGTGCCCGCCTTGACAGTAACCTGCCAATGCCCCGCTTTGGTTTTTGACCGGCGGGCGTCTATGGCAAGCACAACACACTGGTTGCCGAATCGCTGGGCGGCTCGGGTGAGAATATCCGGATTTTTTACCGCGGCGGTGTTGACGGAGCATTTCTCCGCGCCGCTTCGCAAAAGTTCATCCATCTGCTCAACGGAGTTGATGCCACCCCCTACCGTAAATGGGATGAAGACGTTTTCAGCGACTTTGCGAACAAGCTCGACGATTGTCTTGCGTGAACGAATCGTCGCGGTAATATCGAGAAAGACAAGCTCGTCGGCCCCGTCCTCGCTATATCGCGCGCCAAGCTCAACCGGGTCGCCAGCATCCCGAAGATTCAAAAAATGCACACCCTTGACGACTCGGCCATCTTTGACATCAAGGCAGGGGATGATTCTTCTGGTCAGCATCAGTTACCCTTCCCATTGGCTATCTGGGCGAAGTTGCGCAGCACCTGCAAGCCCTGTTGGCCGCTTTTTTCGGGGTGGAACTGCGTGCCGTAAACATTGCCCTTCTGGATGGACGCTGGCAGCTTGAAACCATAGTCGGTATAGGCAACTTTGGCTGATTTGTCGGCAACATTTGCGTAGAAGGAATGCGCAAAATAGAAATGCTTCTCACTTCCTAACCCGGCAAATAATGCCATATCGTTAGGCAGCATAACCTTGTTCCAGCCCATGTGCGGTATTACCCGGCCCGGCGGTATGGCAACCACATCACCCGATACCAAGCCAAGACCGCTGTGTGTCCCGAATTCGCAGCTTTTGTCAAAAAGCATCTGATAGCCAACACAGATACCGAGCAGAGGTTTACCTGCCAGGGCAAGGTCTTTGATTACCGAACCGAGTGAACCAAGGGCGTTTACCGCAAACCCAAAGGCGGCTACCCCCGGCAGAACCAGGGCGGAGGCGGCCTCAATCTTCCTGCGGTCGCAGCTTAGCTCGACCGGGCAACCCAGGTGGTCAAAGGCGTTGCAAACACTTTTTACATTCCCAACGTTATAGTCGATAACTACAAGCATATAAAATCAAACCACAGGTTAAATCGAACATCAACCGGTAAACCGAGTATTATAGTTTAGCAAATTTAAATTGCCAGTCGAATACAATCGCCTTACAATAGAGTTCAGTAAAACTGATACCGGTATAACGTGCTTCGCCTGCGGTTTCAGTTCAGTGATAACCCATTGTCCGGAAAGACAGTTGAATTACAATCGAGGGAACAGGAATGTGCGGCATAGTGGCATATTTGGGTCAAAAGACAGCTCAGCCAATCCTTATCGAGGGACTGAAACGCCTCGAATACCGCGGTTACGACTCGGCAGGCGTGGCCTTGTTGAGCAATGGCGTTATTAAGATCAAAAAGACAAGCGGCAGGATAGCCGCCCTTGAGGCAATTCTCGACAAGCCCCAGGCAAACGAAACGCTTGGTCTTGGGCATACCCGCTGGGCGACTCACGGCGTCCCTAACCAGATAAACGCTCATCCCCACGCGGATTACACCGGCAAAATAGCCGTTGTTCACAACGGCATCATCGAAAATTACTCGACGCTGAAAACCTGGCTTCAAAACGAAGGCGCAACCTTCGTCAGCGATACCGATACCGAGGTAATAGCAAATCTGATTGGATATTTTTACGAAAAATGCGACGCGGGCGAGCGGACGCGCAAACCCCAGGGCCAGAACAGGTTCGAGTGGGCGGTACAGCAAGCATTACAGAAAGTGCACGGAACTTATGGGCTTGGAATACTGTGCGCGGACTGCCCCGATATGTTCATCGGAGCCAAAAAGGGAAGCCCGCTGATTTTAGGGGTAAGCGAAGGCGAGTACATCCTGGCATCCGACGCGGCGGCGATTATTGAGCACACAGCGAAGGCGATTTACCTTTCGGACAACGAAATGGTAATCGTTACAGCGGACGGGTTCCATACCAAAACAATTGATAACATTGCGGTAACCAAGGCGCTTGAGAACATTGAATTTTCGCTCGAGCAAATCGAGCTTGGCAGCTTCAAACACCACATGCTCAAGGAAATTTTCGAGCAGCCCAAGGCATTGACCACCTGTATGGGCGGCAGGATTGACCCCCAAAACGACAGAATACACTTAGGCGGCGTCAATGATTACCTGCGGGC
>JBEKAT010000105.1:0-8288 GCA_050015775.1 Sedimentisphaerales bacterium | reverse complement strand
CATTTTGAAGATGACGATATCGACCTTGCCAGGGCCATCGGCTCCCAGTGCGCCGTGGCTATCACCAACGCCAAGCTCTACGCCGAGGCGATTGAGGGGGCTCGAATCACCGAGCAGATGCGCCTGGCGGGTCACATTCAGCGGCGAATGATTCCCGAAAAAGCGCCGCAGGTGTCCGGGCTTGATATTGCCGCGATGTATATTCCCTGCTTCGACGTGGGCGGCGATTTTTACGATTTCCTCCGGCTGGACAATAACAGAATCGGCATCGCCATCGCTGACGTTATCGGCAAAGGTATTCCCGCCGCAATAATGACAAGCTCGTTCCGCGGTGCGCTGCGCGCCTATTCGGAGTGTCACTGCGGGACGGATGACCTTCTTAAAACCGTTCGCCGGCTCAACAAAATGGCGTGCGAGGAATGCGCCGCGGGAGAATTCATCTCGCTGTTCTACGGTGTTATCGACGTGGAGAAAAGGACCATTACCTATTGCAACTGCGGCCACGAACCGCCCGCGATGCGAAGAGGCAAAAGTATTGTGGACCTCAATAAGGGCGGCCTTGTTCTTGGCATTTTGCCGAATGCTGAATATCAGTCGGAGACGGTCCAGTTGAATGAAAATGACTGCCTCCTGTTTTATACCGATGGGCTGATTGACGCGGCGAATTTCGACGGAGACATCTGGGGCAGAGACCGCCTTCTCGAAACATTCGATAAATGCCATTTGGGTTCTGCCTCTCAGGTGATTAATAATATACTCGCCTACAGGAGACGCTTTGTAGGTCTTGCTCGACAGATTGATGATACGAGTATGGTTGTTGTCAGGGTCGCAAAACCGGTTGACCCGCTTACACATTAAATGGTTGAAATTCTCTGTGACCTCTGTGTGCTCTGTGGCTGAACAAAAAAAGAATCTCTGTGGCAAGTTTGTTATTACTATCGATGGTCCCGCCGCCAGCGGCAAAAGCACCGTTGCCCGCTTAGTGGCAGCGAAGCTTGGTGCTACCTTTCTCGATACCGGCGCGATGTATCGGGCGGCCACTCTCGCCGCGATGCTCGATGGGGCGGATTTGACTAACCAGAAGCGAATACTCGATGTGCTGGACGATACGGTATTCGAATTTAAAGCGACCCCTGATGGTATGCTCGTGCGAATCGATGGTGTCGATGCCACCGCGCAAATACGCGACCCCAAAGTTACCGACAATGCCCGTTACGTTGCCTGCCTTGCGCCCGCCCGCCAACGTCTGGTCGATATGCAGCGGCGATTCGCCGAGGCGTATGGCAAGGTTGTTACCGAGGGCAGAGACCAGGGGACAGTCGCGTTTCCTGATGCGGATGTGAAGTTTTACCTGACTGCCGACCTCGATGAAAGGGCACGCCGAAGACAGGCGGAGCTGAAAACCAAAGGTATTGAACAAACCGCGGAGCAGATTCGCCAGGCCATTCAGCAACGAGACGACAGTGATGAAAACAGGGCCGTCGGCCCTTTGAAGCCCGCCAATGATGCCGTTATCGTTGATACCACCGATCTGACTATAGATGAGGTCGTGGAGAAGCTGGTTAGCGTTGTAAAAGAGAAATGTTAGGCGAATCGATAAAATCTCGCTGGTGCTTGTTTGCCCGCTGGTGGTGCAGGTTGTTCTGCGTTACGTTTTTACGTATGCGTTTCATCGGCCTGGAAAATGTCCCCTCAGACGGCCCCTATATTCTCGCCGTCAATCACCAGAGTTTTCTTGACCCGCTCTTTGCCGGCATTGCGTTGAAAAGCCAGCTTTGCTTTATGGCTCGTGACACACTGTTCAAAAGCAGAATCTTCGGCCCGCTGCTTAAATCGGTCAAGGCCATCCCCGTCAGGCGAGGCCAGGCCGACATCTCATCAATTAAAATGATTATTGCCAAATTAAAGCAGGGCGAAGGCGTCTGCCTTTTTCCCGAGGCGACGCGCACAACCGACGGCAGAATCTCTCCCTTCAAGGGCGGCTTCGGCCTTCTCTGTCGCCGTGGTAATGCCCCTGTTGTCCCCGTTCTCATTGACGGCGCATTTGAATGTTGGCCCAGGCATCGAAAGTCATTCAAAATCGGCTCGAAGATTACAGTTACTTACGGAAAACCAATATCGGTTGAAAAAATAACTGGTATGGAAGACGACGTCTTCGCCGCTATGTTGACCAATACAATGAGACAAATGCAGTCCCAAACCCGAACCGCCCAAGGCAAACAACCGTTTAATTATTGAATGAATTTTCGCCGTAGCTTTGCCCGCCATTTTCTGTCATCAGTCCTCCGTCCTCTGTCTTCCGGCGGAATCTGTTTCAGTCCGTGTTCGTCAGTGTATAACCAGTTCAGTGATACCGACTTTGCTTCTTGCCCCGACCTGTTCGACGAATGCCTCTAATCGTGTCGTCAGTGTCGCGTCCTCCTGACCGTCGAAACTGAGATTGAGAATCGGCATTTCGCCGCAGTCGGCGCTCAATCGTCTTGTCTGTGTGTTGACTATCGTTGAGGGCATACAGGTGAATGGCATCACGTTGACCACGCCGCCTAAGCCGTCCTGGTGGTATTCGACAATTTTGCCGATACTCAGTATCGCTTCGCCTTCAAACGACTCGTCGATATATGGCTTGGCAAGGTCGATGACGTGCCTGATTGGATGCTCGGCGAGTTTGCCGAACTTTTTCTCCATCGGCTGCGCAAGAGCACGTTCGATTCTGTGCTGGAAAAAGTTTTGGATTGTATTACTGAACAGGTTCTTAATCTGGCCCCTGCGTTTTGCCATTTCGCTTCTTGTGAAGTTGGTGTAATAAACCCATTCGGCAAGCGGGGCGAGGTCGCAGGCCGCCCCAAGCTCCTCAAGCCGGCGAATAATATTGAGATTCGCGAATGGGTGATTGCGAACGTAAATCTCGCCCACGATTCCTATCCTCGGCTTGTGCACGCTTTTGTCTAATTTGATTTTTGCGAATTCGTCGGCGAATTGACCGCAAAGCCGGACCATATCCGAAAGCCGGCTGCGCTTCTCCACATGCTCAACCCATTGTCGGTGACACTTTTCGTAAACCTCCTGTGCCTGTTTTGGTTCGATTGCATAGGGACGCAGCCGCAAAACTAATTTGTGCAGAAGGTCTATGCCGACGACTGCGGTCCATATATCTTTCATAAATGTGCCCAGTCCCGTGCCGCCTGTGGTGATCGCAGTAGTCGAACCATCGAAGTTGCTCACAAGCTGGCCGTAGAAGTTGCTGTCCTGATTCGGCGAGATGATGATGGCCTCATCCACACCGGCTTGTTTGAGAATTAACCGGCCCATACAGTGATACAGCCCGAATCTGCATGGCCCTGATGCCCCCGGCATAAAAAACGCCGCGTTTTCCGGTTTTACGCCGTCCCGGCTGAGCACGTTCAGCATTTCACCGTTGGTTATCGCGCAGGGCAGACATTCCTTGCCCGTCGTATAGGCCCTTCCCCGCATAAGCACCGCTTCGTCCGCCATTGGCATAACCTCGGCAGGTTGCCCGTAAGCCCGCAGGCATCCGGCCAGCCCGTAAGACGCGTCGCTCATGTACGGTACGTAAAGCGTTCTCTTTCCAGCATCAGCTTTCTTTTCTTTGTCTTCTGTCTTCTGCCTTTCCTGCCCCCGCATGCCGTAGGCGGGGGTGTCTTCTGTCTTCTGTTTATAATTCTTCAAGCTTTCCAAAAACGCTTCTAACCGCGTTATCACACCTGCGTCCGCGGAGTGTTCGTCGATTTCCAGTTGCAGGCAGGGTTTGCTTCCCATTATGTCCTTGAAGAATGGCATCAGGAACGAATCAGGCCCGCAACTGAAGTTTGACAGGTAAACCGCGAAGAGCCGATTGTCCTGCCTGATTATGTCCGCTGCTCGCAAAATCTTTTGCCCGTATGACCAGTAAATCTCGTTGTGAAGTGATTTGTCGCTCAGCCGGGCCTGACTGAAATCGAGCATATCCATCGGCATCATTTCGACGCCCGCATCGGCAAATTTCTTCGGCAGCTGCAAACTCACGCCTTCGTCGCAGCCGTTGTATGGTCTGCTCACAAGAATAAAAAGTTTCTCGCCTTCCCTGATGCTCGCCAGAATCTCCCCGCCTTTGTCTGTCAGTGACTGTTCGAAACCACGCTGTGCCTCAAATCCCTTCTCCATCGCCCGCCGTGCCTCTGAAGGCGAAACATTCAATCGTTTGCCTAATTTCACAAACGTCTTTTTCGCGAGCTTATCGCCCTCGCCAAGACGCAGCAGGGCAATTAACAACTTCGTTTTGCCAAGCTTATCGCCGAATGCGCTTCGCACCTGGTACGGGAACGACTGGATATACGGGCAAAAATGATTGTGCTTATTCTGCGGGAAGCTGGCGATTGTCGAAACTATACTCGGCAGGAATATATAATCCACACCTTTTTCGATTAGCTCGACGATGTGCCCGTAAGCTACTTTTATCGGAAAACACGGCTGCGCCGTTACCGATTCCACGCCCTTGCGAATTGTTTCTTTCGAAGTCCTGCCGGATAGCACAACCTCAAATCCCAGCTCCCTGAAAAATTGTGAAAATGTGGGCAATAACTGCCACGACGCCAGCGCCATCGGTATTCCAATTTTTTTGGATTTGAGATTTGAAATTTGAGATTTTAAATTCAGCCCTGCGAATTCGAGCAATTTGCTTTGACGGTATTCGAAAGCCCCAAATCGGCTCTTTTTTTGAGCGGTTTTCTTGACGTTATACCTGTCGCATCGCGAGCCGTAAAATAGCGGCTCGGAACCGACCATTTGAACCTTCTTTATTTCGCAATGATTGGAGCAGTGGTCGCAGGCGAATGACTCCACGGTATAATTTGCGTTGACGAGATTTTCAAATCCCTTGAACTTGCTTTGCGGCCTGACGCCTGCCTGTTGAGCGGCTTGTTCGATATGTTCCGCCGCGATTGCCGCCGCCCCGAGCGCACCTGTGCATTCATGGTGGTCAGGGACCATAATCGGTTTGCCCGTTACCTTCTCAAACGCGGCCCATACCGCCTTGTTGAAGGCCGTCCCGCCCTGAAAGCAGATATTGTCTCCGATTTTTCGTCTGCCGACGACTCGGTTGAGATAATTGGCAACTATCGAATAGCTCAATCCCGCGACAAGGTCTTCGGTGGTCGCTCCCTGTTGCTGATAGCTCAGCAAATCCGATTCCATAAAAACGGTGCAACGCTCGCCTAATTTGACAGGCGATTTGCTCGCGAAGGCCAGTTGGGCAAACTCGTTTTTGATGCTTATGCCTAATCGACTTGCCTGCTCTTCAATAAATGACCCTGTCCCCGCGGCACAGGCGTGATTCATTTCGAAATCAACGACCACGCCATTGTTTAACGAGATATATTTGCTGTCCTGTCCGCCTATTTCAAAAATGGTATCCACTTTAGGATTGACGATTGCCGCGCCCGTGGCCTGTGCGGTGATTTCATTTATTACGACGTCTGCGCCGATAAAGTCGCCCGTGAGGTATCTGCCCGAGCCGGTGCTGGCCGCTCCGATTATTTTGACTTTATTCTGGACCTGGTCGCCAATTTCCTTCATCACCTGATGTATCGCGTCGAGCGGTCTGCCAGCCGTCATAAGATAAATTTTGGCGAGGATGCGTTTATGCCTGTCCATCACGACTGCCTTGGTGCTTAATGACCCGACGTCAACGCCGAGATATGCCTCTATTGGCTCTGTCGCGTTGGCGAGCAGGTCGCTGCGAACGTTATTTTTCGGAGGAGGCAAAACAGGTGTCGTGAGCACTTCCCTGCGAGGGGCGTTTTGAAGCGATGAACCCTGCCGACTGATATATTCGTCAATCTTCTCTAACAGCGAATCGGCGGGGATACTGTGCTGCAGTCCCTTGCTTTTTGCAACTAAACCAGTGCCGATTGCGCCGGTGAAAAAGTGCGCATCCGGGACGAGGACCTCGCCCGGTTTGGTTTCAAATGCATCCTCGATAGCCCGTACCACGCCCGCGTTTGCGGCGACGCCTCCTGTAAAGACAATTGGTTTGACAAACTCTCGTCCGCAGCCGAGGTTGCTTTTCAGATTGCGGGCAAGCGCAAGGCAAAGCCCAGCGAGGATATCGCAGATCGGCGTTGCCTGCTGCTGGAGGTGAATCATATCGCTTTTGGCGAAGACCGAGCATCGGCCCGCCATTCGCGGAACGTTTTTGCTCTGAACGGCCAGTTGGCTGAATTCGTTTTCGATATTGATTCCCAGCCGGTCCGCCTGCTGGTCGAGAAACGACCCTGTCCCCGCGGCGCAGATGGTATTCAGGGCAAAATCTCTCACTCGTCCCTCACCTGGTTGCAGGAATATGAGTTTGCTGTCCTGGCCTCCCATTTCGATGACGGTCGCATTTTGTATGTCCGGGTACAGGTGCGTTATCGCGGCGGCCTGTGCGGCCACTTCATTTACGAACGGAATTCCTAATAATTTTGCGGGTAATCGGGCGGCGGAGCCGGTCGCGGCGATTGTCTCGATGCCGGCGGGGTTTATCTTTGCGAATATGTCCCGCAATTGCGTTCGGAATGTCTCTACGGGTTTGCCTTTTGTCCGTCGGTAGTCCGACAGGACAACGCGGTTTTCGTCGTCGAGAACGACTAAGTCGCTGCTGGTCGAGCCGATGTCGATACCGATGCAGAGCGTTCTTCTGCCTCGAAGAGGTTCAAGGTTTTGCCCCGTGGTTCTCTGTGACGAAATTAACTCCGGCTTTCCTTGCTCCATAAGTCCTTTCTCCGGTCTCGATCTTACATCCCTGAATGAGCGGCTTAGTATAGCATTTTCACCTGCGGCGGACAAGTTTTGGTTTTCCGCAAGTGACATCCTGAGCATTGCGTTTCGTTGTTCAAAACAATATTAACTTATACATTAGCAAGTACTGTTCGCATATCAACTATACACATATTAACTGTCCTGTCAATCGCTATTTTTAAATATTTTTCGGGAATTTATGATGATGCTCGCCGCAGGCGTGGTTTACTTCGAAATTGGTTATTGGATATTCGATATTGGACATTCGGCATTACTCTGTGTTCTCTGCGGTTAAATAATCCGTGTAAATCTGCCTGCCCTGCATAGCAGCTTCGGCGAAGAAGGGTGTAATCTGTGGTTAAAACGCGGTTTCTGGGAATTTTGAATAATTTATTATTATTTTTGTTGTGGGCGATGGAATATGTCGTATAATAGGTATTATGTCGAGCATATCTTTCCGCCTTTCAAGGGTATCCTCCAACAGCAAATGTGAGAGGCATATTACAGATTGATGGCCGGTTATAAGGTCAGGGAGCATTATTGTGAGTTCAGGAACAGTAAAATGGTTCAATGGTGAAAAAGGATACGGGTTTATCGTCGCTGACGACGGAGGAGCCGACCTGTTCGTTCACCACTCGGAAGTCAAGACAGCTGGGTATGCTAATCTGGACGAAGGGCAGAAGGTTGAGTACACGGTGGGCGAGGGCAAAAAAGGACCCTGCGCGACAAACGTAATTCCGAAACAAACCCCCGTAAATTAACGCCAAAGAAAGGCCTCGCCCGTGGGAGGCCTTTCATATTTTTTTCGTGATTCACCTACAGGAGCAAAGATGGGAAAGATGCTGAAAACTTCGGCTGATAACAGGAAATGTATATTTCCGAAATGCACGCATATCCTGAGTATCTATAACCATGATGAATATTGTCATATACATCAGGGCTGTGTGCGTCAGGAGCAAAACATCGACAACCTGATGCATAATCCGGGTCAAAGCCCTTATGCCGGACGGCGATATTGACGGACGAAAGTGTGATTCTCTCCCAATTTTTGCCACGAAACACCCAAGCCAACGAATCTCTATTGGTACTTGATTAAAAGGCTCATAGTCCTTTTGACTAATCAAAAGGACTATTGAGTTATCTGACAAAACAGCGTAAATCAGCGTTAAACCCGTGAGATGGCGGCCTTGCCTATCTCACGGGTTGAATCCGCGTCTAAAAAACCTTTTGTGCGTTTTTGCGGCAAAAAAATTCTCTGTTTTCTCTGTGGCCTCTGTGGCTATAATCCTGTTCCTTATGAAAGTAATGGTTGCGGAGAAGTATGGTTTTTGCGCGGGCGTGCGGAATGCCATAAGCACAGCGGAGAAGGTCTTGGCGGAGAAAGGCCAGGTCTATTCGCTGGGGCCTATTATTCATAACCCCGGCGTAGTCGAGCGATTGGCAAAGAAGGGTCTTGTTACGGTTGACGACGTGGAGCAGATACCGGCCGGTGCGACAGTCCTGATACGTTCACA
>JBEKAT010000104.1:0-12495 GCA_050015775.1 Sedimentisphaerales bacterium | reverse complement strand
GATTGGATTACTTTGGTGATCCCAACTATAAGAATAAGAACATATACTCGAAAACTGTATTCTTTGCGCAGTCCTACTAATATTCCAAGAATAAGTATCATTGCTGCAATATTGGTTATAATTCGAACCCCCAAAAAATCCTTAAACTCATTCAGGTTCTGTGCATCTGTTGCCTGAATAGCTCTAAGCTGCAACATGGAAAACTGAACTACAGGAGCCGTGATAGCCAAGGAAAGAGTATAGTATCCTACTTCTACAGGCGAGGCTAATTTCGTTAGGGTCATCAACATTCCCCATTGAGTACCTGATAATATTGTGCTGCCAACGAAAGACCAGGCAAAATTTTTCCGTAATGATAGTGGTTTATTCATCGTTCAATAATCAATCGTATGGTTTCATTCAGCTTCTGTTTCGGCCGCCAGTCAATTATATTCCTGATTTTGTCAAGGCAGGGAACGCGGCGCATCATATCCTCAATAGGCCTGCCGTATGCGATTTCGTATGGGATGAATTCCTTTTTGCTTTTGCTGCCTGTGATTTCAATTATCTTGTCGGCAAGGGCCTCAATGGTAATTTCTTCATCCGAACCGATGTTAAACACCTCGCCCATCGCGTTGCTGCAGTTCATCAGCCGGATAACGGCGTCAACGACGTCCTCAACATAACAAAAACACCGGCTTTGTTTGCCGGTGCCGTATATGCGTATTGGTTCGTTTTTGAGGGCCGATTCGATAAACCTTGGCACAACCATCCCGTATCTGCCCGTTTGCCTGGGGCCTATCGTATTGAAAAACCTCCCTATCACCACATCAAGCCCGTATTGCTGATAAAACGCGAAACCCAGGAATTCGTCAACCGCCTTACTGCACGCGTAAGCCCATCTCGGCATACTCGTGCTGCCCAGGACCAGGTCGTCATTCTCGCGAAACGGCACTGATTCGCTCTTGCCGTAAACCTCACTGCTCGATGCGATGAAAACCGGGCACTTGTATTTATTCGCGATTTCGAGAACGACTTGTGTGCCCGCGATATTCGTCTCAATGGTATGCACGGGGCTATCGGCTATCAACTGAACGCCTACCGCCGCTGCTAGGTGGAATATCCTGTCGCACCTTCTTACAGCCGAATCGATTACTGATTCGTCGCGGATATCACCCTTTATGAATTCGAACCCCGGCTTACCAACAAGTGCCGTGATATTCTTCAAGCTGCCCGTGCTGAGGTTATCGACGACAATCACTTCGTTGCCGTCTGCGACCAATCTCTGTGCCAGATGGGAACCTATAAAACCGGCTCCTCCCGTAACCAACGCCTTCATTAATCCTCACTCAAAACAGGCAAAATGAAACAGTTAACCAATGAGTTTCGTCTGGACTCCGTCCCCCTCGGGTGCGCAAAAAAACACCCATCGCATCCCTGCGAGGGACTTAATACATTAAACCGTCAACATCCTGATAAACGGGCAATTATAGCAGCCGGCGATACTTTCGCCAAGACGCAAAATTGCCTCACTGATTCACAACATAAGTATCGGCGTATCAAGGAGATAGCTTTAGCTCCTCCTCTGCTAAAAACCTATATTATAAGACCCAAACTATACGCCAAAATCATGCCCTAAGTTCACCGCCATCCTAATTTGGCAGCATCTTTTGTTCTCACGCAGTCAATCATCGCAAGATAGTTGCAATAAGGCACATATTCTGGGACGCTGTTGCCCGTGCCGAGGGCATAGCCGCCTTTTGCAGCGGTTCTACCCAGCATCGCCCGGCACCGCTGTCTTATCTGCTCAGGGGTTGACTGGCACATAAAGTCCATATCTATGCCGCCCAATATCGCGATTCTTCCGCCCCATTTATCGTATGCCTGTTCAACGGGAATAATAACGTCCTCGTATGAGTGCTTGGCGTCGAATTTCATATCGTCGATGATATCATACATAATCCTGTCAAGGTTGCCGCAGGAATGAAGAATCGCAGGTTTGCCCGCTTTGTGGATTGCCTGGACTATTTTTTTGGTCCATCCAAGCACATACCGCCTCAAATCCGCGGGCGAGAACATCGTCGCCGTTTTAAACCCCCAGTCATCGTTCACTATTAAAGCGCCCACAGTATCGAATGCGGCGCATATTTCGTAATACCGAACCAGGCGCCTACCCACCGCGTCAAATATGTCCTTTGTCAAATCCGCGTCGTCGGCCAGCAGCATACACAGCCGTTCAAAACCGACTAAGGAAATCGCGTTCTCCAGAACCCCGCACGGGCCATAAACTATCAGTTTCATCCCGGCAGGCAGCGAATTCTTCGCCGATTCCAAACTGGAATAATCAAAAGCATCGGGGTCAGGCCAGCGGTATGACTCAAAACTTTCCCGGTCGGTGATTGTGCTGCCGGCATTCAGCGAAATCGTCGCCTTCCTCTCAATATCAGGGGTCTCAAACTTCATATCCGAACCCAGAACGGTAACATAATCGTATCCGGCAACCCTGAACGCCTCTGTTACTACAGGATTGAATGCCCCCCATTTCCAGTCCTTACCCTCCGCTCCAAGAAGCCGACCTGTGAGTTTCTCATAGAATGGTCCGTTGAGGAAAAACTCAAACAGAGTAGGCCTGCCTGGTATCTCCCGGCGCAGTACTTTTAGTAGATTTTCGAAATCCGGCTTTCTCGTCACGCTTTGCCCCGTTCAAATAATTGGCCTGCCATTTTTTCGCGGCAGGAAATCGTTACCCGTAATATGAGCTGTATGTCTTATCGGTTTCCCAGACGGTAACGCAGTGCAATACCGTTGTCTTGCCTGTCCCGAGCGAAGTCGAGGGGCCGAATTTGCCGGCAATCCTGTTCCACGCGAATACGGCTATGTTCTCGACAGTGGGGGTTGTCCGCCCAAACTCAGGCAAATCCTCGTTGAGATTTTTATGGTCAACGGCCTTAATCAATTCCTGATTAATCACCTTTTCAAAATCGCCGGTCTTAAAAGGTTGTCCTGTTGGGTATTTAACCGTTACCTCGACAATGTAGTTATGCCCGTGCCCGGCAGGATTGGCGCACTTGCCAAAAACCTCGATATTCCGCTCCTCACTGAATTTTTCATTCCACAGTTTATGAGCTGCCGCAAACTCGAATTTTTCACTGTAATAGACCATCGCACAATCCTTATCATCCACTGTCAGCGTCCTGAAAGGGCTCAGCTTCAAGCTCAATTTTGATAGTTGCGCCGAGCCGAATTCGCCTGCAAGTTTTCCCCACACAATTTTCAAAAGCCGAACCAGTTCATCGAAACCGGTATGCCGGGCCTCTCGATAGTCGGCTTTTATCTTCTCCGCAAAAACACCAACCGCGCACTCCCGTACCTTCTGGTCAATGTCGCTGACGTTTACAATCAGCCCGGTTGCTTTGTCTGCCTCGCCCGTCAGCTCGACTCCCAGTTCGAGAAATACAGCCAGTCCTTCACCGGCCGGCTTCGAGGCAAACGAATTGAATCCCGCCTCGTCGGCAGGCAAAAACGGATTTATCGAAAATCGAACGTAGCGGCACAGCTTGTGCATATTTCGCGATTATTAACCACAGATTTTACTGATAACACAGAAAATAAATATCAGTGACACGGAGCGAAGCGACGAGCCCGCCTCGGAAATCTGTGCAATCTGTGGTTCCTTTTTGTTTTTGTTATCTGCTGCGATTGTGTATCAAGCTCATAATTTCGTTTCTGCTTCTCGGGTCTTTTCTGAACAGCCCGCGAACTGCGCTTGTTACCATCACTGAGCCGGGCTTTTTTATCCCGCGAATCGTCATACAACTATGCGCCGCCTCAAGAACTACAGCGACGCCTTGCGGTTTGAGATTGCTCATCAGGCAATCGGCTATCTGATAGGTCAGCCGTTCCTGCGTCTGCAAACGACGCGCGAAACAATCCACAATTCGCGCCAGTTTGCTTACGCCCAGGATTTTACCCGCGGGCAGATACGCGACGTGAGCAGAACCGATAAAAGGCATCAAATGGTGCTCGCACATACTGTAAAACGGTATGTCGCGTAAAAGCACGATTTCGTCGTAGTTCTCGTTGAAAACCCGGCTGATATGCGTATTGGGGTATATGCGTATTGGGGTCATCGTGCATACCCGCCAGAAGCTCGCCATACATCCTCGCCACGCGGGCGGGCGTATCTTTCAGACCGTCGCGGTTAAGGTCTTCGCCGACCGCTGAAAGAATTTCCCTGACCGCCTTTTCAATTCTTGCCTCGTCTATTTTCTTTTTTTGTTTTGTCATATCAATCAGCCAAAATCACTTTCTCGTTTTGCTCCCGGCAAGATTCATAAGATAAGTCGTCAGCAGCCGAACGCCGAACGCGCTTGCGCCTTCCGACACCGAAGCCGTCGGCTTTTCAAAGCAATCCACGCCCGCGATGTCCAAGTGCGCCCATTTTTTGTCGCCGACAAACTGCCTCAAAAATGCTGCCGCGGTACACGCTCCGCCCCATCTGCCGCCGCTGTTTTTCAGGTCCGCTATTTTACTTTTCATTTCCTCAGCGTATTCTTCCCCGCAGGGCAGTTGCCAGACGTTTTCGCCGCTGGTTTTCGCCGCCTTTTCGATATCCTTGCCAAGTTGCTCGTCGTTGCTCATCAGCCCCGCCATAAATGTCCCCAGCGCAACGACACAGGCGCCTGTCAGCGTGGCAATATCTATAATCACGTCGCAGTTTTGCTTTACGGCGTAATGTAACGCGTCGCAAAGTATCATTCTGCCTTCAGCGTCGGTATTTTGAATCTCAACCGTCTTGCCGCTGTATGTGGTTACTATGTCGCCGGGCCTGTAGCTTGTGCCGCTTGGCATATTCTCCGCCGACGGCACTATGGCGTAAAGATTTACGGGCAGTTTCAACTCCGCCGCCGCTTTTGCCACAGCCAGCACCGCGATACCTCCGGTCTTGTCGAGTTTCATCTGCTCCATATTTTGTGCCGGCTTTATGCTTATCCCGCCCGAATCAAACGTTATCGCCTTGCCGACAAGAGCGACCGTTGGCAATCTGTTTGCTTTTCCTTTCGGGGCGTATTTTACGACTATCAACCTTGGCGGCGTTTTTGACCCGCTGCCAACCGCCAGAATCCCTCCCATACCCAATTTGGCCAATTGTTTTTCATCAAGCACCGCGCAGCTAAGCCCCTTTGTGCCTCTTGCGAGTTTTTTCGCCTCTGCCGCAAGCGATGGCGGATTTATCACGTTTCCGGGCCTGCTCGCAAGCGCCCTGGCGTAACTCTGGGCCTTACCGATAATGGCCCCTTTCAGCAATCCCTCCTCAAGCCGTTTCGTTTTCGCCGCGTTGTCTTCAACCACTTCGACAACAAGCGAATCAGTCCTGCCGTCTTCATCGGACGTAACATATTCATCGTAACGGAAACTTCCGTAATATATTCCTTCCGCCATCGCCTGCGCCAAAAGCCCCGGCTCGAACTTCGCGCCGAAAGCCCGGTGAAGCGCAACTGCCATTGTCCGCGCCTTCATTGACACCGCTTTATTAGCTGCCAATGCAGCCGCTTGTCTGATGGTGTCGATGGTCGCCTTTTTCTGCTCACCTAATCCAACGATAAGCACGCGTTGCGCGCCTATACGATTATTACCGTATATTAGAGCGCTGGTCCCGGTTTTTCCTGTGAAGTCGCCGAGTTTTACGACCTGTTCGATAGCCCCGCCGAGTTTTTTACACAGTTCGATGATTTCCGGCAGAGGTTTTTTGCCGTCCGAGAAATGACCTATAGCCAGCATCTGCGTTTTGCATTCGGCCAATGCCGACGACCTGGTCTTCAATTCAACTTCAATTATCCTCTTCATTTTTTTCCACCTTTCTTGCTACGGCTCGGCGTCACCATCTTTTTGCGGTGTCGGCGGCAACTTCGCCGAGACGAGTGACTTTGGTCCCCTTGCGTTTGGTTTACCTTTAGCGCGATGATGCAGATACGCTTCAATAAATTCCTCGATATCGCCGTCGAGCACCGCGTCAACTTTTCCGGTCTGACAATCGGTGCGATGGTCTTTCACCAATTGATATGGCTGCAAAACATAGCTGCGAATCTGGTTGCCCCAGGCAATCTCACCCTTTGCGCCGTATTGCTTGGCAATCTCCGCGTCGCGTTTCTGCTGCTCAATCATATACAATCTCGCCTTGAGCACCTTCATCGCCGAGGCGCGGTTTTTGTGCTGGCTCCGTTCGTTCTGGCACTGAACAACGATACCCGTTGGTTTGTGCAGCATCCGCACCGCCGAGCTTGTCTTGTTGACGTGCTGGCCGCCTGCGCCGCCCGCGCGATAAAAATCAATCTTCAGGTCCTCTTCCTTTATCTCGATATCCACGTCCTCATCAAATTCAGGAAGACAATCGACCGCGGCAAAAGTAGTATGCCTGCGTTTGTTGGCGTCGAACGGGCTTATCCGGACAAGCCGATGCACACCAACCTCGCACGACAACTTCCCGTACGCAAAAGGCCCTTTTACCTGAAGCGTTATCGACCGTATTCCCGCCTCTTCGCCGGGAGTAATATCAAGCTCGCTATACTGGTATTTGTTCGCATCGAAGTAGCGGGTGTACATCCTCAAAAGCATACTCACCCAGTCGCAACTCTCTGTCCCGCCCGCACCGGCGTGAATACTGAAAAAACAGTTCTTCGTATCATTAGGCCCGCTCAGCAGGCCCGTCAATTCTATTTGCTCACAGCGTTTGGCAAGCGCCGCCAAATCATCCTCCAACTGGCCAAGCTCATCGGGGTCCGATTCGACCGCCAAGTCAAAAAACTCCGCCAAATCCTGAACATCCCTGCTGACTTCCTCAACCGGCTCAATTATCGCCTTTAACGCGCTTAGCCGGGAAACCACACCCTGTGCCGCCTCCTGATTGTCCCAGAAACCGGGACTGCTCATCTTCTCCTGAAGCTGCGCAAACTCGGCCTTTTTGCCCGCCAAGTCAAAGCCAGTCCCGGATATTTTCAACCCGGGCCTTCATCTCCGCTATCCCGTTTTTTAATTGCGCAGCTTCCATAATTCTCGTGCTTATAACACATTAGGCCGCAATATGCAATCCTGCCGGGGGATTATTGATTCCCTAAAACAGTTAGTATATGATTGTCCTGTGGGTGAGACATAAGCCCCGTTATTTTGTGCCAGTTTTGAAAGATTTACTAATGAACGAAGCAAAATCGGACTCGTCCGCCTTGAAGACGCTGAAATCCCTGTTTATCCCCTGTGCGACGGTATTCATATCGAGCTTCTGCATTATGGTGCTGGAGCTTGTCGCTGGACGCATCATCGCCCGTTTCCTTGGCTCATCGCTTTACACCTGGACCAGCGTAATAGGCGTCGTCCTGGCGGGTATCACCATCGGCAACTACATCGGCGGACGGCTCGCCGACCGCTTCAGACCCATCAAAGTACTATCTATACTTTTCGCGATTTGCGCCCTTGCCTGTCTTATCGCCATCGTTTCAAATAATCTCGCCGGCAGATGGGTCTGGCTTTGGCAGTTCAACTGGCCTACAAGAATCCTCCTGCACGTTACGGTTGTGTTCCTGCTGCCATCCGCCCTTCTTGGCACAATCGGTCCCGTGGTTGCGAAAATGGCCCTCGAAAAGGGCCTCCCGACAGGCAGGACCGTAGGCGACATCTACGCCTGGGGCGCGGCGGGCAGCATCGCAGGCACATTCGCCGCCGGCTACTATCTCATCGCACTGATGGGAACCATATCAATCATCTACACCATCGCGACAGTCATGATTGTGATGGCCCTGCTTTATGGTACGGTTTTGCGTGCGGACAAGACAAAGGTTGCCTTATAATATCCACTCAGCAAAAAAACATTGATGTGCTCATTGTCTTTTGACAGTTTCCCGCAGTTTAACTATTACGCCGCTACTCGTCGCTGGAAACTCGCCTGATATGCTCATACTTCGACGGCTTTTCTCGCGAAAACGTTAACCCTCTGCCGGTTACTATCTCGTGCTCTTCCCGCAGAAAATCGATATATTGCAGCAGCGCCCAGGCGGTATTGTTCCAGCTCATCTGGTAGCCGCGCTGGTGCGCCTGCCTTTCCATAAATAATCGCCGCTGCTTGTTGAACACCAGGTAATCCAGCCCGCCGGCAATCTGCTCAACCGATGGCTCCATCGGGTCAACCAGAATACCGCGGACGTACCGCCCCATCACCAGCCCTTCGGGGCATCGCTTGTTCGAGTAAATCAACTCGCGTGCATACCTGAATTTTGTCGCAATCGCCACCCTGCCTGAGCCAAGCGTATCGGCCAGCACCCCGCTGGATATCTGCTGCATATTCAGATAAGGCAGGACCATCACGTTGGTCGCACCATAGAATTTCAGCAGCATCCCCTCGTCAAGATAAATATCGAAGAACACAACATCGTAATCTTCCAGATTGGCGCCTTGCAGGTCTTTTACCCTGCACCATCTGACCTTCGCCTGCTCCAGCGCGACCGCCAGAGACGCCTGAAATCGCCTGTATGGTTCGCCGCCGTCGGCCCTCACAAAATCCGGGTGACATTCGCCCGCTATGATGTACACGATGCTCTTGCGCTGCTCAGGCGTACACGATTCCTCCAGAAATCTCCCAAACCCGCGTATGCCGTATTCGAGTCCCTTGTCCGGCGATAACAGCCCGAGCGTCGTAACAAGAAACTGGTTTTCAACGCCTAATTCCTTTTTTATTTCCCATCTGTCGTAATGTGACGGATTGTGCATCCTTATGCCGTGGTCGATGTGTTTGAGCTTGCTGTGCTCAATATGGTAGGTATCCGATTCAAGTATATCGATTGCGCTTTCGGTAGTAACAATCACGCCGTCGCAAACCTTCGCAAGGGCCTGCACGGCGGTCCTTTGATGTTCGTCGGGGTCGTCCAAAACCGTGTGTAAATACACCACTGTTGTCAGCTTCGCGGCGGTAAACGTTTTGGCCATCTCGATGTAGTGCGTCCCCCGTGCGTCGTTACCGTCTTTGTCGGGGTCAAGGCCATATTCGTGCTGGAGTAAAACCACCGTAGGGTTGCTGCCTTCCTGTGCCCTTTTGATTATGCTTTCCGCCGTATCCACCCATGACTGCGGATTATACTGGTCGATTACAAGGTCCACGGGTATGTTATACGGCCCGTTGCCGTTGTCTATCGCGGCGACGCGTATGTGGCCTACCTCGCCGGTAAAATGCGACAAGGCGTTTGCCAGATTTTTTGAAAACGTCGCTATCCCGCATCGCCTCGGCGGATAAGTGCTGACTATGCGAACATTATATGGCATACGGTAACCCCATTTTATCGTCGCTCGTGGTTCATCACTTGGTATGACTATTAAATCACTCGCTGTAGCTAAAGTCAACCGATTATGCTTGTCGCGGGCAAACCTTTGGTAAGATTATTTCTCGGCTTTTACCGGTTTTTTCCTGCCGAGGAGTTCGTCGGCGGCGTCAGCCGTTTTGGGCGGCCATTTGCCTTCCGATTGCAGCTTCAGCAGGTTTCCCCTTTGCTTGATGCTGACTATCGTCCGGCAGCGCGGGAATCTGTTGCAGCCCATAAACGGGCCTTTCTTGCTCTGCCTGATGACAAGCTCGCCTTCCCGGCATTTATAACATTTCAATCCCGTCGGTTCAGCCGGCGGTTTCGGCGGCGCGATATTACCCTCCTTATCAAGCTTAACTATCGTCTTGCAGTTGGGATAATCGCTGCAGCCCAGAAACGCTCCGAATCGCCCCATCCTGTGAACAAGTGGTTTGCCGCAGTTTGGACATTTGTACTCACTGACTTTCTGCTCGACCATTTTGCCTTCCTTGTCGCACTGCCAGGTGAACTTGCACTCCGGATAACTGGAACAACTCAGGAATTTACCCTTCTTGCCGAAACGATAAACTAACGGCGAACCGCACTTGGGACATTCGTATTCGCTCGGCGTCGTCTCGGCCTTGGCGTGCTTCATTTCCGCGGTCGCCGTCTCAATACTCTTCTTGAACGGCCCGTAAAACTCATTCAGCACACTAACCCAGTCCAGATGCTGCTCTTCAATTTTATCCAGCTGCTCTTCCATATACCGGGTAAACGCCAAATCCATTACCTTGGGGAAGTATTCTTCGAGTTTGTCGGTTACCACCTCTCCGAGGTCGGTCGCGTAAAGTTTCTTTTCCCTCTGCTCGACGTATTCCCTGTCCTGGATGGTGCTGATGATGCTGGCGTATGTGCTGGGCCGGCCGATGCCCTCCTTTTCCAGCGCCTTTACCAGCGACGCCTCGGTATATCTTGCGGGCGGCTTTGTGAAATGCTGTTCGGCTTTAATATCCACCGCCGCCAGCTCCTGCCCGACCTTAACAAGAGGCAACTGCTGTTCAGCACCCGCCGAGACGCCGGGCGACCATACCTTCGTAAAACCATCGAAGACAATCGCTCGACCTGTCGTTTTATACAGACATTTGCCAACCGAGGTGTCGGCTGCGATATCCAGATTCGTAACGTCCCACTTCGCCGCTGACATCTGGCAGGCGATAAACCGCCGCCATATCAAATCGTAAATCCTGTATTGTTCCTCGCTGACAAGCGAGCGGACGTCCTCCGGCATCAGGTCAACGTCGGTCGGGTGAATCGCCTCATGCGCCTGCTGCGCGTTTTTCTTGTCGGCAAACATGTTCGCCTTTTCAGGAACATACGCCTCGCCGAAACGCTTATGAATAAAATTACGCGCCTCGTTGATTGCCTCAGGTGATATGTGCGTGCTGTCAGTCCTCATATAAGTAATCAGACCCAGCCGCCCCATCTCCTCGCCGAGGTCAACACCCTCATACAACTGCTGCGCAATCGACATTGTGCGCTTGGTTGAAAACCCCATCCGATTCGACGCGGCCTGCTGAAGCGTTGACGTAATAAACGGCGGCCCGGGCCGGGACGACGACTCCTTCTTTTCAACCTGGTCAACTTTGAACTTGGCGCCTCTTAAGGCCTCATATATCCGCTTTGCCTGCTGGTCATCCGATGCCTTGTACTTCTCCTCGCCGACTTTATAAATCTCGGCCTTAAAGGCGTTGTGCTCAGCAAGCCACTTGTTCTGCTGGTCAATAGTAGGTCCCTGCTCTGGCTTTTCGCCGCCGGCCATAAAATCCTGCCACTGCTGTCCGTAATGACTTCCCAACTCGGTTGTGAAAACCGCCGGTATCAGCCAGTATTCCTCTGGCTTGAAGCCGCGTATCTCCCGCTCGCGTGTGACAACAATTTTGACCGCGACCGACTGCACACGTCCCGCGCTTAAACCCCGCGCAACCTTTTTCCACAACAGCGGGCTTATCTGGTAGCCGACTATCCGGTCAAGTATGCGCCTGGCCTGCTGCGCCATCACCTTGTCGGTATCAATCCGACCGGGATTGGCGAACGCCTGCTTTATCGCGGTCTGCGTTATCGCGTTGAATATCACACGATACACCTTGTCGGTCGGCACGCCCAGAATATACGCCAGATGCCAGGCAATCGCCTCGCCCTCCCGGTCCAGGTCGGTCGCTAAGTAAATGTCTTTGCAATTCTTCGCCGCCGCCTTGAGTCCGGTAACAACCTTGCTTTTGCCCTGCATAATCGTATATGTCGGCTCGAAGTCCTTTTCCAAATCTACGCCGAATTCCTTCGCGGGCAAATCGCGAATATGCCCCATCGACGCCTTGACCTCGAAGCCGGGGCCGAGGTATTTGTTTATCGTCCGCGACTTCGCCGGCGACTCCACTATCACTAACGATTTACCGTTTGGATTCGTCTTTGTCTTCGCCATATTCTTTTGTCATTCCCGCGACACGAAGCGAAGCGTAGAGCCCGTTTCGGAAATCGGGAATCCGTTCTATTTAGCCCCGCGTTTTACGCGGGGTTTGAACATCTCTTATTGAAACTATCGGTAAAATGCTTGAAAGACAACGACAAATAAGGTTGTGTCCGTGAATTGTCAAGAAAATTAGGAAGGGATTTAGGGCCCGCCCTGCCAAAAATGCAAATAAAAACTAAAAGGCAAAAAGAAAACCCCCAGCCATTTAGCCGGGGGTTATTATCATTTTTTGCGTGAATACGATGTTGCTTATGCAGTTTTTGTCAACCCGAAAAAATCCTCAATAGTCACACTTCTTGCTAGGCGAAATAGTCATCACCGAGGGGACACTACCCCAGGTAACGTGGTAAAACCAGCGAAGGTCACAATCGGCTAAACTTTGGGCTGTAGTCGTTCCGCCCCATACTTGGTCTATCGCCCTGCTTTGGGCATAGGGGTCTGTCCATTTATGGTATTCGACGTGCTGGTCTGCAAAAACAAATGTCGTGCCCATGCCGTGCCGCGGAGGCGGAGGGTCACCATATTGACCTACGCACGCCGGAGGGGAACCGCAATCACCATTATAATTCAAATAGAATGCACCACCCTTTTCATGACCAGCACACAAGAAAAGATACCTTTCGGCGGTCCTCGTAAGCTGGGTTCTAAGTATGATTTGCGGGGCAG
>JBEKAT010000103.1:0-8443 GCA_050015775.1 Sedimentisphaerales bacterium | reverse complement strand
AAGCATAGTTGTTACAAACGAAATGCCTGCGGAGCCGCCGAGGTTTCTCGCGAGATTAATTAGGCCAGATGCGTAATCGGTTTCAGTTTTTTTAATGTAGTAATAAGCAACGGTATTGATGGGGACAAACAAAAAGCCAAGGCCCATTGACATAATATTCCTGGCCCAGACAGCATCTGAAAAGCTGATTTGGAGGTTGAAGTTCGCCATTTTGAAAAGGCCGATTGCGCCGACCACAAGCCCGGCGATAATGAGCCAGCGTGCTTGGACGCGGGTCATAAGGAACCCGACGATGGGCATCGAGAGCATTGTGATGATGGCACCGGGGGAAAGCGCAAGTCCGCTTGTCAGGGCGTCGTAACCCATCAGTGTCTGGAGAAATATGGGAAGCACAACCGTGCTGCCATAGAGCACAAAGCCAAGTGCATACATCATAAAGACGCCGAGGGCGAAATTGCGGTCTTTAAGCATGCGAAGTTTTATAACGGGGTCTTTCTGGCGCAATTCCCAGAAGATTGCCGAAATCAGGCAGACCGCGCAGATAACGCTGAACGTGATAATAAAGTGCGAATCGAACCAGTCCTCGCGTTCGCCCTTGTCGAGGACAATCTGGAGTGCGCCGAGGCCTACCGCTATCAGGCCAAGGCCGATGTAGTCGATTCGGAATCCTTCGCCGATTTTTTTGCGAATGTAATAAGGCGGGTCGTGAATGAGAAGCATCGCGAGAAATATTGCAAGTATTCCGATGGGTATGTTGATAAAAAATACCCATCGCCAGCTGTAGCTGTCCGTAATCCAGCCGCCCAGGGTCGGGCCGATTACCGGTGCTACTACCACGCACATCCCGAACATCGCCATTGCCATTCCGCGTTTTTCTTTCGGGAAGCTTTCAATCAATATGGATTGCGCGATTGGCTGAAGCGCTCCGCCGCCTGCCCCCTGAAGTATTCTGAAGAAAACCAACAATTGTATATTCGGTGCAAGCCCGCACAAAAACGAGCTGATGGTAAAAAGCACCACGCACGCCAGATAGAATCTTTTTCGTCCGAACAGCGATGAGAACCATCCCGATAAGGGAAGAAAAATGGCGTTGGAGACAAGGTATGAGGTCAGGACCCAGGTGCTTTCGTCAATCGACGCGGAAAGATTGCCCGCGATGTGGGGCAACGCCACGTTGGTGATGGTGGTGTCGAGCACCTCCATAAAAGGCGCCAGCATCACGGCGCCCGCCAGCACCCACGGATTGTGCGGCAGCCAGTCCTCGTGAGGATGCGGTATTCTTTCCGTCCCGTCGCTCATTTTACCTTCACCACGGGGACAACCGACATTCCGGGCGAGAGCATCTTCAGGTCATTGGGGTCTTCATCGAAAACGATTTTGACGGGGACTCGCTGCACGACCTTGATGTAATTGCCCGTGGCGTTTTCCGGCGGCAGCAAGCTGAATATCGAGCCGGTGCCCGCCTGGATACTGTCAATGTGCCCCCTGAAAGTTTTCCCGGAATAAGTATCGACCTTAATAGTTACCTGCTGGCCCGGCTTCATATGCTTCAACTGTGTTTCCTTGAAGTTGGCGACCACCCAGATTTCCGGCGGGACAATCATCAGCAGTGGCTGCCCTGTGGTTATGTGCTCACCCTGCTCGACGGATTTTTGGGTAACCAGACCGGCCTGAGGAGCGATTATCTTTGTATAGGAAAGATTCAATTCGGCCTGCTCGACCGCGGCTTTCGCCTCGGCGACTCTTGCATGATCGCCGGCAATCTGGCTGTTGGCCGATTCGAGCTGTGCCTGCGCCGAACGTGCCGCTGCCGAGGAGTTGTCCAATTGCTGCTGAGTTATTCCGGCGTTGGCGTCAAATAACTGCTTATATCTGTTATAATCCTTTTCGGTTCTGCTTGCCTCCACCGATGCCATATTTGCCTGTGCCCGGCTTTGTTTTTCTGTCGCCTGTGCCGTCGAGAGATTAGCGCTGGCCATATCAAGGCTGACTTGGAAATCGTGTGGGTCAAGCTCGACAAGAATATCACCTTGCCCAACGGACTGGTTGTCGTTCACCAGCACTTTATCGACGTAGCCGGAGACGCGAGCGCTTACCGAAACGATGTGCCCGGTTATGAATGCGTCGTCGGTGGATTCTCGTGACATAGCGCGAATCGCATAAACCAGAACCCATATCAAACCAAGGGCTGCTAATACTGCTGCCGCGGTTATTGCCGTTTGGCGACCTTTGAATTTCGACTTCATACCTGTAATCATTTGGACTCCGTTGAAACGAGTTGTGAGTTGGCTGTGGTGGTTGCTGTTGTGTTCTGTGTTATTTTTGCCGGCTCAAAGCCGGTTAATGTCCCCATCGCCTTTTGCAGGTCGAGTTTGGCGACTAAGTGAGAATAAATCGCCTGGTAATAGTTCGCCTTGGCCGTAGTAAGAGCCGTCTGGGCGTCAACCACCTCAACCTGTGTATTTGTGCCTTCTCTGTAACCCGTCTCAACCAGCCGCAGCCCTTCTTCCGCGCGGGAAAGATTGAGCTTTTGTGAATCGACAAATTCAGCGGCGTCTTCAATGCTCAATATGGCTTTTGTAAGTTCCAGCAATGCTGTTTCTTCGGTATCAACGAGGTCAATCTGCGATTGTTTGACCCGGGCCTTTTGCGAAATGACGCCGCCTTCTCGGGCAAAACCGTCAAAGAGCGGCAAAGAAGCCATAAGTCCATAGTTCCAGCCATTGTCCCATTCGACTCGCATCGGGTTATGAGCATTCGGATTTGCCCAGTAATCTTTGTAATAAGCGCTGACTGTCGGGTAATAAGTGCTTTGCGCTATTGCCAGAAGTTCTTTTTGCTGTCGTATGCCAAGCTCTTTGCCGAACAGGTCGGGTCTGTGCCTATAGGCGCTGGCGACGGCGTCCTGCATCGTTATATTAATTGGGACATACGCAAGCTCGTCCGACAGGACAAAGGAGCTATCCTGCAAAACTCCCATTATTTTGACTAAGTTTGCCTTGGAGATATTGATGGCGTTTCGACGTTGTAGGAACTGGGCTGTGAAATTAGACAGCTCCACTTCCGCACGCAAAACGTCATAACTGGAAGCGATGCCGACGGTATGCTTTTGATTTACATCGTCCAGATGCGCCTTGGCGGATTTCACCGCGTCCTCGCTTATTGCGTAAAGGTGCTGGTCTAAAAGAACGGTATAATAACCGCGCTGTGCTGCGTAAACCGTTTCCTGGACGGCTGTTCGCACGGTCTGGTCTGCCATAAGCGAGCCAAGACGCCCCGCGTTGATTCTGGCGGAAATCGCCCCTCCCGCGAATATCGGCTGTGTAACCGTCAACGCCGCCGAATAATTATCCAGTGAGCCCATTGTTATATTTTGGCCGCCTACAGTGAAAGATTGTTTTTCGTCAACACGTTCATAACCGCCCGAAATCGCCATCGTGGGCAGTACCGCAGAATATGCGCCAAGCTCACCGCCGCGTGCGGCTTCCTTTTCCTCGAGCGTCTTCAAGAGCATTTTATTATTCGTCAGCGTCAGCTTCAGGCAGTCGTCGAGAGAAAGTTTTCCCGAAATTATCGGCTGGGTCTGCTTTTCGGCTTGTTTGCGACCTTCCCACTGTTTGTATGCCGATTCCCGTGACAGCGTCGCCTCATTAGTGAACTCCTCTTTGCTGACGCAGCCGGAAAGCGAAATCGCGGATAGTAAAAGGCACAGGATTAGATTGTTTGCCTGTTTCATTTCTTGTCCCCTTTGGCGTAAGCCCTGATTCCGGCAACGGAGAATTTGACTATATGGTCTATTGCCTCATCGATATTTATAGACGTGATTGAATGGCCTTGCGCCCCTTCAAACAACACCTTTGTCTGCATAATATGAACCAGTTGGCCGGTCAGCGAAATGGTGCACATCATGGCATCGCGTTTATTGATGTTCGGACAAATAGCCGCGATGGCATCTTCCATTGCCGTTAGTGTTGGAACAGCTAGTTCATCGAGGAACATATTTTTTGGCAGCCGCTGCTCCGCCATTTCCCGAAAGAAAAGCTGCATAAATCGCTGGCTTTGTTGCTGGTCTAAAAACGGCTTTATAAAATCAACGGAGTATGCGTAAAATAATTTTTCGAGCGTCGGTTTGCCCTTATCGCTCATAACGGTATTTATGGTGTTAAGCCGGCTTTCACACATCTCACGAAGGCGCAATCGGAATAGCTCTTCGTAAAGTTCGCGTTTGTCGCCGTAAAAGTAATTTATGGACGCGAGTCCGCGTCTTGCCTTTGTGGTAATATCTCGAATCGTGGTTCCATCAAAACCTTTTTGAGCGAACAATTCTTCCGCGGCTTCCAGCAGCCGCTTTCGTGTTATTCGGGCCTCTTTTGTCAGGGTGTTTTTGTCATCTAAACTATTCATACTTATCTCCTTGAACCAGCCGTTTTAATCGCTTGCATAAAGCGCTTCTTTCATACAAAGTATAAAACATTTGTATCAAACAGTTGTATGAAACATTTGTTTTGGACATTAGGTTAATGATACAAAAGCAAAAAAGCTCATTATTGAAGTTTTAATGAGGTTTTACATGGCTTGCTTGGCAAATATATGGGGCAAAAACACGGTTATTTTTCTTCAAAAATTGGCCGATTTAGAGTCGAAAATTGAGTGGTTTATGGGCAGCAAAACAGGGCGGAAGTATATACCTAACGCACAGCGTACGTTTCTTTTTTGCAACATACAAAGGAGTACCAATTTAAGCTATTTGCTTTCTTTCGGCCATCCCTCAGACGGCTTGGGTTTGTCAATAGCCTTCTTTACTGCCCTTTTCCAGTCGCCTTTAATGATGAGATTGTCTGGTTTTGGGCCTCGCTGTTTTTGATGCTTTTTAGACATTCATGTACCCTATAAATATTTTTGAAATAAGAGAAGGGGTAAATTAAAAAACACTTTTTGCCGATATAAAAGAGGCTATCAGTTTGCAGCTGATAGCCCAAAATATCAATGGGGTGGTTTGGCCCCGAACAGTATGCTGTTATATCGGCCAACCTTTCCCATAACTTGAGTAGTTTCCGGGAAAGATGCCGGACATGACAGTCAAAAGGAATATATTAAGCCCCTTTTGTTGGCTGACCCTCTTTGGGCTGCTTTTCCCTAAGTGCTTTATTGATGGCACTTTGCCAATCGCCTTCTATTTAAGAAGTTTAGTGTGGCCCCGCGCACCACCAAAAATCAAAAAAATTAGGCCCTCAGGGGAGATTTCCTGTCAAAACACCACCTGAGGGCCTTCTTTCCTTGCGGGAATGACGAAACGGCAAACGTGCCAGCGCTGGAAGCTGGTGGGCGCTGCCCTTCTGGGTTCGAGTCCCAGTTCCCGCATTGACTTCTGGAAAACGGAATGACCAGAAATCCAAGTGAAAACTCTGTTCCGGACTTTTATTTAAGGAGCGCGTTATGAAACGTGCAGAAAGAGGGCACTGGATTTACAGGAAGAGCATTACCACAAAGCGTGGTAAAGTCCTGTACGCTTGGCAGTATGGCCACAGAGCTTTTAGAATCTGGGTCAAAGCTGCTTAGCCGCATAATTCCAGGCCAAGTAACCGACCGGAGCTACAACCTCCGGTCGGCTTTTTTATTATCGCTGTTCACTTTTCAAAGATAAGGGAATTATGCAGAACGGCGTATTGGTTCTCGATAAGTCAGACGTTTACCCTCCGCCCCTTTGATTGCTTTTGTGATGCGCTCACCATCATTTAATTGTCGGGTATCCCAACGAAACCCGAATTCCGAAACGTATCTATGTAAATGCTTTTTGCTTACAGAATGATACGTTCCATAAAGACCCCTTTTGAGGCGAGCGAAGAAACTCTCCGCCGTATTTGTATAAATGTCACCCCGAACGTATTCCCGGCGGCTGTGGCATACTTTTTCGTGTCCGCCCCAAAATACGTTTGTAGCGTTATTGTAAAGAGGACTTTCGTCAGTGATGATTCTTGATGATAACTTGACCTCTTTTCGTAATTCAGATTTTAACACTGCGGCGGTTACGTTTGGAATAACGCGAGTCCGAACACCGCCATTGCGTTCCACTAAAGCCAGCACGGGTATTTTTGGTGTGCCGCGTCCTCGTAAGTTTTTTCCGTGGAATCGCGGCTTGCCACCAACATAAGTTTCGTCTGCCTCAATCGTGCCTTGTAATTTTTCTTGTTGCTCTGGCGCGGTCATAGCATAACGGATGCGGTGCAAAATAAATAAAGCTGTTTTGTAAGTTACACCGCACTCTCGCTTAATCTGCAAGGCGCTTACGCCATTCTTAGATGCACAAGCCGCCCAAAATGCGTGACACCATATTTTAAGCGGTACTCGCGAATCCTCGAAAACCGTGCCGACACGAACGGTGAATTGCTTTTTACAACCGTCCTCATGACAACGCCAAAGAAATCTCTTGTTCCGCCCGCCGTCCTTGTCTGTCATTTTGGATACTTTGATGCTGCCACAGTGAGGACAAGCGGGATGCTCACCCCAGCGTTGCTTTTCCATAAAATACACCGCCGCCGCTTCGTTGGAGCAAGCTATTGGCAACTCTTTAACAATTACGTCTTTCGTCTGAACAGGTTTTTTATTTTTCGTTTTCATAGAAGCATTGTAATGCTTATCGTCTGTGCGTCAAGTAAAAAGTTACTATTTTTTAAAATTATTTTCGTTTATCTTCTTCTTCAAAAAGTCCTTCGGCCTCCAAATAAGCATTGATTCTGCTTAAGTATTCTTTAATACGACCAATAATCTCAGTCCTGTTTTGTGGAGGATTTCTACAATTTTTTATAATATCCAAATATTGCGGTTTCTCTGATACGAAAAACAACGTGAAAAAAGGTGAATCATCAGAGAAATGATTGGTCGTTATCTCCAATGCCTCAAAAGCGATTCTGTTATACAATTCTCTTCCTGGTATATAACGGTCGTAAATGAGAAATAATATAGTGCAATATTTGCCGATACTATTGTCATCAAGCCCCTCTGGTTTATGAAGGGGCCCCTCAAGCCAATTTACAAAATTAAAAAAAGCCCTGTTTCTGCCCTTGAAATAACGAGTTACATTATTATCGCCAACGTTGTTTTTGTAAATCGCTCGAAGCACTAAATACTTTGCAGCTTTGGTTGTAAGGAGTTCGTCAAGTTTATCGCCAACGTTCGCCAGTATTATTTTAACCTCGTTTGCAATATATAATAACTCGGCACTATATTGTTCGTTGTTTTCGACGCTAATCTGTTTGGAATTTTTGGATTTTAAGGCCTCTCTTAACTTTTGCGATTGCTCTTTGTATTTTTCGTTTTCCTGCCATTGTTTTTTGCATAGTTTATAAGGAGCTACAACAAGTAGGATGAATAGCAGAACCACAAAAAATGTGAAGCAAGGAATTATTGCCCCCAAATCCTTCATAGTTGACTCCCTTGGGGGATATTTCCAAAAATAAGCTTCCACAAAAGTTGACAAAACGAAGGATACTGCATTAACGGCTGCACAAGCCCCACTAAAAGCGATAGACAAGACGTTTTTGCAGTATTTAATAATTGCCATAACCCAACAGAATAAACCGGCATATTAACTCCGTAAAGCATATTCTTTGGGGTTACGCCTCGACAAAGTAAGCCCGTTTTTTCGTTATTTTTCATAGTTTCGATGCCACCTATCCATTATCATTGCTATAAAAATAGGATGCGGTTCGGAGTGCGAATTTTTAGGAGCAAGGAAATGAATCACTTGTTGATTTTCGCTGAAAAATTTGGGGTGTGGTTTAAAGACCTCATAATCCTCCCAAGTAATCTTGCCAAAGTGGCCAGCATAAACAAGTACCTCGAAACTCAACAAAAACTTTCTGAAACGCAACGCAGGTTGGAAGAGGTAGAGAAGCAACTTGCCAACGACGCTGCAATAAAAGCTGGACGGATGTTCTTTAGTAATAATGTTTATTGGGCCAAGAATGCAAATGGCCAAATCGAGGAATCGCCTTATTGCCCTCGTTGCTTTGAGTCGGATGGCAAGCCAGTGCACGTTACTATGGATTACAGCGTAAACGCTACTTGCCCCGAATGCAAAGCAGAGATGATTGTCATTGGGAAACCTAAGTAAATTTCTTATTTTCTCGTAAATGTTAATTAGAATTCCCCCCTCCTACCCTGTGCGGTAAGTATATACTTCCGAAACAGGGCCATTTTACTGAGGTAAAACAGGTCTGTTAAAAGGCGGATACGGTGATTATAATGGCTGACGAATTGCAAATAGACATAATCAGTCAGTGAGGTAGATGATGAGACGATGGTTTTTTGTCCCGCGAAACGCCTTCACGTTAGTCGAGCTTTTAGTCGTGATATCTATCATAGCGCTTCTGATGGGGGTGCTTTTGCCCGCGCTGACTGTGGCCAGAAAGCAGGCACAGGCAACTGTGTGCAGGAGTAATCT
>JBEKAT010000102.1:0-8491 GCA_050015775.1 Sedimentisphaerales bacterium | reverse complement strand
CTGTTCAGGAGCGGTTTATAAACGTCATAAGTCCATACCGTCGCAAATGCGCTGACGTTGCCTGCCATACCCGACATAAAGCCGGCAATCATCGCTGTTACCCCCAGTCCCAGAAGACCGGGGCCAAGGTATTGGCCCATCAGCAGCGGCAGCACGTCATTGAATGTGCGAAGAGTAATGTTGGCACGCGGGTCGCTCTCCGGCACTAATATCATCGGGCTTCCGTCCGGGTTGAGCAGCACTGCCAGCCCAAGCAGGCCGGGGATAGTTACGATAATCGGCACAAGCATCTTGAGCATTGCCCCGATGACCGTGCCGTTCTGGGCAGAACGCAGGTCCTTGGCAATGATGACTCGCTGAACCTGCAAGAAATCCGTGCACCAGTAGCCGAAGCTCACGGCTAATCCTAAGCCGAAGACCATCCCGAACCAGTCGATGCCCATCGGATTCGTATCGAACGACCCGAGGTTGCGCCACAAGCTGGTAAAGTCGGCGTTCTGTACCGTCGGGTGGATTATCGCAGCATTCTTCTGCGCAGTTTCTAGCATTTTACTCCATCCGCCGGCACTGATGATTCCAAGGATGGGAATCAAAATCGTTCCCAGCCATATTAAAAAGAATTGCAGCACCTCATTAAATACCGCCGACAGCAGGCCGCCTAAGAACACGTATATGCCAACCGTTATCGACGACACCCAGATGCTCACGTTCATATTCCAGCCAAGCAGCAGGTTGAGGATTTTCGCCATTGCGAACATACTGGCGCCACTGACCATCACTGTCAGGAACGTAAACGAAATACCTGCCAGCGCCCTCGGACCTTCGCCGTATCGCAGCTTCAAATAGCCGGGCACTGAGTGTGTTCTGCAAATATAATAAAACGGCATCATAACAATGGCTAAAAACAGTATCGCGGGTATTGCGCCTATCAGGTATGCGTGTGCGCCTAACATCCCGTATTGATACGCCATAGCCGACCAGCCCATTGTTTCCAGTGAGCTTAAATTGGCTGATATAAAGCTTAGGCCCGCTATCCAAGCCGTCATTTTCCGGCCCGCCATAAAAAAGTCATCGCCGGTGCTGGCAAATTTTTTCAGATAAAAACCTATCGCGAGCACTACCACAAAGTAAATCGCTATTATGAGCATATCTATCGGGGACAGAGTAAGCAGATGGGATGCTGCGCCTCCAGAAGCGGCTGTTGCGGTTTTGAATGGCATCAAAAAAACAAACAAAAATGCCGCTATACACAGATTCTTCAGTAGCTTCATATCGGTTTGCTCTCCTGCTTTTTTAGTAATAGTTCTCTCGAATTTTTTGTTTCACATACCTTCAAGCTATCGGCTAATTTAAATCGCCCGCTTGTAGAAATATCTCGCCAAAGAGCCAGCAATAAAACCGCCTGAGTCACCTATTACTATCAAATCATCTTTTTTCAGTCCTGATTTTTTAGTATCTCTTATTTTAGAGTCCTTTTCTTTGCCGTGATTACTCTGCAGTATTAAGCTTGAACACAATCGCGAGGTCGCTAACTTTTTTGGCGGGGGTGGTGACGACGAGGCCGGCGTCGGTTCTTTGCCATTTGATTTTGCCCCAGACGCCCGGCATAGTGACATCCTTAACTTTTATATTTTCCGCTTTGCCGCCTTTGCCGAAGATGGCAAAAGTAACCTGAGTATTTTCGCCCGGCCAGCCGAGGACTATGGCGTAAACGGTGTCGCCCTTGCGGGTATAGCGGATATCTTTGGCGGAATAGCCCCCTTTCATTTTGGCGAACCCCCCGCCGGTCTCCATTTTTGTAGGGCCTTCGCCGTATTCGACAAACGGTCTTGTGCCGTAAATCGCCTCGCCGTTTTGCTTCATCCAGTCACCGATTTCGAGAAGCACCTTTTTCTGATTATCCGGTATGGTCCCATCGGCTTTGGGGGAAATATTGAGCATCAGTTGTCCATTCTTGCTGACGATATCAGCCAGGGTACGCACGATTTCGAGGGGCTTTTTTATCCCGAGGTTTTCCGTATAGCACCAGGAGCCGCGGCTGATTGTATCATCGGTGAGCCTGAGCTTGTCCGCCCTGCCCTTTTCGTAATCCTCGATACTCACTTCCCTCGGCAGCTGCCCATACTTAGACATCACTAGCACCTCTTTATCCAATCGGCTCGCATCGTTGAAATAATGCGCCAGGTATTCCATTTTGTATTTGTCGGGGATTTCGTCGAGCCAGGAATCGAAATACATCAAATCGGGATGATAATGGTCGATGACCTCGATGAGTTTGTCTTGCCACATCTGGTAGAATTTCTCGGCGGGCATATAGCCATACATAATCGCGCGACAGGGGTCGTTGAGCAGGTCTGGGAAATAGCGTTTGACGAATTCGTAGCGGCCTGTCCAGTAAGTTTTGCCGTTCTTTGTGATTTCGTACAGGCCGCTGCGCTCATGGTGAAAGGTGGTGACGAATTTCATACCTCGTTTGCGGATTGCTTTTTCAAGTTCGCCGACGCAATCGCGGCGAGGCCCCATATTCTTCGCGTTCCAGGGGTTGACCGAGCTTGCCCACATTGAAAAGCCGTCGTGGTGCTCTGCTACCGGCCCCGCAAACTGCGCACCCTTTTTTTTGAAGAGGTCAGCCCACTCGTCGGCATTGAATTTTTCGGCTTTGAACATGGGGATAAAATCGGGATAGCCGAATTTATTCGGCTCGCCGTATGTCTTGACGTGATGCTTATATGTCGGCGAGTTTACGTCATACATACTCCACGGATACCATTCGCTTCCGAACGCAGGCACGCTGTAAACGCCCCAGTGAAAATATATTCCGAATTTCGCGTCGCGGAACCACTCCGGCGCGGGGTTGCGTTTTTTGAGGGATTCCCAATCAGCGGTAAAAGTTTGTTTTAGTTTGGCGTCGGTGGGTTTATTCTGGCAGGTTTGTTGTGTGCAGCTAGTTAACAACGCGATGATAACCGACACGCAAACAATGTTGATTGTTCTTTTCATTCTGGCCCCTTTCGGCATTTGCTCCAAATTATGGTGTCAGAGATTTTATTCGACTCCGGTCTAAAATAAACCCATTCTATTTTTTCACCGCTGAACTTAAAACATTCAAACCAATTTTCCTGCCGCCTATTTTACCGCGGCACCACATCCCGCAACGCATTTTTCTTTAGCTGGAAATTATGCATCCTTTTTTCAGAATCACATTGGCGTATTGAGCTGATTCACTGGTTGTGACGACCGCATAGGCGTTTTTGGCTCTTTCGTAAAAATCAAAGTGTTCCAACAACTCAAAATCCTCCAACGGCTCACCGCTGGCTTTGATAATTTTGCGGTACTGCTCCCAAATCGGCGTTTCGACAGTATCTCCGGGGTCGACCTGCATCAAGACCGCCGGCTTTTTAACATACTGATCCAGCGGAAACACTTTCAGAATCGCTTCCAGCACCGCCGGTATACCATGACCATCCAAACGAATCAGCTTCCGGGAGGCCGTATGCCGTGCAATCGACGCTGCCGGGAAATTGCCGTCTGCGATGACAATCTCGTCACCATGACCCATTTCCATAAGAATTTTCAGCAGGTCGGGGCTAAGAATACTAGGGATATTTTTTAACATACTGAGAATCTCATTCTATTAATTTTTTATTGGAAAACAAACGACCGAGCGCAGGGCCAAGATTCAAATGCGCCCGTTCGTCTCCTTATTTTATGAAAAAACATCTTACTAAAAACCTCTCAGAGCGGTACTGTTCCTGCGTGTCAAGCCAGGTTTCGGTTCTCGCTTCAGGACGATATACTCGATTCCACGTTCTTCACAGTATCGGCGTTTGACATCTTTATCCCCATCTTCGTTCACCACATAGCGATCCGGCTTGATGCGTTTAATTTCCGGTTCGGCGTCCAGCCAGCCATCACCGCTGGAAATCAGCGCCTGTTTGACAAATCGTATCGAGCCGATAATATATTTCCGCTCTTGTTCCGGAAACATCGGATGCCCCGGGCCTTTGAGCTTTTCAATGTTTTTATCATGACCAAGAACCACATAAAGGTCTCCGTATTCTGATGCTTCTTCAAAGAATCGAATGTGGCCTGTGTGGAACCAGTCGAAACTGCCGGTCACCAGCACTTTTTTCCCGGAAGTACTATTCAGGTCATAATCATGCTCGGGATATCCCTTTAGGGTATCCGCAGAAAGTACTGTGTAATCGATTCCCTGTTGTCGAGCAAATTGCTCACAATTGCCAAATGCCTCCAGATCAAGAGTTACCCACGCATCGACAGGATTGACGATGTAACTGCCGACCTGCTGTAATTGTGAAAGGTCATCAATAATATTAACTTCGTTGACATATCGAATGGATTCAACGAAATAACGTCGTTCCGGTTCCGGAAACTTCGGCCTGGTCTCTGTTATTTTTTGAATCAGCGCATCGCTGAACAACAAGACACCCAACCAGCCAGATTTAGAAATCTGATGAATAAAACGAATTCGCTTTGAATCCAACCCGTCAAAAGCTGCTGCTGTAATAATTGTATTTGCCATCAATTCGCCACTTTTATCTTGGTCTGAAAACTCCCCGGGACTGGTTCATCGGAGACCACAAACAGATATCCGCCGCCACAGCCGGAATACATCGCACCTACATATTTTTTCTGATAATACTTAAGCAGCGGAATGGTATCCCAATGAAGATTCGGATGCTCCAAAATACCCGGCAGTAAGGTATGCCAGCATTTCATACACTCGTTAAATGATTTACCTAAAGCAGTCAGGTCTTTATGTATAATCGCATCGAAGCATTTCCTGCCGGACTGACCCAGCCGTTTCACCCATTCAGGCGCCAGATTTTGCCTGCCGAGCGGATTATAGCCGTCCGGTCGTATATTGACAGGCAAAACATATAGAATACTTTCCAGCCATCGGGCAATGTCGGGATCATTATTCGATTCGATATGCTTGGGGAAATAGCCCCCTTCATAGTTATAATCATAATCCAGACGATTGATGCCTGGATAAATAATCCCGATCATATCCTGTGAACCAGACGGCACTTGTTTATCCTTGTTTTCTGTTTCATACAAAATATGAACAAGTTTCTCAGGATCCTCATTCGGCATGTCGTCGCCCCAGAGTTCCAGGGCAATGGAGCGCGTGCTGCCGCAGATACCGGCACGGTCCATCCAGCGAAACTGAGGTTCGACTGCCGCCACCACCATCGAGCCGGGCGGGGATGGATTATGTTTTGACATAAACGGCTGGTCAATCCATCCGCCGGCCAAAGCAATTCGATACTGAATCTTTCCGATAACGTCCGTAATTTCCCGCTTGTTTTTTTTACTCACGGTTCATAATCCTTTTGGTTACGATGCGGCCTGTCGTCAGCTAACAGTTCGCTTGCCTGCTTTACGGTCGTTATATTGCTGTTCAATCCAGGCGTAAGTCTTCTTAAGACCTTCCTTGAACGACATATCTGGCTCCCACTTCAATACCTGTTTGATGAAAGTATTGTCGCTGTTGCGGCCCGCCACACCCAGCGGAGCATTCATATTGTGATGACGCTTAATTTTGACGCCGGCAATTTGTTCCGCATAATCAACGAGCTTATTGATTGCAATCAGCTCATTCGATCCCAGGTTTATCGGCACGGCGATCAAGTCATCGCAGTGCATAATCATATCAATCCCCAGAACACAGTTATCAATATACATAAAGCTTCGTGTTTGTTCGCCGCTGCCCCAGATTTCAATTTCCAGCTTGCCGCTGTCTTTGGCTTCAATGACTTTGCGGCAAATCGCTGCCGGCGCTTTTTCCCGCCCGCCATCCCATGTTCCGAAAGGACCATAAACATTATGGAAACGAGCAATCGCGGTTTTCATGCCGCGTTCGTGCCAGTATTCCTGGCATACCATTTCTGAAAACAGCTTCTCCCAGCCATAACCACGTTCGGCCATCGCCGGATATGCATCCGATTCTTTCAGTGCCATCGCATCCGGAGCTTTCTGCAGCTCGACGTTATACGCACAAGCCGAGGAAGAGAAAAAGTATCGCTGAGCCCCCGCTCGATAGGCCGCCTCAATCATATGCGTATTGATTAAAACGCTGCGCAAGCATTCTATTCGAAATCTTTCGATGAAACCCATACCTCCCATATCCGCCGCCAGATTGTATACCTCCCTGGCTCCTTTACAGGCCTCAATCGCACAGTCCTTCTCGCTTAAATCCATGCATAAGCTTTCGACGCCAGGGGTAACCTGATACCATAGCGGAAGCGGTTTTTTGTCAATCGCTCGAATCCGTGTGAATCCCTGACTCTTGAAATATTTCGTCAGAGCGCCTGCAATAAATCCCCCGGCTCCGGCAATCACAATCAAATCATCCTTGTTCATACATGAAGCCGCTACCGGATTGTTCTTCTTTGCCATTATTATCCTCTCTTTTACCCCGCTCAATAAATGACGTTAGAATCGGGAATTAATACCTGTATCTTATTGACTCTTGATTTTCTCATAATATTTAGTATAATGCATATGTGATTGCACTATATGCCAATTGTTGTCCAATAGATGTCTATTATTGACTTTTATGGATTGTTTTTATGGTTTCTGTTGATAAAAGAGAGCCGGATTTTTTTTCCAACCAGGTCCTGGAGGCAAATCGTTTTTATCTAAATACCCAATCTCAAAAAAATCAAAAACTTAAAGTCATATGCGGCGGCCGGGAACATTGTCAGCCAGGGTATCGAATCGATCGTTCTAATTTCCCTTTTTATTCCATTGAATTTGTGGCAAGTGGAAGAGGCGCAGTTGTTCTTGATGATGAAAAAAATACACTTTTTGCCGGAAAAGTATTTTCTTACGGCCCGGGTATAGCTCATATAATTACAAATGAAACTGAATTACCTCTGGTCAAATATTTCGTCGATTTTACCGGGCCCGAAGCTTTAAAAATGCTGCGAAAATTCGGTCCTGTTTTGGGAAGTGCTGTTCAAGTATCTGCTCCTGACGTGATAATAAGAATTTTTGAGGATCTTATCAAAAATGGCCAAACAGTCAGTTCATACAGCCCACTTATCTGCACAGCCATTTTGCAGCAGCTCATTTTTAAAATCGCCGAAACTTCTATAATTGAAAATACACGAAAGTCTGCTGCTTTTTACACTTATCAAAAATCCAGGGAAATCATACAGAAGAATTGCCTTTCGATACGAAGCCTCAATATGATTGCCGAAGAATGTAATATAAATAATGCCTATCTTTGCAGACTCTTCAAAAGATTCGACAACCAAAGCCCATATCAATATCTGATGCAAATGAAAATGAATCTCGCGGCACAGCGGCTTCAATCACCGGATTCATCGGTAAAGGAAGTGGCGCAGGAATTCGGTTTCAGCGATCCTTTCAATTTTTCCAGAGTATTCAAACGGATTTTTGGCATACCCCCCGGCACCTTTAAAAACTTACGTTAAAAACACGGAGACTGCGAATTTGAAATTTTAAGTAGTAAAAAAGGGCCGCAAAATAATTCGCAGCCCTTTTATTAACAGTTTAATTTTCTTATGCCGGCTTACTCGCCGCCGTTCAGCCACCAGTTTGCAAACTGCATCAGGTCATCAATCTGGACGCTGCCGTCACGGTCACGGTCGGCTCCATTACACCAGGCATTTAACCGGGAGCAGTTGGTTTTTAACCACTGGGGAGCAAAAGTCGCGTAATCCTTGAAATTATACAACCAGGGCGACAGATATGCCCCATCAATTACCTGCTGCGTTATACCTGGTCCCTGCCAGGCGACCGCTATATTGTCGCCGCCGCCGCCTTCCTTCTGCAAGGCCGCTATGTAATACTTATGCCCCGCCAGCAGCGATTTTGGCGTCGATGTCTGCGTAGTATATTTAGTCCACTCGCGTGAATTGGTCCAGTCGTTTACATAAGCTATCAGGACGGCATTACTGGGATTGTCATCGGTGCTAAGCCATAACTGACCATTGTCATCGCTGGCAATCCAGAACGTATAATTGCCGTTTGCAGGCGGGTACAGATACCCGCGAATGCGAGTTCCATAATTATCCGCCCAGTTGGTAGGTCCTTCGAATGACGTAAGCAATGCTCGCCCATTCGGGTTAGTCGGATAATTTATGTCCCCCGTCAGGTTGCTCACCGCTGTTCCGGAGATTCCTGTCCACCATTCACGAAGAATAAAGCCGGTGGCATCGCCGCTGACAACATTGATATTTACTGCTGTTGAGGTAGTTGTCCCGTTATTATTATCCGTAGCCCGTGCGGTCAAACTGTATCGGCCCAAGTTGACATCGTTCCACGTGTAAGAATACGGCGGTTCTGTAACTTCACCCAGTTTTGTCGAACCTTGAAAGAATTCCACTTTTGTTACGAAGCCGTTAACAGCGGAAGCATTTGCCTCAATGACAATGTCGCTTCCCGATGTAAATCTATCGCCGTCGAGAGGCGAAGTTATGGAAACGTTTACCGGGGT
>JBEKAT010000101.1:0-8595 GCA_050015775.1 Sedimentisphaerales bacterium | reverse complement strand
GAATACTGGCTTGAGCAACGGGAAATATCGAAGGTATCCGCCGACGAACGGGCAAATCTGCGAAATCATAAAATCGGTTTTGTGTTTCAGAATTTCAATCTTCTGGCCCGCACAAGCGCGCTGGAAAACGTGATGATGCCGTTGTCATACACACATGAGCATGTGTCTGATAGCGAAGTGAAGCGCCGCGCCGAAGAGCTTCTGAACAAGGTCGGGCTTGGCGACCGGCTGCATTATGAGCCGTCGAAGCTGTCGGGCGGTCAGCAGCAACGAGTCGCAATCGCCCGCGCGCTGATAAACAGGCCATCGGTGCTTTTCGCTGATGAGCCGACGGGCAACCTTGACTCGAAAACAAGTGAAGAGGTGCTTGCGATGTTTAAGCAGCTCAACGTAGAGGAGGGCATCACGGTTATTATTGTAACGCACGACCCGAACGTCGCCCGACATACTCAGCGGCAGATTCATATTCACGACGGCTTAATCGCGAACGGGCACACAACATCGGAGGTTTCGAAATGAGATTGTTCCGCATAATGCGAATACTGCGAACTGCGCTTCGGGCAATAGGCAAAAACCCAATGCGGACGATGCTGACGATGTTAGGCATAATCATCGGAGTCGGCGCGGTAATCGCGATGATGGAAATCGGTACCGGCTCATCAGACGCCATCGCCAAGACCATCGCGAGGATGGGGGCAAATACTCTTCTTGTCCTGCCCGGCGCCGCCACAAGCGGAGGCATCGGTTTTGGTGCGGGCAGCAGCATGACGCTCACGCCGCAGGATTGCGACGCGATTATCCGGGACTGCCCTGCCGTAAAAAGCGCTGCCCCTCTTGTTCGCGCCAGAGGCCAGGCGGTTTATCAGGACCGCAACTGGGTCCCGATGAGCATTTACGGAACGACCGCTGATTATCTCATTGTCCGGGACTGGACCGATTTGTCGGAGGGTGAGATTTTCACCGACAAGGATGTTCGTAATTCGACAAAGGTATGTATGATAGGCCAGACGATTGCGCGGGAGCTTTTCCAGGGAGCATCGCCGATAGGGAAAGAAATGCGGGTTCTGAACATATCCTTCAAAGTTGTTGGTGTCCTAAGCGCCAAAGGCGCAAATATGATGGGTATGGACCAAGACGACATAATACTTGCGCCCTGGACGACTATAAAATTCAGGGTCGGCGCTTCGTCTTCAACGTCAAGCAGCACAACGTCAAGCACAACCTCGACGACAAGCTCTCCAAGCCAGTTATATCCTAATTCCCTAACCTCTCTATACCCGGTGCCTTCGGACACGCAGGCGGCGGATAACCCTCAGCCGGTGCGATTCACCAATGTTGACCAGATTGTTGCCGCGGCGAATTCCTCCGCAGAAATTACCCCGGCGATAGACCAGATGACCGCCCTTTTGCGAGAACGTCACCGTATTCGCGACCCTAAAGACGATGATTTTAATATCCGCAATATGACCGAGATGACAAATGCCCTGTCTTCCACAACGACACTTATGACTAAGCTCCTGCTTGCTGTAGCGCTTATTTCTTTGATTGTCGGCGGGGTGGGAATAATGAACATAATGCTGGTATCAGTTACGGAGCGGACGCGGGAAATCGGTTTACGAATGGCGGTAGGCGCAAGGGCAAGGGACATCCTGCGTCAGTTTTTGATAGAAGCCGTGGTCCTGTGTCTTGCAGGCGGAATTTTAGGTATTATCCTGGGCTGCGGCGGGTCGTATCTTATAACCCGTTTTCTGCGCTGGCCCACGGAAACATCAATGGCGGCCATTGTGGCTTCGGTCGTCGTCTCGGCAAGCGTTGGGATCGTCTTTGGCTATTACCCGGCATGGAAGGCATCTCGTCTGGACCCGATTGAGGCATTAAGATACGAATGAAGAACATATATTACAAAATAATTGTTGTCCCTGTATTTTGTCTTTACCTGCTACTACAGGCCGGCTGCATGGTTGGCCCCGATTACAAACCACAGGATGTAAACGCCCCTGCAGGCTGGGTGGGGACGAAAAATGCCGCATCGCCGGATACAACGCTGCTGGAGTGGTGGACAGAATTTAACGACGCCAACCTCACGTCGTTAATCGAACGAGCAATGAAGTCGAATCTTGACCTCAGACAGGCCGAGGAAAGAATTCGTCAGGCCAGGGCCGCAAGCGGCGTGGCAGGCGCGGGATTCTGGCCCACCGCAGACGTTATCGGCAGCGCCACTCGCAACAGAAACAGTGCCGGCATAAAGAGCAATCTATTTACAGCCGGTCTCGATGCCGCGTGGGAGCTGGATATATTCGGCGGGACAAGGCGTAACATCGAGGCAGCCGAGGCCGACATTCGTGCGTCTATAGAGGACCGACGCGACGTTCTGGTGACTCTTGCATCCGAACTGGCGATTAACTACGTTCAACTTCGCGGCTATCAGCAGGAAATAATCATCGCGCAGGACAACCTCAAGGCGCAACAGCAAAGCGCAGCAGTGGTCCGCAAACGGTATGAAGGCGGCTTTGTCAGCGCGCTTGACGTCGCAAACGCCGACGCACAGGTTGCCACGACAATGTCTCAAATTCCTTTGCTGGAAACCTCCGCGCAACAAACTATTTACAATATCAGCGTGCTGCTTGGTCAAGAGCCCGCGTCTTTGCTGGAAGAGCTTTCCCCTGCCTCATCGATACCCCTTACGCCGCCCGAAGTGCCGACTGGTCTGCCGTCTGATATGCTCCGCCGGCGTCCGGATATAAGGCGAGCCGAGGCACAAATTCATTCCGCGACTGCCCTTATAGGCGTCGCCACGGCGGATTTATTTCCGAAGTTCAATCTCACCGGGTCAATCAATATGCAGGCCGCAAGCCTTAATAAGCTGCGCTGGGACCAGCGTTCGTGGTCTTTTGGACCGTCGGCAAGCTGGGAGATATTCAACGCGGGCCGGGTAAGTTCCAATATCGAGGTACAAAAGGCGCTCCAGCAACAGGCGGTGCTTACTTATAAAAAGACCGTTCTTACCGCTATTCAGGATGTCGAGAACGCCCTTATTGCATATACTAATGAACAGGAGCATCACAAGTCGCTTATTGACGCCGTAGCCGCAAACCGAAGAGCCGTTGATCTCTCCACCCAGCTTTATGTCGAGGGACAGACCGACTTCCTCAGTGTACTTGTAGCGCAAGGGTCGCTTTATAGTTCTGAAGATGCCCTCGTTCAAAGCACACGTAATCTATCTACGGATTTAATCGCACTCTACAAAGCCCTCGGTGGTGGCTGGGATAATACTTCGCCGGACAGCGATTAGTCCTATAAATACGACAGCAAGAACCTTTTCTCCCAATTCGCGCATTTTAAGTGAATCCTGCCGCGTAAATTGACGAAAGATAATTGTAAGGGGCTTTGAAATCCGGTTCTGCTTGAGCATAATATATATGGAGCAATGCCGCTATTTTTAGGCAGTTTGACAAAAGGAGCGATAAAATGGGAATTCAGGATTTATCGGAAAATACACTTCTTGTTGACGCGTCTCCGGAACCGAGCTTGAACGAAGAGCTTGCGAATGTTACCGACGTGGTGCGTGAAAGAGGTGATTGCGACGTTATCATTGACTTCAAACGCGTGGATATCGTCACGTCATCGAGCTTGTCAAAGCTCCTTAAACTGCGGAAGCTGCTGATGGATTGCAACCACACGCTGGTGTTGTGCAGTGTGGCGACGGCGACAAAGGGAATCTTTTCGGTAACCGCGCTCGATGGCGTATTCACAATAGTGCCCAACCAAGCGGCGGCACAAGCGGCAATAGACACCCAAACCGCAAACCTGCGGCTCTAATGAATATAACCTTTTTTGTTACCAAAGCCCCGTCCAGGTAAACCTGAACCGGGCTTTTTTTATGCCAAAATCGCGTCATCAAAACTCTTTCGCTCTCCTGTCAGGACTCGGGACAATCGAATGAGGCCTTGCAAAAGAGGCATACGAGCCGGATAATGACGGGAGAATCGTTTTAAGAAAGGTCTATTATGAAAATTGCATACTTCGATTGTTTTTCCGGCGCGGCAGGCGATATGATCGTCGGGGCGATGCTCGACGCAGGGCTGGATTTCGAGTTCCTCAAGAGCCAGATTACAACTTTGGGTTTGAAGGACCTCGGCCTGAAGGTCAATGAAACGAAACGCGCCGGCCTGCGCGCGATTCACTTTATCCCCCTTATCAAAGAGGAGCATCACCATCGCCACCTCAGCGATATAATCAAAATCATCAATGACAGCAAAATAGGCGAAAAGCCAAAGCAAACGGCCATCGCCATATTTGAACGTCTGGCAAAGTCGGAGGCGGCGGTGCACGGCAAAGAGCCGAATGATATTCATTTTCACGAGGTCGGCGCATTGGATTCGATTGTCGATATCGTTTCCGCGGCAATTGGGCTGGATGCATTAGGGATAGAAAAGGTGTACTGCTCGGCGCTGGCAGTCGGCGGCGGACAGGTCAAAGCAGCCCACGGGATAATGCCGGTGCCTGCGCCGGCGACAGCGGAGTTATTAAAAGGAATTCCCACTGTCGGCGGGCCGATTGATAAGGAACTGCTCACACCAACCGGGGCGGCAATTCTTACGACGGTGTCTGAAAATTTTGGTCAGATGCCTCCAATGAAAATTGAGGCGACTGGTTACGGGGCGGGAACATTAGACAGCGAGCACGTGCCTAACGTCGTGCGCCTGATTTTGGGCCAGTCGGCGGAAGATTCGGCGACAACAGCCGACAGTGTTTGTCTGCTTGAGACAAATATCGACGACATAACAGGCGAGATAATTGCGCACACGATGGACAAACTTCTTACGGCTGGAGCTTTGGATGTGTTTACAACTCCGATTGTTATGAAGCAGGCCCGCCCTGCCGTCATGCTGACCGTCATCTGCCAGACAGCCGACATCGCCCGGCTGGAAGAAATGATTTTCGAGGCAGGGATTACATTCGGCATCCGAAGGCAAATCGTCGAGCGACGCAAATTAACAAGGGAGTTTGTGACGGTAGCAACACGGTTCGGGAATATAAAAATAAAGGTCGGAAAAAGGGGCAGCAAAATTGTTGCTGCCAAGCCCGAATTCGCGGACTGCGTCAAGGCAGCCCAGGAGCATAACACGAGCGTCAAGGAGGTTATGCAGACGGCAATCGCAGAATTTAAAAAGACAAAATGATACAGAAACACACTTTTGCCATTGCAAGCGAAGCAATCTTGACTTTTTCAACAATCCCTTGTCACCATTTCCTCAACCCCAAAATTCTCCCCGAACGGTTGATTGCATACTTGCGTATTAAAGTGTAGAAGTTATATGAGGATATGAAAATGAAGCTCAAATACGCGGGAATCGCGGTTTTAGGTATTGCGTTGGCTGCATTGGCTGTGCAGAAGGGAGATAAACAAATGACTACCAACAAACTGACTCCCGAAGAAGAATATGTAATCGTTTACAAAGGCACCGAAGCCCCCTTCTCCGGCAAATACCTCGATAACAAAGAACCGGGCATATACGTATGCAAGCGTTGCGGAGCGCCGCTTTATCGCAGCAGCGACAAATTCGACGGGCATTGCGGCTGGCCATCTTTCGACGACGAAATCGCCGGCGCGGCAAAACGCGTCCCGGACCCTGATGGCTCTCGCACTGAGATTATTTGTGCCAATTGCGGTGCACATCTCGGCCATGTATTCACAGGCGAGGGCTTCACCGACAAAGACATAAGACATTGCGTCAATTCAATTTCGCTCGTTTTTGTTCCAGCAGCAAAAGCAGACACCAACGACCCCAACAGCAAACCTTCCACAAAGGCATATTTCGCGGGCGGGTGTTTCTGGGGCGTTGATTACTGGCTCAAGAGCGCTGCGGGCGTCGTCTCCGTCACAGCCGGTTATATGGGTGGAACCACAAAGCATCCCACTTACGAGCAGGTCTGCACGGGCAAAACTGGACACGCCGAAACCGTCGAGGTCGTCTTCGACCCGAACAAGACCACTTACGAAGACCTCGCCAAACTCTTCTTTGAAATCCACGACCCAACTCAGCGTAACCGCCAGGGACCTGACATCGGCTATCAATACCGTTCTGCCATTTTCTACACAGACCAGCAGCAAAAGCAAATCGCGGAGAGTTTGATTGGGCAGTTAAAGAAAAAAGGCCTTAAAGTCGTTACATCGGTTGAGCCCGCAAAAGAATTCTGGCCCGCCGAGGACTATCACCAGGACTACTACGGCAAGAACGGCGGCCAGCCCTATTGTCACTTCCGAACCAAGCGTTTCTAATCGGGCGCATCTTGCCCCTAAACTTATTGAGGGGCTCAGCTATCGCAACTTATTGTGTGGGTTTATGTGCGCTGTTTAGAAGGTTCGGCCTTCTCTTTTTAATCTCTTCTCAAGCCGTTTCTCTTTTAACGTTTTTTGCGGTTTCTTTTTTACGTCTTTTTTTACATCATGACCTTTGGACATACATTATCCTTTCCTGATTATTTCATATTCAATAGTTTCCCAAACAACAGGGACAACTGGTTCAATTCTACCCACACCCCGCTTTTTTTCAACGCCAAAATTCTCCGCTGTTTTTCGTCATCAGTTATCTACGAACAACGAACAGACCCTTTTGGTCTTGAAATCCAGGCGATAAGTCATTACCCTCGAACCTGTGATTAAGAGAACATACTCACAGCCCCGCGGTTTTTTACAGTGCAAGGAGTCCGGGCCTGGCTTCTTTACGGGACATCGATGTATATGAAATACTACGAGATGCACGAACAGGAATACCAAAGAAGATTGGCCGCCGGACAAACGGCATGGGAAAAAGGTGATTATGAACAGTTTGGTATACTCAAGCTTATTGAACGTTTTCTTGGGGAATCAAACCTTGAGCCATCGCAATCGAGCGTACTTGATATCGGCTGTGGAACCGGAGGATTAGCGTGCTATCTGGCTTCGCGAGGTTTCAAAGTGACAGCTATCGACATCTCAAGCACTGCTATTCTCGAAGCGAAAAAACAAGCCGCGTCGCGAGGACTAAAAATAAACTTTCAGGCGACAGACCTTTGTTGTGAGCAATTACCCCCAAACGCATTTGATATAATCACTGATAACCATTTTTTGCATTGCATTGTGTTTTCTGACGAAAGACAGGCCGTTCTGCAAAATATCAGTCGCGCACTAAAACCTCACGGCGAATACTGGATTGAAACAATGGTCGGCCATCCCGCGATGAAACCCAGGGATGAATGGCATTTGGACGCGGATGGGATATCCTGGGCGGCCATATCCAAAAACCTAAAAGTCGAAGGATGCGTTGAGCGCGACGGCTTGGTTCTGTGCCCAATCAGACGGATACAGCCATCGGAGGCAATTCTCATTGAAGAATTACAGAGGGTTGGCTTTGAGGTCGTCTGGCACGAAACGGCACCGCCAATGAACGAAAACGATACAGGCACATTCAGGGCAAAATGCCATTTGAAGAAAATAATTCCTGACAACGTCCTTTGAATGGCTACACTGCAAGTAACAGAACCGCATTGAGTTAAGGGCAATCCCCGCCAAATAACCAATAATCATTTATCAATAACCAATTTGGCCTGGAACACAACGCTGGGACCCGTCGTATACCCCTGTTAGACACGGGTTTGGGGTCTGTGAAAAAAATAAAAAAATTTCATAAAAAATTCTTGACGCACAGTCGATAATTCAATATGCTTGATATGCTAATACTGGCGTGAATGGTTTTATATGCCAGTGCGGTGTTATCCGCGTAATGGATGTGGGTGGAAAGAGTAGGTGAATTTGAACAGAATTTCCAGAGTGTTGAAGGTTTTGCCTTAGCTGGAGTGGCGGAATAGTATCTAAAAACCGCTGGCAGTTAGGCAGCGGTTTTTTTGTTGCTCTTTTTTAAGTGTATAGCTAAACTATTCGACCTCGACTAAACTGTCGATAATAGATTACGGTTTGTGGTTTGAAATTTGTTTCTTCAATCAGCAATCCGCAATCATAAATCAGCAATTGTTCGGGCTCGTAGCTCAGTCGGTTAGAGCGCACGCCTGATAAGCGTGAGGTCGGAAGTTCGATTCTTCCCGGGCCCACTCGGAAATTGAGATTTGAGATTTCCGCGATAGGGGCTCCGGGGACGTAGCTCAACTGGGAGAGCGTTGGCTTTGCAAGCCAGAGGTTGCCGGTTCGATCCCGGTCGTCTCCATTATGCGTCGCCCCTTAGGGGCTATGCAGAATGCCACGGTGTAGCTTTTTAGGCGAAGCCGGGCATTGTAGCCCCCCTGCTTATGGGGGGAATTGGTTAGGCCGCAGGTTAATCCTGTGGGTTAGCAAGTAACGTTGTTTGACAAGTTAATATGCGGGTGTAGTAAATTTTTTTGGTCTTTCTAATACGTGGTGTTCCATCTTTCACAAAGTGGAGCGCAATGTCTGGATATTTTTTTTGGCGATTACTCATTATGACCAATCAAAGATTGATATGGTCAAGTTACTAAGAGTGTATGGGGAATGTCTTGGTGCCGAGAGGCGATGAAGGACGTGGCTGACTGCGATAAGTCCGGGGCAGGTGTCGAGCAACCGTTAATCCCGGAATCTCC
>JBEKAT010000100.1:0-8596 GCA_050015775.1 Sedimentisphaerales bacterium | reverse complement strand
ACTGCCTGTATGCGTAAACTGCTCATAATCCTTAATACTATGCTTCGGAATCAGACCTTATGGCATCCCGAAAAAATCTAAAAAAACATTTGATTTCAAACACAGCCGCTCTGTGGCTAAAAAAACAGCGTAACCAGCGAAATCAGCGTCTAAACTACCCAGTTATACAATTAATTCCGCTAATATATCGAACTGAAAAAAGGGTATCAAAACCCATCAAAACGCGCGCGTTTTCTATCACTTTTCATTCAAAACGCCCTCACTTTCTATCAATTTGACCCCATTTTGCCTCACTTTTTGAGCGCTTTTTGAGATGAAAAAAAATTTTATCCCTACCCCACCTTCCCTATCCTGCCCATATTCGTTAATCTGGGCTATATGTAACGTTTATCCGTTCTTTTTTCCTCAAACTTTTTTGAGATTTTGGTAAAATCATAAGTGTACACTAATACTATTTTCCGTTGTGGATTTGAATTTTAATAATTGAAGAGGTCGCGGAGGGAATAGTTTTGGCCGGAGGCCAAATTAAGAGCGTTCAATACTTTGGTTTGAGCATTAATAGTCAATCTTCTGCCTTTGTAGGCGCGAGAGACCATTTTGTGCGTAAGCTGCTGCGTTGAGGCAGCAACAAGGTCGTGCGGCTTCAAATTCAGCTTCGCCATAATCCCAGCAATCGGCTGCGGGCCAAGGTCACGTTCAATTCCGTCATCCATATACTTCTCACAGAATACTTTTGCGAACATTATACCCTGTTTTTGCGTCGAAAAACAGTGCAGCGGGCAAGGGTTGCAGAGGCAAAGCGGATAGAGTAATCTATCAGCCGGCGTGGCGAAACTGATGAAGGTAAATTGAGCAAAGGACCCAATATGAACAGACGGGACTTCCTGAAGACGGGCAGCGTAATCGCGGCGGCGGCGATTTCGGGATGCAAAACAACGGCGGAAGTCAAACCATCCGCAGAATCACAAAAACAACCCCTTAAATTCCCCCGCTATCGAGGATTTAATTTCCCGGTAGGATTCGGCGCAAAAGGCCCGCAAAGAAGGAAATTCGACGAAAAGGATTTCGAGATAATAAAAGAGTGGGGTTTTGACTTTGGCAGGATACCGATGTCGTACTGGAACTGGGCGTCGAAAGACGACTGGTATAAGATTGATGAGGACGTGCTCAAGGAAATCGACGCAGTTGTTGAGAAGGGCAAACAATACAAGATACATATCAATCTCAACCTGCACCGTATACCGGGATATTGTATCAACGGGCGGGACCAGGAGCCGATGGACCTGTACGAAGATACGCCTGAAAGGATGCAAAAGGCGCTTGCTGCGGCGGTATTTCACTGGAAGATGTTCGCGAAACGATATAAGGGCATACCGAGCACGCAACTGAGTTTTGATTTGATTAATGAGCCGCCATTTTTGAAAGAGGACACCCGGCACGTTGAGGTTGTTACGGCACTGGTAAAGGGCATCAGGGAAGAGGACCCGAATCGGCTGATTGTGGCGGACGGCAAGGACATCGGCAAATTTCCTATTATGGGCATAGCGGATTTGGGCGTCGTTCAAAGTACCCGCGGCTATGACCCGAAGAGCGTGAGTCATTATACGGCGACGTGGGTGCCGAAGAACGAGTTTCAGACATTTAATGCGCCAACGTGGCCATTGAAAGCCGACGACGGCACGATATGGGACAAGGCGATGTTGAGAGCACAATGCATTGATACGTGGAAGCCGTTGATGGCAAAGGGCGTGCCGGTGCACGTGGGCGAATGGGGATGCTTCAACAAGACGCCTCACGACGTCGCAATTGCGTGGATGACGGATTTGCTTTCGCTGTGGAAAGAGGTCGGGTGGGGACACGCGATGTGGAACCTGCGCGGGCCGTTCGGCGTTTTAGACAGCGGACGCGAAGACGTGGAGTACGAGGACTATAAGGGCCACAAGCTCGACCGCAAGATGCTGGAACTGATAAAAGAATACTGACAAACCCGGACTGTAAAAAAACGACGGGCTTTTGAAACAATAACGACAAAATCGTGTTAAGGCGTAAACAGCAAATATGAAAAAGACGGCTTTTCTGTTTTCTCTGGCAATTCTATGGTTCGCTTATGCCGGCGACAGCGCTTTCGCCGGTCAAAAGAAAACCTATGAAGCGGAAGATGGGAATCTGCTTGACGGCATTTCGGTTTTAGAGGACACAGCCGCAAGCGGCGGCAAATTCCTTCGAATGGGCAAAACAGGGGCGGTTATTTTTCACGTCGATGTCAACAGCGACGCAAGATATACAATCGCCATCGGATACCGCTCGCCTAATAAAGACAATGCTCAACGGATACTAATAAACGGCAAAGAATACGCACCGGAAATCGGTTTCCCCGCAAGCTCGAAATGGGCCGAGATTGAAACCAACGCCGGATTAACCGCAGCCACCAACACCATCGAAATCCGTAAATCCTGGGGAAATATGGATATCGATTACATCACCGTGTATGGGCCAATTTCCGAAAGACCTGAAATCTCTCCCGTTACAAATACATTTTATAAGAACAAAACAACTTCAGACCTGTTCATTAAATTAGACAAAAACAATAACAAACTCGTTTCAATAACGCAGAACCGGCAGCCGGTGCCCTTCGAAGAAAAAAGTGTCTCCTACACGCAAGACGGCGAAATGGTAAAAATACCAAAGGAGTATTTATCGTCGCTGGAAACGGGCAGCGCCGAAATATGTTTTAACTTCAGCGATACCGAACCCGTCAAATTCAAACTTGATGTAAGAGACGCAGAAAGAAAAGCGGAATGGACAATCGTTTCTTTAGATGTGAGCCACGGCGCGTCAGTTTTAATGCTTTTGCCCACGGGGAAAACCCTCCTTATTGACACGGGCACCGAACAGATGTGCAAAGAACGTGTCATTCCGTTTTTGGACAGACATAAAATCATCCCGGATTATTTGTGGATTACACATTATCACGACGACCACTGCGGCGGCCTGGGCCTGCTTACGGAAAAATACAAAAATCTAACCAAAAAGGATTACAAGGATTTCAATACGGGCGACCGGCTCGAATTTGAAAAAGTGAATGTTACGATTCTGAATTCATATCAGGACGGCATAAACATCGCCGACGAGAACCCCAAATCTCTTTCAATGCGAATGGAATACAAGGGATTTGTTTATACCCACGGGGGAGATATTTACGGCCAGAATCAGCATCAAATCCTTCAAAGATACGCAAATAACCCGGATTTCTTGAAAACCCACGTCTATCACGCGAACCACCATTTTCACGGATCGGTCGATACAGATTATCTGAAAACAATCGACCCATATCTCTTTATTGTCTCAGGAGATGAACATGTTTACGGCAGAGGAGCTTACACACAACAGGTGCAGCGAAACGTTCTCCCGTATCTGAAAAACAAACACAAGCGGCTCATCGAAGATTTGCTTTCGTTCGAAACAGGACACATTGTCGTCAGGGTGGCGGACTGCAACAACTGGAATTATGAAACATATAAAGACCTTAATGCAGTAATACCTTTTTTGAAGAATAATTGAAGGAGACAGGGACAATGAACTTCAGCCAGCTCGGTTTAAAATCGTTTATCTGTATAGCTTCTTTTTCGCTCTGTGCGTGTGCCGCAGAACCAAAGAAACCGAATGCTGATGCAAACCAGACAGTAAAGCCGAAACAATCGGCCGGAATCGCTAAAAAACCGGTAACGCCTAACGCTTCGCCCGAGGCGGTGAAGCTGCTTGAATATCTCTACAGCATTTCCGGAAAGCAAACGCTCGTCGGCCAGCATTGTGCGCCGCTTGTCGCAACGACACAGCTTCAATCAAATGAAAAATGGACGGGGCATTACCCGGCATTATGCGGATTCGATTTCGGATTTAGCGCACCGGGCACATGGGACGGCATCAATTTTCGCCAGCAAATTGTTGATGAGGCGATTCGGCGAAATAACGATGGGTTTATAATAACGATTATGTGGCACGCGGTGCCCCCTACCGAAGAAGAGCCGGTTGACTTCAGGAAATCGATACAGGGACATATTACTGACAAGGAATGGCAGGATTTAATAACGCCTGGGACAACGATTAACGAGCGATGGAAATCGCAGGTGGACGTGATAGCGTTCTTCCTGAAACAACTGAAATACGCCGATGTCCCCGTGCTGTGGAGGCCTTATCACGAAATAAACGGCAACTTTTTCTGGTGGAACGGCAAGCCCGGCGAGAACGGCACGAAGAAGCTGTATCGAATGCTGTATGACCGGTTGGTAAATTTTCACAAGCTGAATAACCTGATATGGGTTTATAACTGCAACGAAATCAGAGGAGACACAGCCCCTTATGACAGCGTTTATCCCGGCGATGACGTGGTGGACGTTCTGGCGACGGATGTTTACAGAAACGGCTTTGACCCGAATGATTACAACCAGCTTCTTGCGCTGGCAGGCGACAGACCAATCGCGTTAGGCGAGGTAGGAGCCCTGCCAACACCTGAAAAGCTGCGTGAGCAGCCCCGCTGGACGTGGTTTATGTCCTGGATGACTCCCGACTGGCGGTCAGGCCGGGAGATTTTCGACTGCAACGAAACGCTCACCTGGGACAAACTGCCCTGGGTAAAAACAAAGAAACCAAAAATCCATTACCCGATTCTGAAATAGGTTAAGAACTTACCGCAAAGAACGCAGAGGCCGCAGAGTTTTTTATAATTGATTTATTGATGCAACTATCGGCCCCAGACCTCTACTTCGGTGAAGGCGCACCAACCGAGGGGTTCGTCTTGGGTGAGATCTGTTATGCGGAGCCATTCGATTCGGCGAGGAGTAAATTTGAACTCCTGAGGCATCGCGGTTTTCCGAAGGGATATTTTTTCTTTCGAGCCGTCTGAAAATTCGATTGTTCCTGTTTTCCAGTAAGCATCGTGCGGGAAATCCGCCCTTATGTAAATGACTACCTTATCGGCCTCGACGGGCCAGCCAAAATCTATCTTGAGCCACAGGTCGGTGCGTTTGTCCGGCCCCCAGGAGGGGAATTTTGGGCCGTGACCTCTATTGGCGGTATTGCCATCGATGACGTTTTTGGCGGCGTAGCAGATTTCATCCCTGCATTCGCTATTGCTTGTGGCGTGCGGATAAGTTACAGCAGGGCCGCGGGTATCGTTTGGGTTCAACGCGAGGTTTTTATACTCACCTGTACGCGATGAGTGAGACGTTCCCGCACAGCCGGCCAGCAATAAGGCCACACACATCATCGAACTTAAAAGATATATCTTCATTGTACCTGCCTATTTATATTTTAACGAGTTTGGCATATTTGAGCGCCAGGGATTTGGTCTGGCCGGTGTTGAATGCGACGGTAACGACCGAGTTGTCGCCCATATCGGCGAAATTCTTCACAGTTCCTATGCCGAATTTTTTGTGGACGACGATATCGCCCGCTTGGAATTGAGGATTTGGAATTGAGAATTTAGAATTTTTAACAACGTGATCCTCATCAGAATCATTTGAAAACTGGATTCCCGCTCCTTCGACATTGCTCAGGACAGGTTCTGCAGGAATGATATTGGCCGATTCAGAAAATGAAAGGCCGAGTTCGAAGAGAAACTGCGAGGGAATGGTGCGGAGGGTCTGGCCCCTGATTTGGCGATATTTGGCGAAGGCGATAAACAAGTTGACCTTTGCGCGTGTTATGCCGACGAAGAAAAGACGACGCTCCTCTTCGGTCTCATCGTCATTATCCACGCTTCTTTCGTGAGGCAGCAAACCTTCTTCGACGCCCACGATAAAGACATTATCGAATTCGAGACCTTTTGCGGAATGCAGGGTCATCAACGCCACGCGCTCGACCGATGAGTTATATGCGTCGGCGTCACTGAAAAGAGCAATCTGCTGGAGATAATCAATCAGGGAGGGGTTTTCGGTCTGCTTATCATATACGGCTGCTGCGCTGATTAGCTCTTCGACATTCGCAGCGGCGTCTTTGCCATCCGCACCTTCTGCAATCAACGATTTTTCGAGGCCCGAATCGGTGAAGACGCGTTCGACCATTTCCGCAACTGAGCCGGAATCGTTTTTCCGGAAACCTTCAATCATATTAAGAAAGGCGGTGAGTTTGACGGCGGTGAGTTTAGGGACACTCGATATTTGCGAAACGGTTCTGATTGCCTCATATAAGCTGATATTGCGGCGGGAGGCGTAATCCTGAACTTTGTCGATTGTGGTTTTGCCGATGCCTCGCGCTGGGGTATTGATGATTCGCAGAAGCGCAATCTTGTCGGCGGGATTAACGATGACCTTCAAATAAGCGAGAACGTCGCGGATTTCCTTTCGATTGTAGAATTCGACGCCGCGAACGATTTGATACGGGATTTTGCTTCTGATGAAAACCTCTTCGAGTGCTCTGCTCTGTGCGTTGACGCGATAGAAAATGGCGATATTGGAAAGCGATGTCCCCGCTGCAACCAGACGTCTGATATTTTCAGCGACGCCAAGGGCCTCCTCGACTTCATCTTCATACGGCTCAATGACGACTTTGCCCGCGGGCGGTCTTGTCGCGATAAGGCGTTTTTCCTTGCGGCTCTGGTTATTGGCGATGAGCTGATCGGCAACTTCAAGGATACAGGGAGCGGAGCGAAAATTTTCTTCAAGGCGGACAACCACAGCATTGGGCCAGTCACGCTCAAAGTCGAGGATATTGCGAATGTCGGCCCCACGCCAGCGGTAAATCGACTGGTCCGGGTCGCCCGTCGCGCAGATATTGTTGTGTGCAGAGGCGAGGGCTTTGGCGATTCGGTACTGGGCGTGGTTGGTGTCCTGGTATTCATCAATGAGAAGATATTTATACCTATTTCCAAGCTCCTCGCGAACAGTAGAATTGTTTTCGAGCAGAAAGGCCGCTTTCATAAGCAAATCATCGAAATCAACGGCGTTAAGGTCTTTGAGTATTTGCTGATAGCGGGAATAGATTTTTGACAGCGTCTTTGAGAAGAAATCGTCTGCCTGCCTTTCGAAAGCATCGGCGTCAATGAGCTTATTTTTCAAAGTAGAGATTACGTCGAGCGTTCGCGCCGGTGAAAAATCGGTGGTATTAAGATTGCAGTCAGTGATTGCCTGCTTTACGCATTTTGCCTGGTCGGAATCGTCATAAATACTGAAGTTGGGGGTGATACCGGCAAATTCGGAATATCTGCGGAGGATGCGGACGCACAGGGAGTGAAAGGTGCTGATGTGAGCGCCTGCGGAGGCGGCAAAGCTGAATGCGCGCTGGCGCATTTCGTCAGCGGCCTTATTTGTAAAAGTAATGGCGCAGATATTATAAGCGGGGACGCCCGAATCAACGAGAGCGGCGATGCGGCAGGTTATGACGCGTGTCTTGCCGCTACCCGGCCCCGCGATGACAAGCAAGGGACCGTCGCGGTGAAATACGGCCTTTTGTTGAGAGGCGGTCAGCCGGGAAGTGAAAGCGGCATCAAGTTTGTTAAGCGAAGGAGGCATCATTGCGACCGCTGCTGTTCCTGCTGCGATTCCTGCAACATCTGCTGCTCCATCTGTGCGAATTGCTCGGCAAGCTGTGGCTTTTCGACTTTTATGCGGGCAATAAGGTTTTGACGCATCGTGAGCGGGTATTCCTGGTCGTTAAAGAAATCGAGAATCGCGTTAAATCTCATTACTTTAAACTCCGGCAAACGGAGCCGTGCCTCATCGCCATATTCTTTAGTGTAAACATTATATATATCCTCAGCCATTTTTTCTATGGCGTAGGACGCATCATCGTCTCGCAGGGCATACCGGAAATACGCCTCGCGGAGCATCGGCATAATTGTATCCATCGCCTTGGTTATCGTGATTGTCTTAAGGTCTTTGCGTATCTGCTGGATGATGTAGGATTCGACGGCCGGCTCATTGAACTCCGGACGCGGATACAGCTGTCTGACATAATCGTATATCTTCTGCGCCTTTTGCCTGTGGCCTGCCTGATAAAACATAGTCAGGGCATTGGTAAGCATATTGCGGTGCCCAACCATATGCGAGTCGTCCGACTTGTCGTCCCCCTTGTTGTATTTGTAGATAATCTCCGTTATGGCCTTGTTGTAAGGGTCGAACATTCTGAAATCAGCGCGGAGAAATATATCCTTGGTAAGCCGGGGCGCAGCGGCTGCTTGCGAACCCTGTGGCAACGGCTGATTATCGTTGACGTCGTAGATAAAGATTTTTCCATACCGGAACAGGTTCTGCAAACTGTGCGCAACAATCCTGTCGGTATTAATTTCGTCAACCGGGAACACTCCCCTGCCCATTTTAACGAAGTCTTTTTTGCCCGCAACGCGAAGACCCTGGACCGCCCAGTAGATTGCGTGAACGTCGGGGTGCCGCCAATCGAGTGGAAAATGTTTGTTTGGGTCATTAAAATCAGTGGGGCCGTACGTGCGGTTTAATTCCAGCATAAGAACAGGGTCGAGTTTCCAGACGTTTCGCAACTGCCAGGCCTTTGCAAAGACGTCAAACTTTTCGAGGGTCTTAGTGCCTCTGAACCGGTCTATGACCTTAAAGGCAGCAGGGTCGAACCTGGCCGGATTTTGTCG
>JBEKAT010000099.1:0-8697 GCA_050015775.1 Sedimentisphaerales bacterium | reverse complement strand
AAAGGCGGCAAAGAAGCGGGCGTTAAATTCATAAACAACGTCAAGCTCGCAAGCCATCTCGCCAATATAGGCGACAGCAAAACCCTCGTAATACATCCTGCCAGTACAACACATCAGCAGTTAACTGAGCCCGAACAGCTCGCCGCCGGCGTAACCCCGGATTATATACGCGTCTCGGTTGGCACTGAACACGTAGATGATATAATAACTGACTTTGAACAAGCACTTAAAGTAAGTCAAAGGTAACGATTATGTGGGAATATACGGATAAGGTTAGGGACCACTTTTTCAATCCGCGAAACGTCGGCGAAATATCCGATCCCGACGGCGTCGGCGAGGTAGGTTCGCTCGCCTGCGGCGATGCCCTGAAACTGACTTTCAAACTTGACGATAAAGGCAGAATAAAAGACGCCAAGTTCAAAACCTTCGGCTGTGCCAGTGCAATCGCCAGTTCTTCCGCCTTGACCGAGATAATCAAAGGAATGCCCCTTGAAGAGGCGGCCAAAGTTACAAATAAGGATATCGCCGATTATCTCGGCGGCCTGCCCGAACAAAAAATGCACTGCTCGGTTATGGGCAGAGAGGCATTGGAAGCGGCAATAGAAAACTACAAGGGCGGCAGCACGAAAAAACACGAGCTTGAAGGCAGGGTTGTCTGCACCTGCTTCGGCGTTACCGAAAAGGAAATCGAAAGAGTCATTCACGAAAACAACCTCGATACCGTCGAGCAGGTTACCAATTACTGCAAAGCAGGCGGTGGCTGCGGTGGATGCAAAGGCGAAATCGAAAAAATAATCGAACGCATCAAGGGCGAAAGGGCAAGGCAAAAAACTGCGCCTGCTCCCGTGAAAGGCCAAAAGCTGACCAACATTCAGAAAATTCAGCTCATTCAGCAGACAATCAATGAGCAGATTCGGCCCGCGCTGCGGGCAGATGGCGGAAATATCGACCTGATAGACGTTGACGGCAACAAGGTCATTGTTGCTCTTCGCGGTATGTGCGCACAATGCGCCTTGGCGAATATCACGATGAAAGACCTCGTTGAGGCCAAAATAAGAGAGTTCGTAAGCCCCGAAATCTACGTCGAAGAGGCAAAGGATTTGGCCGACGACCAAAGGAAATAAAAAATGAAAACCATATACTTCGACAACAACGCCACCACAAAAGTCGCTGATGAGGTTCTCGAAGAAATCAAACCATATTTCTGCGACCTCTACGGCAACCCTTCCAGTATGCACACCTTCGGCGGCCAGATTGGCATTAAAATCCGCGAAGCACGCGAGAAAACCGCTGCTCTACTCGGCTGCGACCCCAGCGAAATTATTTTCACCGGCTGCGGCACCGAAAGCGACAACACCGCTATAAAAGGCACGCTCGTCGCTCATCCCAATAAACGCAAGGTCATAACAACGCGAGTCGAACACCCGGCCGTGTTGTCTGTTTGCCGCGACCTCGAAAACCAGGGTTATACCGTTGTCGAATTATCAGTCGATAAAAAAGGCCGTCTCAATTTATCGGAACTGGAATCTCATCTCGATGATAACACCGCAATCGTAACGATTATGTTCGCCAATAACGAAACGGGCGTGGTATTCCCCGTCGAAAAAATCGTCGAGATGGTGAAAAGTAAAGGTATCGTCTTTCATACCGACGCAGTCCAGGCGGTCGGCAAAATCCCCATCAACCTTTCTAAAAGCAATATCGATTTGCTCAGCTTGTCAGGTCACAAGCTGCACGCCCCCAAAGGCGTCGGCGTACTGTATGTCCGCAAGGGTACTCGTCTTGCTCCTTTTATGCTTGGCGGCCATCAGGAAGGCGGCAGACGGGCAGGCACCGAAAATGTTCCCGGCATAATTGGTCTGGGCAGGGCCTGCGAGCTGGCGATGCATAATTTCGACCAGGAAAATAAAAAGGTCAAGTTCCTCCGCGATAAGCTCGAAAAGGGCATTCTCGCAAAATGTCCCGATTGTATGGTCAATGGCGACACCGAAAACCGACTGCCCAATACCAGTAATATCAGCTTTGAATTTATCGAGGGGGAATCAATTCTGCTTATGCTCGACAGATTCGGCATCTGTGCTTCCAGCGGCTCCGCTTGCACTTCCGGCTCGCTCGAACCATCGCACGTCCTTCGTGCTATGGGCGTCCCTTTCACCGCTGCCCACGGCTCAATCCGTTTCAGCTTGAGCAGATACAATACTGAAGAGGAAGTTGATTTCACTGTCGAAAAAATCCCGCCCATTATCGCCCGCCTCCGCGAACTCTCGCCGTTCATCAAAAAATAAAGACGCCTTGGCTATCGGGATTTTTGTTGCATTGGTCTGTTTACTTCGCGGATTGATTATTAATTTTGTCAATAAGCTCGATCGTATGTTTGATAAGCCCCGTGTCGCCGTAATTGCCGTGGCCCGGCACAACAATTTTTGCGTCCTTATACTTGGCTAACACTTTTTCAACAGACCTGGGCCATTTTTGCATATCCGCGTCCGCAGAGTAACCCGCGTCTTTTGAGTCCAGCGATTTTATCATGCACCCGCCGAAAAGAATCTTTCTTTTGGGAAAATACACAACCACATTGTCAATCGTATGGGATGGCCCCGGGTAAAAGACATTAACGTCTTCATCCCCTATTTTCAGGTGCAGCCCTTCGTTAATATCGAAGATGTGATTTGGCGGCACAAACGTCAGGTTCTTGTAAGCGTCGTAGTATTTCTTGTTTTCGGGCGATTTAAATCCTTCAAGCAGCCGGGTCTTTTCCGCCTGTCCCCTTTCAGTTATGAGTTTAGCAGTCACGTTCGAGCCATAGACCGCAATACCATTGCTTAGCAGAAACTCATTACCTCCAATATTGTCAACGTGAAAACCTGTGTTGATGCCAATAAGGTTGACCTCGCCGAAATTATTCTTTATCCAATCGACCAGCATCCTTGCGCCTTGATTATCGCACAGGGTGTTGACCAAAATGCAATCCGAATTCGATGCCCGGATAAGCAGCGAATTTGAAGGCCATGGGAAACTATGCGTAACAACAAATACATCCTTTTCAATTTCCGTCACGGACAGGTCTTCGTCGAGGGTGATTCTCTTTTCATTTGTCATTGCACCGCCGGCAGGAAGCAATGCCAATAATGCCAGAAACAGCAATGTCGCTCGTAATTTTTTATTGCCTGTCACACTTGCCTTCTTCTCTTGTATCAGGGCACCTTCAAGAGCACGTGTATAATACCTATTGTTTGCAGCATCTGGATGACGTTAAACAAAATAAATATCCAGATGAACCACATCCCTAGCGCCAGATTTTTCAGAAGAATATTGGCGTTAACCGCAAAATGGTCGGGGCTTTTATACAGGGACAATTTCGGCAGAAATCGCGGCGTGCATTTGGCGTAGTCGATATACGTCTGGCCGAATTTTTTGGTCAGTATCTTTTCTTCTGATAAAATCGTTAACGGGTAATATGACAAATAAAAGATAACCAGTGCCGCCAGCACAAGTATGTTGTCAGATGCCAGGCCAATGCCGATAGCGCCTATAAAGCTGAAAAGATAAAGGGGATGTCGCACTATCGAATAAGGGCCGTCTGTGATGACTTCATGTGTTTTTTTCCCGCTGATGTATAACAATGCCCATAATCGACCCATACTGCAAATCGTAAGCAGGAACAGACCGGATGTATCTGATAATATGTCCGCCAAATCACCTTGTTTGAAAGGGGGCATAGTAAAAATTGCCAGCAGCAATATCAGAACGGCGAAAATGCGGGAAACCATAACCCTTGATCGTGCGATTTTAAATAACAGTTCGTCTGATTGTTCGCTCATATTAAAAAGTTACTTTCCTTGTCCTTTCGTTTCATCAATATAAGTTATGTCTACCGTTCAAGTTTGTTTTGGTTGCTGCCAATGGTCTACAACAGCGCTGATTAACGCGATGGGTACGTAAAACTCCAGCAGTATAATCAGTTTATCGAGGCCTTGTAAACGCCATATTAATATCGGAATAAGGATGACGCCTATGAAAGAGAGCATCCTCTCCCGTCCCTTGAAAATGTTTTCGATTCCAGGGTATAGGTTTCTTATACTGATTGCCGACCACCCGCATAAAATTCCGGTCGCCGCCCCTCCCAGCACGTCTGAAGGATAGTGTGCAAGCGCCACGACTCGCAAAATGGAGACCCAGCTGCAGCAGACGGCAAAAAGAACTGTAACCGGCCATCTCACCGCAAACGCCAGAACAACTCCCGCCGCGAATACGCTTGCTGTGTCACCCGATGGAAACGACCAGCTTCGATAAGTATCTTTTTCATCTCCGGCTTTTGTTTCCGCGGTTATAGCATCCCTCGGCCTGGGTCTCCTGACCGTCTCTTTTATCACCGTTACTGCGGCTAATGTTATCAATAACGACAACAGGCATATAATTACCGTCTTATGTTTTCCCGTAACCCATACCCACGTCAGCAAAAGCCAGATTAAAGAGTAACCCCTGCCGAGCTGTTTCAATGCCTGGGCCCAGTGGTCTCTGTGCCACGTCTGCGGATTGTTCCGCAGATATGAAAACACTCGCTCATCCACAAAAAAATAGCAAACTGCTGTCGCGGCCAGCAGAAGGCCTGTGAGCAAAAATACTGCAACCGTTCCCCGGTTTGTTTTTCCGGTCTCAGCGGTCACTGCCTGGTTTGTGTCTTGACTAATAATGCAATAACCTCGACTTCCCTGCCCTTGGAATAGTTAACCCCTTTTTTTGACGCTATCTCTTCAAAAGTGATATCACCTGCGTTTTGCCTGATACCCTCGAAATCCTTTCTCGGTATTATAAGCGCACGATTTCCTGTTCCTTTAAGCCACTCAACGACGTCATCTGTTTTGCGTAAATGCGTAATATTTCTTCCGACATAAAAATTCAGCGTCGGCTCAGCATATTTATACATCGCGACGGGTACGTCTTTGCCTGTTTTTTCCCGGATTGCCTTTGCGATATGGGGACTGATTTTAATCGCTTCAATTGCGGGTAGCAATACGAATAATAACGGCATAACGAAAACCAGTATCCCCGTGAGAACAACTTTTGCCGTGCCGTTGAATTTTTCCCTTACCTGTAAATAGCAGCAGATTATTGTCATCACCATTGCGATTGCTCCGCAAATAAGCCCGGGCATTATAAGTCCTGCGATATTTATAAAATGTCCGACGCCGATCAAACCTGCTGCGATGCCTAATCCCACCGGTCCCAAAAACCAAACGCCCCCTCGAAGCCACTTTTTATCTTGCTCGTTGAAAATGTTTTTTCCCGTGGCAGTGATTGTCCCGCCGACCATCACCGCCATCGCGGGCCAGACGAACAGTATGTAATGCGGAAGTTTCGTCGCCGCGAATGTCATCAGGACGACTGTTACTATTACCCAGCTTAATAAAATGTTTCGTGCTCCGGCGTTTCCAATTCTTTTACCGATAATTGCCGAAAATGCCCCTGGCAGGAAAATTACCCACGGGAAAAATCCCGCAATTATCATCGCCGGATAATACGGCAGGTATAAAAGAAAGTTCCCTCCGTGTCCTTCCATCGGTGAAAGCGCACGCCCAATAATATGCCGACCGAAAAATACCCGGTATAGTTCTCCGTCGGCTGCCCTGTTGGCCGGAATTGCCCATAGCAAAAATATCCCCGCTGCGACAATTACCGCAAATGAAACCAAAAGTAAATTGCGTATAAAGCCGCTGATATTCTCCCGTCCAAACCAGAGCACAACAATCATCACGAACACAGGCAGCAATCCTAATGGCCCTTTTGCCAGCATCCCAAGACCCATCAAAACCCCGATTGCCACAGCGTCGAACGCTCGGATTTTGTTACCCTGCCTCACGATGAAAATTGCCATTGCCCCAACAATAAAGGGCATTGCTATGCCGTCCACCAGCGCGGAACTTCCCACAAAAAGCATTAGCAGCGTAGTTGCCAAAATCGCCTCGGCCCATAATCCCGCCTTCGTGTCAAAAAGTTTCTTCCCGATGAAAAACGTCAAAAGCAGCGTTACCGCCGTTCCGAACACCGCGGGTAATCGACAGGCGATTTCACTCGGCCCCAACAGCCGAACGGGAACCGACATCAACCAGTAAAGAAGAATCGGCTTGTCGAACCACACCTCGCCGTTGAAAGTCGGGACAAGGTAATTTCCCGACTCAACCATCTCAACAGTTGCCCTCGCGTATCTCGGCTCGTCCCGGTCCCAAAGTGTGCTGCTGCCCGCTATCAGCAGATACAACGCCGTAAATCCGACGCAAATAAAAATCGCCTTTACCCAGGGGTTTGCCATAAATTTTATTTTAGCTGAATCTATCATTACGGCGGACGAAAGTGAAAAATCACATCGAGATACGATAAGCTGAACACCAGCTACGGATATTGCCGAAGGAGGGAGTCGAACCCTCACCCTGTTGCCAGGACAGGATTTTGAATCCTGCGCGTCTGCCAGTTCCGCCACTTCGGCTCATCAGGCAAAAACAATTACGGCAGGATTATCGATAATTCAAGCGGGTTTGTCAATTGCGCGTCCCGAAAGGATTGAAAATTGCACTGTTACGTAATTTCGTATTGACACCGTCGGAAAATAACTATATACTATCACACTCACTCGAAAAGGATTAAGTCGGTTCCTGAACATTCGTTGATTCCTTATTTTGGGGTTTTTGATGTATTCAGATTATATTCGTAACGTAGCGGTCATCGCCCACGTTGACCACGGCAAGACGACGCTGGTGGACCAGCTTCTCTATCAGTCCGGTATGTTCCGCCAGGAAGAGCTTGATAAGCTCCAGGGCGGCGAAAACAAACTGATTATGGATTCCAATCCCATCGAGCAGGAGCGGGGCATTACAATCCTCAGCAAAAACTGCGCGATTTTTTATACCGATACCGAAGGCGACGAATACAAAATCAACATAATCGATACCCCGGGCCACGCCGATTTCGGTGGAGAGGTCGAACGAGTCCTCAAAATGGCCGATGGCGTCCTGCTTCTCGTCGATGCCTTTGAAGGGCCTATGCCGCAAACAAGATTTGTGCTGACCAAGGCGCTTGAAAATAAACTGCGACCCATAGTGGTGATAAATAAAGTGGACCGCGAAAACAGCAGGCCGGATGATGTTGTCAATGAGGTATTCGATTTGCTTGTTCAGCTCAGCGCCGAAGATAAGGCGCTTGATTTCCCCATTATTTACGCCTCAGCCAGGCAGGGTTGGGCAACAACGGAACTTGCCAAAAAAACCGACAATATGCGGGCGGTGTACGAAGCCATCATAAAACACGTTCCGCCCCCGCAGGCAATACCCGATGCTCCGCTGCAAATGCTTGTCACGAACCAGGAGTATTCCGATTACGTAGGCAAAATCGCCATCGGAAGGGTTTTCGCGGGCAATCTCAGTGAAGGCCAGAATGTTACCGTCATTGACACTACTGGTGTTCATACACAGCAGAAAATTATGCAGATTTATCAGTTTCAGGGACTTACCCGCAAGGTCGTTTCAAGCGTTCAGGCAGGCGATATCTGCGCCGTCTCGGGGCTTGACCCCGTTAGTATCGGCGATACCATCGCCTGTCCCGATAACCCCACACAGCTCCCGGTCATTCCCGTCGATGAGCCCACGATGACGATGACCTTTCGTGTTAACGACGGGCCTTTCGCCGGCAGAGACGGCAAATACGTTACCAGCAGGCACATCGGCGAACGCCTCGAAAAAGAGCTTCAGCATAACGTCGCCCTCAGAGTCGAACCGGGCAAAACGCCTGATGAATTCAACGTCTCCGGCAGGGGGCTGATGCATCTCGGCATCCTGCTTGAGAATATGCGACGCGAAGGTTATGAGGTTTGCGTCGGAAAGCCCAGCGTCATTCTCAGAAATGTTGACGGCATAAGTCATGAGCCCATAGAATTGCTGGCGATTGATTGTCCGATAGATTGCCAGAGTGCAGTTATGAGCTTGCTGGGCGACCGAAGAAGCGAAATGCTCAGGATGGACGCCAAGAGCGGGGCAAGTGGTTTTATTCATATGGAATTTTTGATACCTTCTCGCGGCCTGTTCGGGCTGCACGCTCGGATGCTGAACGCCACACAGGGCAGAGCGGTTATGCACCATACCTTTGAAAGATATGAGCCGATGCGCGGTGCCATACCTCAGCGTAAGGCAGGCGTTATGATTGCCACCGCTACGGGTCAGGTTACTGCGTATGCCCTTGATGCCCTGTATGACCGGGGCCTGTTTTTTGTCGAGCCGGGCGAAACGGTATATGATGGCCAGATCGTCGGCGAACACTGCAAAGACGATGACATACCGGTAAACGTCGCAAAGCTCAAACAGCTTTCCAACATGCGCACGACCAGCAAGGACGAAGCGGCAAAAATCAGGCCAGCCAGAAAAATGTCGCTTGAGGTCGCGATGGAATACATTCAGGAAGATGAGCTTGTTGAGGTTTGTCCCAGTTCGATACGGATGCGCAAACGCCTGCTCAAAGAATCCGACAGAAGACGCTTTGCCCGTTAGAACGAAGATTAATTTTGATTTCGCAGCTGCCGACAGGGGGATTACTCTTTTTTGCCGTATAGCCAGTGTTTGTCGTCGAATTCATATTCTATCAGTTCTTCGGGCTTGAAAAATAGCGGGATTTCGTATGTCGCCGATTGTGTGCTGTCGGAGCCGTGGACAA
>JBEKAT010000098.1:0-8822 GCA_050015775.1 Sedimentisphaerales bacterium | reverse complement strand
CGAATGCTATTCAGAATTCTCCCCGTCAATTAAAAAGCAAAATGTCCTTTTTTGCCTACCGGCACTTATTTCGGCTCACCCAACCAGGAACACTCACCTGTTTTCATGTTCACTCTGACAACACCATATGTTTTTCCGCTCTTGTCAGAGAGCAATGCAAAGTATGCGTCAATTAACTCAGAACCGCCAATTGAACAGGCCCGCTTTGCATATTGAGTTGCGAATTTCTGTTGAGACATAAAATTCTCGGCTTTGTGCATAGCTATGCTGTGCTCTCTTGAAGCTGGTCCGTACTCCATTCCTTTCACATAAGCCGGTCCCCAATCACTGGGATTGACACTTCGTGTTCTATTAGTATCAGCAAAAGGCGTTCTCGTATTATTCACTTGGGTAGAGCATCCAGTTACTAAAAGGAGAATAAGAAAATTTAGCAAGATTTTTGTCATTTCATGTCCCCCTTTTCTATTCAGTCGGCACAATATTCTCAAAGCAGGCCGGGGCGAGTTTTTTCAGGGTGTCTAAAATCAGGTGGGCCGCTTTTTTTATTTCCCATTGTGCGCCTTTGTCTGTGCGGACGGTGAGGATGTGCCGCCATTCGCGGAAATTGGCGGAGACGACGATTTCGCTTGTGCAGGCGTTTGGCAGGACGAAGCGGGCGTCTTCTTTTTTCAGTCCTTTGTCCCGCCATTTGCGATACATATCCTGAATCGTTTTCATATCGTTATGGAATTCGTCAACCAGCTCGACGGGCATACTTTCGGGCACAACGTAGGTAAAGTCCTCTTCATCGACGTATCGCTGGGACTGCTGCGAGACGGCCATAAGGCGATGTCGTACGAGTTGATGCGTCATTGCGCGGGAACAGTTTTTGATTCTAAAAGTCGCGTAGGCGTGTTCGAGGGGTGATTCGTGGCCCATTTTGATGAGGCGTTTGATGAAGCCGGCCTGCGAATTGTCGTCCATCTTGTCGAAACTGAGGTAGCACGTCCTGCCCGCCTGCTCGATGACCTTTTGTGGGTCGGGCGTTATTGCCATAAGTTCGACTTCCAGTTGTCTTGCACAGGTTTGCTGTTGCATACCAATTCCTTCACTAAAAAAACTCTGCGTTCTCAGCGTTCTCTGCGGTAAAATCCTTTATCAGATTTGGTCGATTTCGATTTTGCCCAATACGGCCAGGGCGATTTTAACGTTGCCGAATGGTGCGCTTACAGCGAAGCCAGCGACGCGGTCTTTAATCCGGTCAATCAATTCCTGCGCGATTTCAACGCCGATTGTCTTTCCCTGCTGCTGGGTTTTGGCGGCGCTCATTCTTTCTAATAGTTTAGCCGGCACTACAACGCCGGGGACCTCATTTGCCATAAATTCCGCGTTTTTCAAACTGGTGAAGGGCCAAATACCCGCGATGACGGGTATTTTTGATTTTTTTGTCGAATCTAAGAAGCGAAACAGCGTATCCGCGTCAAAAACGGGCTGCGTGATTGCGAATTCCGCGCCCGCGAGCACCTTCTGGTGGTATTTATCGATTTCGCGTTTGATATCGGTAGCGACGGGGTTTGCTCCGACGCCGATTACCAGCGAGGTCGGGGGGCTGAACTGGTTGCCGCCGAGGTCGCTGCCGCGGTTGAGGTTTCTGATTACGCCCGTCAGCGTGATAGAATCCATATCGAACACGCCCGTCGCCTGCGGATAGTCGCCCATTTTTGGCGGGTCGCCGGTGATGACGAGGAGATTTCGCAGGCCGATTGCGTAGGCGCCGAGGATGTCGGATTGCATTCCGATGAGGTTTCGGTCGCGGCAGCAGAAGTGCAGGATTGATTCGATGTTGGCCGCCTGCTGGATTTTGACCGCTGTAACCATTGGCGATAATCGCGAGCTTGCGCGTGGGCCGTCGGGGATGTTGATTGCGTCGATACCCATATCGGCACAAAACCGGGCTTTTTCGAGAATCGGGTCGATATCGAGGCCTTTGGGCGGGGTAATTTCGATTGTTGTTACCTTTTGGCCGGAGGCCAGTTTGGCCGCGAACTTCGATTTTTCCGCCAGTGGCGTTTCGCGGACTTCGGTTGCTTTTGGTTTTTCGATTGTTACGGTGCCCAAACGCGCCTTTGATGTTGAGGCCTTATCGATTGCGCGGACGGCTCGAACCATTTCTCTTATGTGGTCTGGTGTTGTTCCGCAGCAGCCGCCGATGATTCGTGCGCCCTTTTCGTAGAAACGCTTTGCGAATTCCGCCATATATTCGGGTGTGGACATATAAAGGAGTCGGTCTTCGACTTGGCGGGGCAGGCCTGCGTTGGGCTGGATGGAGATTGGTTTATCGGTTACTCCGTGGATGAGTTCGAGGGCGTTTAGCATCGCTGATGGGCCTACGGAGCAGTTGAGGCCCACGGCCGTTACGCCTTTTTGGGCGGAGATTCGGCTGATTGCGTGGTCGATTTTTTCGCCATAAGGCGTCTCATTTAGCTCGGTAGTGGTCATCTGGGCGACGATTTCGAGGTCGGTTACGCTATGCACGGCCTCAATAGCAAGCAACAGCTCATCGGTATTCGAGAAGGTTTCGAGGATGAGAAAATCTGCGCCGGCTTCGGCTAACGCCTTGGCTTGTTTTTTGTGAGCGGCGATTGCCTGTTGTTTCGAGATTTGATTGTACAGGGCGATATCGCGTGCGAGAGGCCCAATTGCGCCGGCGACCAATATGGTATCATTTGCTGCCTGTTTAGCGATTTTGACGCCGGCGGTGTTTATCTTCTCGACCTGCTCCGCCAGGCCGTATTTCGCTAATTTGACCTCGTTTGCGCCGAAGGTGTTGGTTTCGATGAAGTCAGAGCCGGCCTCGATGTATTGCTGATGGATTTTGGTTACGAGTTTTGGATTGCTGAGATTCAGCTCATCGAAGCAGGCGTTGATATATACGCCTGACTGGTAGAGCATCGTTCCCATCGCGCCGTCGGCGAGAATAACCTGCTTTGATAATAGTTGTGATAGTTTTATTTTCGCCATTATTTTTAATTTACCACAAAGACGCGAAGACGCAAAGGAATTGATGATTGATAATTTCAGGTGCGGATACCGCCGGAAGGCGGGGAAATTTTGTACCAAAGGGGAAATAGTATTAGGTAACACTTATGATTTTGCGATTTTCGGAAAAAAGTTTGGGAAGAAATGTGCGGATAAACGTTACAGGTAGCCCAGATTAACGAATATGGGCAAGGTGGGGAAAATGGGGTAGGGCGGAAAAATATTTTACATTCAAAAAGCACTCAAAAAGGGCCACAAAAATGCACAAAATGAACAGAAATGAACACGATTTGAACAAAAAGTGAGCCGAAATGCGCGCGTTTTGATAGGTTTTGATACCCTTCTTTGAGTTCGATATATTAGCGGAATTAATTGTAAAGCTGGGCAATGTCCTCTTGGCAGCTTACCATGTTTAGCGGATAGCGTGTAGCGGACAGCGTACAGAGGCAAAAAGCTGGGCCCCCGACAGAAGAGCCAAAGCGGCACCCGTCGAGGGCAAGCAGGACAGAGAGTATATAAGTATATGCGTATATACTTATATAGTGCTTCAAGCATCAAGGGTTTCTGAAGCAGGCTCTGCGCTACGTGTCCGAAGCGGGCTCGTCGCTTCGCTACGAGAGGACACCCACCAACGACATGCGAGTGTAGGCAGGCGGGAGGATGAGGAATTGGTCAGCCGAGGGAGGCGAGGTTTTGGCGGACGGTTTGAATGCGGGGATGGTCGGGGCCATAACTATCCTCGAAAATTTTGACGGCCCTTTCGTAGAGTTTTTTGGCTTCATCTTTACGATTTGTTGCTTTCTACTACCTCTACTCAAACATTTCTGGAGCAATGCGTTTCAGTCGATTGAGGACTTCATCTTTACTGTGGCCCATTTGCATAAGCAGGCCGGCATAGTTGTTGATCGCATCTTCCAAGTGCGGGTGCGGATGGCCCGTCCGACGGGTGAACTGTAGAAGTATCTCTATCACCTGTTTCATCAGCGGCTCGGTTTCGGAAAGTCGATTCGTCACCTGATACAACAACGCCAGGTTGTTTAAATCTGTGGCCACCTTCGGATGGTCTTTGCCGAAACTGGTTTCATCAATCGACAGCGTCCGTTTCATCAGAGGCTCGGCCTCGGAAAGCCGATTTGTCGCCTTATACAACTGCGCCAGGTTGTTTAATCGGGTGGCCACCTTCGGATGGTCTTTGCCTAAACTGGCTTCATCAATCGCCAGCGCCCGTTTATAAAGCGGCTCGGCTTCCGTCAGCCGATTCGTCATCTGATACAACGCCGCCAGGTTGTTTAAATCTCCGGCCACCTTCGGATGGTCTTTGCCTAAACTGGCCTCATCAATCGCCAGCGCCCGTTTATAAAGCGGCTCGGCCTCTGTCAGCCGATTCGTCATCTGATACAACGCCGCCAGGTTGTTTAATGCCGCTGCCACCTGAGGATGATTTTCACCGATGGATTTTTCACATAGCGCCAGCACCCGTTTCATCATCGGCTCGGCCTCGGAAAGCCGATTTGTATCCTTATACAACCCCGCCAGGTTATTTAATGCCGTTGCCACCTGAGGATGGTTTTCCCCGAGGGATTTCTCCCAAATTTCCAGCGCCTGTTTATAAAGCGGCTCGGCCTCGGAAAGCCGATTCGTATACTGATACAACTGCGCCAGGTTGTTTAATGCCGTCGCAACATTGGGATGTGCTTTACCCAAAGATTTTTCAACTATCTCTACCACCCGTTTCATCAGCGGCTCAGCATCGGCCAGCCGATTTGTATCCTTATACAACCCCGCCAGGTTATTTAATGCCGTTGCCACCTGAGGATGATTTTCCCCGAGGGATTTCTCCCAAATTTCCAGCGCCTGTTTATAAAGCGGCTCGGCCTCGGCCAGCCGATTCGTATAGTGATATAACCCCGCCAGGTTGTTTAAAGCCGTTGCAACATTGTGGTGTTCTTTACCCAAAGATTTTTCAACTATCTCTACCACCCGTTTCATCAATGGCTCGGCCTCAGAAAGACGATTCGTCGCCTGATACAACTGCGCCAGGTTGTTTAAATCTCTGGCCACGTTCGGATGGTCTTTACCTAAACTGGCTTCATCTATCGCCAGTGCCCGTTTCATCAGCGGTTCAGCATCTGCCATACGATTCATTGTCTGATACAACTGCGCCAAGTTGTTTAATCGGATAGCCACGTTCGGATGGTCTTTGCCTAAACTGGCTTCATCAATCGCCAGCGCCAGTTTATATATCGGCTCGGCCTCTTTATAATTGGCGACGGTATGATATAATGAAGCCAGGTTGTTCTTGTACATAGCTTGTATAGTTTTATTGTTCTGCGGCAAAATATCCAAGGCCTCTTTATAGAGGTCGATTGCTTTTTTGTAATCCAGCTTTGTTTTGGCAAGGTCGGCCCGGCTGGCCAGTGATTGGCTCATGGAGAGTTTACGGTTGTCTAATCTTTTCTGCTGAGATTGAATGGCTTTTCGGTCGATGTCAACTGCTTTCTTCAGGATTTGATCGGCATTGTCGTACTCGCCAATCCCTATCATTTGGCGGGCGTGATCCCGGAGCGTATCCACTGCCAGATCACCAGATTCAATCGTTTGCAATTTGGATAGCAGTTCCTCGTGGCGGGTGGCGATTTCCTGAAGTTTTTCGGGCCACTGCCATTCTGGAATAGCTTTTTGCTGAAGGATGGTTAGGAATATTTTTTCTATTGCAAGTTTGGTGTCATTGGTTATGCCGGGTTCGAGCCGATGTATCATCTCTTTGATGTCATCGAGCTTTATATGTGTTTGTCCGATGCCTGTCTTAATCTCTTCCGTATTCTCATGAATAGCAATTAATCTATTCAGTGTTTCTTCGTATTGGTCCTGCGTAAGTTTTGTCAGCGCATCTAATTTATCCGCTGACAGTCGAGCCAAGTTGGATACAAGTACCTTGACCTGTTCGGTTCCGACGGCGGCCAATGCGGCGTTGGTGGTCGATAATTCCGCCTGAGCCAAAAGTTCATCGAACTTTTCCGCAGAGGCCTTACCTAAAGCGTTTCGCTTGTCTTCGGGTAACGAAGCTATCTCGGCTATAAATGTCGCGGGGATTTTAACCCATGCGGATGCTTGCGCCCCCGCCAGCAAGGCCTTCAATGCAGCATTCAGTATATCTTTACGTTTTGCCATCAAGGACGCAACCCTTTCTCAATGGGTAATGACAAGGATTTATGGGTGAGGAGGCGGTCAAGCCCTTTTTTGAGGGCGTAACCGATGGCCCAGGATAGGGGGTCGAACGCCATTAATAAAATACCTCATGGTAACTTGGGAGTGGGACAAGGCCCACGGGTATCGTTTATACAATAAGATTATATTTTTAGCGGGAGATTTTGTCAAATGAGGAGTGGATTTAGTTTTGAGTGTTAAGTGTTTAGTGTTGAGTTAATTATGGGTCCCCTGTTTCAAGTCAAGTAAGCAGCACTCGGGGAGGGCCGGGCGAATAGGGATACGGGCAGACACGCCCCCCTTCGCATGCGCTACGGCGTGGCAGGCACACAAAAATACGGGCAGACACATAGGTCTGCCCGTACAGAGGGAATCTTGGCTTATTGCGATTGCTGAGGAGTTTCGGCAGCAGGTTCAGCAGGTGCAGGGGTGGTTACAGGGGCGGCGGTGTGTTTGCCTTTATGATGAAGTTTCACGGCATGGTGGCTTTTTTGTGAGGTGGCGACCGCTTTGTGATGATGATGTTTACTCTTGGCGAAGGCGGTACTGCTGCCGGCAAACGCGAGAGTCAACGTGAGGAGAATGATAGCAATTGTTCTGAGTTTCATTTTTCACCCTTTCTGAAATATATTTTTTTTAGAATACCTTCGGGCACATCACCCTTTTATTGTTCAATCCAGAACGGAAACATATCCGCAGGAGAGAAGGCAGTAAAACATAAGTAGTGTTTTCGTCCTAATATATTTGATTTCTTGAGACGAAATCGCGTGCTTTTCAATATTTCGCAGGGCCGGGGGCTTGTTGAGCAAGAAAAGGCGAACACATAGGTTCGCCCGTACAATATGCCGGTATGCCCATACGGGTAAAACATAAGCTTGATATTGGGGGGAAATTGGCTATACTGGTGGGTCAGCAAGTCACAATAGAAAGGGTGTGGCGATGGCACAATGGGATGAGCAGTTTAGCAAATTAAAGCAAATAATCGAAATAATGAAGGACCATAACCTTGCGGAGATAACGATAAAGCAGGGCGAGGAGGAGCTTTGCGTCAAGAAGGCACAGCCGGTGCAGCCGCAAATCACGGGGGTGCCGATGTTTGGGGCTGGGATGCCTGGTGCGTTGCCTGGAGCTGCGGCACCCGTGGCGGGCCAGGCGCAGGAAGCAGTGCCGCAGGAGGCCAAGTCGGCGGAGATAAAGTCGCCTTTAGTGGGGACGTTTTATGCCCAGCCGAGTCCGGATTCGGAGCCGTTCGTTGAGCTTGGTTCGCGAGTTGAGCCGGAGACGGTTGTGTGCATTATCGAGGCGATGAAGGTGATGAACGAGATAAAGGCGGAGGTGAGCGGGGTTATCGTCGATGTTGTGGCGGCCAACGGCAGCGCGGTTGAGTATGGGCAGGTGCTGTTCAAGGTTCGCCCTGATTAAATTGACTACTGGCAATTGATTATTTGTCTTATGTTCTCAAGAGTTCTAATAGCGAATCGTGGTGAGATAGCGTTGCGGGTTATCCGGGCGTGTCATGAGCTTGGGATAGAGGCGGTAGCGGTGTATTCGGAGGCGGACCGGGGAGCGGCGTATCTGGATATGGCCGACGAGGCGATATGCATCGGGCCTGCTGTTCCGGCGGAGAGTTATCTGAATATACCCAGGATAATGAGCGCAGCGGAAGTGAGCAACGTGGACGCGATTCATCCCGGGTACGGGTTTTTGGCGGAGAATGAGAATTTCGCACAGATATGCCGGGAGTGCGGGATAATATTTATTGGTCCGCCGCCTGAGGCAATGCGGCTGTTGGGTGACAAGGTTGAGGCGAGGAAGTTAGCGAAGAAGGCGGGCGTGGATTTGGTACCCGGTTCGGATGGCGTGGTAGCCGACGAGGCGGAAGGTTTGAAGATAGCCGGTGAGATTGGATACCCGGTAATGATAAAGGCGGTAGCGGGCGGCGGGGGACGCGGTATGCGGGTTGCCCACAACGATATGAGTTTTCGCGCGGGGTTCGCGTCTGCCAGGGCGGAGGCGGAAGCGGCGTTTGGGGAAGGCGCTGTATATCTCGAAAAGCTGATTGTTGAGCCGAGGCACGTCGAGGTGCAGGTGGTGGCGGACGGTGCGGGCAACGTGTTGCATTTTTACGAGAGGGACTGCTCGATACAGCGAAGGCATCAGAAGATGATTGAGGAATCGCCCTGTCCGGTCCTGAGTGAGAAGACGCGGCAGGAGCTTTGTCAGTCGGCGATACGGATTATCAAGCATGCCAATTACGTGAACGCGGCGACGGTCGAGTTCCTTTTGGACAAGGACAAGCATTTTTATTTCATCGAGGTCAATACGAGGATTCAGGTTGAGCATCCGGTCAGCGAAATGGTTACGGGCTGGGATTTAATCAAGATGCAGTTGAAGGTGGCGGCAGGGGAGGATCTTGAATTGACGCAGAAGGACATCAAGTGCAGGGGCGTCGCGATTGAGTGCCGGATTAACGCGGAGGACCCGGCCAATAATTTTTCGCCGTGTCCTGGGACGATAACGCGATACATTCCGCCTGGCGGGCCGGGTGTTCGAGTCGATACACACGTCTATCAGGGCTGGACGGTAAGCCCCAGTTA
>JBEKAT010000097.1:0-21567 GCA_050015775.1 Sedimentisphaerales bacterium | reverse complement strand
CAGCGGGGCGCCGTTTACGAGTTTTTCGTTGTTCGCCGTTGCGTAATTCATCCAGCCGAGGGTTAACTGCTTGAGGTTATTCAGGCAGACGATGCGTTTGCCCTGTTCGCGTGCCCTGTTCAGGGCGGGCAGCAACACGGCCATAAGAAGAGCGATGATTGCGATGACTACCAGCAGTTCGACGAGTGTAAACCCTTCTTTGCTAAAGCTACGAAGGGCGTGCGCTTTACGCCTGTGCATAATCCAACCCCATATATTTTAGTATAAGGTTCTTATCACCTGTTCATAATAATACCATATTCACAGGCAGGGTTCAATAGGGATAGCGTCAAGTATTATGTGTAAGTTTAATTTTATGCCAGCGAAGGAGTTGGCCAAGGTGCAACCTTTTCCCAGCGTTTACGCCAGTCAGCAGCAATATCCAGTGCCGCCTCACGCTATCGCTTTCTGGGCCAAATCGACTACTGTCCGGCGTACGGATTCATTTATCCACGTCCAAAAAACTTCTTGCGTAACCGGCTGTTCGTTTGTTAAAGAGCTTACTTGTTTGTTCATGGGTACGTATCTCCTTGCCTTTCTTGGCGGAAAAACAAGGTTACGTACCCAATTTTTTGCCCGTTGTCATCCGTCTTTTGCTTCGGCTCGCTACGCTCGCCTTCGCTCCAGCCGGAGGACAACCATACCTTCACCCTAACTTACACTAAGGGCTTTTTTCCTGTCCTTGACAACACAGATAGATTTTAAGATACTTCACTGCTAATGATTAAAAATTTTGGCAAAAAAGTTGTAAAGCTATTCGGCTCACGCAGCGAGCGATTGGTCAAGTCGTATATGGTGGTCGCCCGGCAGGCGAGCGAATTTGAAGAGCGGGTAAAACAGCTAACCGATGAGCAGCTCAAGGCCAAAACGGCCGAGTTCAAGCAGACGCTGACAGATGGTCGCAGGCCTGAGGATATATTGCCCGAGGCGTTCGCCGTGGTTCGAGAGGCGGCCAGACGCAACGTCAATATGCGTCATTTCGACGTGCAGTTGGTCGGCGGCAACGTCCTCTACGAAGGCAAAATCGCGGAAATGGCGACCGGCGAAGGTAAAACCTTAGTCGCGACGCTGGCCGCGTATCTTGTGCATTTGACGGGCAGGCACGTTCACGTCGTTACCGTTAATGATTACCTCGCGAAGCGCGACAGCGAATGGATGGGGCCGATTTATAAGGCGCTTGGATTATCCGTCGGGGCGATACAGGCGGATATGGATTCATCGGGCGAGGAGAGAAAAAACCAATATGTCTGCGACATAACCTACGGCACCAACAACGAGTTCGGTTTCGATTATCTCCGCGACAATATGAAACTGTCGCTGGAGCAGATGGCGCAGGGCGAGCTGGAATACGCGATAATCGACGAGGTTGACTCGATTCTGATAGACGAGGCGAGAACGCCTTTGATTATATCCGGGCCTGCGTTTGATGACGTGAGCAGATATAAAAGAGCCGACGACGTCGCGAGAAAACTTATCGTGATGCAGGGCGGCTACGACCGAATCAAAAAGCAGATTGACACATCGGAAAAGACGCTTGCCAATGCCTATGGCGAACTGAACGAGGCCAAAAAGTCCAGAGACAATAGTCGTATCGAAAAGGTGCAGAGCACAATAAAAAAGCTCGAAGCGGAATTTGAAGAGGCCCAGTCAAAACTCGGCGGCGCAACTCAATACTACGAGGTGGAGCACGACCGCAAGGCCGTGCATTTGACGCACGAAGGAATCGGGGCGGCACAGGAGGCGGCGGGCGTCGGTTCGTTTTTCACCGGCTCAAATATGGAGTGGCCCCATCTGCTCTCGCAATCGCTGCGGGCGCATGTCGTTTTTGAGAAGGAAAAAGATTACGTCGTGATGGACGGCAAGGTCGTTATCGTCGATGAGTTCACGGGCCGACTGATGCACGGCAGGCAGTGGTCGGATGGTCTGCACCAGGCGGTTGAGGCCAAAGAGGCCGTGCAGGTCAAGGAGGAAAGTCAGACGCTGGCCACGATTACACTTCAAAATTTCTTCAAGCTTTACGGCCAGATAGCCGGTATGACTGGCACGGCGATGACCGAAGCCGAAGAGTTTATGAAGATTTACAGGCTCGAAGTCGTCACCATACCGACCAATCAACCCTGCATAAGGGAAGATATGGAAGACGTCATCTACAAGACGATGTCCGAAAAGTTTACCGCGATTCTGGAAGAGCTGAATAAAATCAGTATTTCCGGCAGGCCCGTGCTGGTTGGAACGGTGAGTGTTGAGAAAAATGAGGCGTTATCGGAGGCGCTTAACAGGAGATTCGGCCTTGAGCATGAGGTGCTCAATGCCAAGCACCACGAGCGTGAGGCGCAAATCGTCGCAAAGGCGGGCCAGCAGCACCAGGGCCGCGACGGGAAAATGCACGGCAATGTAACGATTGCGACGAATATGGCGGGCCGGGGAACGGATATCAAGCTCGGCGAAGGCGTTGCCAATATCGGCGGGCTGCACGTTTTGGGCACGGAACGCCACGAGGCGAGGCGTATTGACAATCAGCTTCGCGGGCGATGCGGCAGACAGGGCGACAAAGGGTCGAGTCAGTTCTTTCTCAGCTTCGACGACGAATTAGTGAGGACTTTTGCTCCTGAATGGACGGTGAAGGCGCTGTCGTGGATTGGCTGGGAGGAGGGGCAGCCGATTTATCATCCGAGAATAAGCAAAGGTATCGAAAAGGCGCAGAAAAAGGTCGAGGAACGAAATTTCGAGACCCGCAAGAGTTTGCTCGAATACGACGAGGTGATGGATTATCAGCGGAGGATTTTTTATTCCCGCAGGCGAACAATCTTGGCCGGCAAAGGACTCAAAGAGATTATCGCGGAAATGATAACGGGCACGACGGCCAAAAGCTGCCAGATAATGCTGGAGGGGGCGTATCCCGTCAAGTGCATCTGCGAATGGGCCATGAGCCAGTTCGGCGTTGAATTGAAACCATCTGAAATAGAGGAATTGCCGGCCGAAGAGATTGAGCGAATCATCAAAGACAAGGCCAAAGATAGCGCAGGCAACGATATATCCCTTTCGCTTGGCGAATACCTCGAGGATTACGAGGACCAGTCCACGTGGGACATCCCGGGTTTGTGCAAATGGGCGATGAGCGCATTCAGCGTCAACTTAAGCGCAAGCAAGGTCAAGCAGATGTCCCCGGAGCAGCTTGAGGAGCAGTTAATCGCCGCGGCCCGTGAACAGATAGAGAAAAAGGACTGTTCGCCTCTTGCTGAGCCGTTGAAACCGGAATTCGCGATTCGCCGGCTTGTGGAGTGGGCGCGTGTGAAGTTCGACATAAAGCTTAACACTGGGGAATTGGCCGGGTTGAAACCGGAACAGATTGAGGAGCTTATCAGCGGGCGAATCAGAGCCAGATACAAAAGGCGGGAAATCGAATATCCCGTCGAGTTCGCGATGAATATGGTGTATGGGCCTCAGGGGGCCAATGTATATGGCTTTGAGGCGCTGGCGGAATGGGCAAACAGGAAATACAACGCGAAATTTACCGCCGAGGGCATACAACAAATTCAGCCGCAGACGCTGAGCAGGCAACTGCTGGAATTGAGCGAGGCCTACAGCAACGGCCAATTGATAAAGGAAATAGACGATGCGATTCGCCATCCTGATACACAGGCGATTACCGAATGGACCAATAATCGCTTCGGGGCAGCTTTTACGTCTGAACAACTTGCCGATATTCAGCAGCGAAAAGAGATAATCCTGCAGGCCGGCAGAGAATTCCTGCGCAGGGAACTGAGCGACCTTGAAAGGTATGTTCTGCTTCAGGTTTATGACAGCGCCTGGAAAGACCATCTTTACAATATGGACCATCTCAAGGACAGTATCTGGATGCGTTCCTGGGCCGAGAAGGACCCCAAGACGGAATATAAACGAGAGGGACATCGGATGTTCAGCGAGATGCTGTCCAATATCGAGGAGCGGGTTACGGACATCATCTTCAAGGTTCATCTCGAAGCCGGCGCCAGGGCCAGAAGCGTCTGGCAGGTCAGTCAGACCGCGCACGACGAGGTTGGCCAATTCGCGATGGCTGAACGTCAGCGTGCGGCCGCCCAGGCGCCACAGGGAGAGATAAAGGTCAAACAGATTAAACTCGAAGGGCCAAAGGTTGGTCGCAACGACCCCTGTCCCTGCGGCAGCGGCAAAAAATACAAAAAATGCCACGGGCGAAGCTTATAGGAAATCGCTCGCGGCGCAAAAAAAAGAGCCGCACCGGTGTTTATCCTGTGCGACTCATACAGTTTAAAATCGAACCGCGTTCCTATTTGTTCTTAGACGGTGCCGGCTGCTCCTTGTGTTTTGGTGTCGGTTCTTCGCTGTACTTTTCGACGGTCAGCCACTTAACCCCGTTTTTGACCTCCCCTTGGCATCGAGTGTAATCTGGTACGTTTCCCTGGGGCTCTTGACCGTAACCTCAGTGACGACGCCATTCTGGTCTTTGACCTCTTTTACTATTCCTATGAACGGTTTGTCCTTGGGGGTTTGCTTTGGCTGGTTCGCGTCTGCTGCCATCACATTGCTAACTATCGCGAGCAGCATACAAACTGCGACCATTCCAGCCAGTGCCATTAACTGCTTCTTCATTTTTGGTTTCTCCTTAAATCCAAAAAACACATACCACTTTTCTTTCTCTTATTCGTTGTTCTGATATCATTATATCGGCGACATTACCCACAATGTATTCGTTGCCCCATTGGTTTTCAAGTAATTTGTGAATTTTAATCGTTTTAAGTATAGTTGTCGTCTCTATAAAAAAAGAAAACATCGAGTAACGCCTCGCTACCCGATGTTTTCCGGAGGGGAGAAAAACTCTGTTCTGCTGCTCTGCTTATCGGCAAATACATAATTGCTGCTTTAATCCAAAAATCACCCCATTTCGCTAACTCTATAGGATATACGTTTTTGGCGGTTCTATGTTCGATTTCGGTGATGAAACAGCGTGGGGGCTGTGCTAACAGAGCGTCATCGGCTCATCGGGCCTGCTTTTCCGGCGATATATCGTAATTCCTTTGCAGCCAAGGCGATACGCGAGCCGATAAGCATTGTCCACGCTGGCTACTTTGGCTTTTTCGGTGAAGTTTATTGTCTTGCTGACGGCCGCGTCGCAGTGCTTTTGAAACCCGGCCTGCATACGGATATGCCATTCCGGGCTGATATCGTAGGCGCATTTGAAGATTTTTCGGATTTCAGCGGGAATCGAGGATATCGTTTGAATGCTGCCGGTTTTAAGCGCCTGCCGGGCAATATCTTCGCTGCAAATACCCCTGTTTGTGGCAATTCCGCTGAAAACCTGGTTTGTCTGGAGCAATTTCTGGCCTGACAGAACTTGTCGCACAAAAACGAGCGAATAAAGCGGCTCGATGCCCGAGGAACAGTCGGCGATGATGCTTATTGTGCCAGTGGGGGCGACGCAGGTAATCGCCGCGTTACGCACCTTCAAATTTCTCTTTTTGTTCCAGATGCTGCCGGCCCAGTTGGGAAAGCATCCTCGCTTTTCGGCTAATTCACCGCTGGCCTGTCTTGCTTTTTCGTTTATGAATTTCATAATTGATTCCGCGATATTGATGCCTTCGTTGCTGTCGTATGGTATGCCGAGCATAAAAAGACAATCCGCGAAACCCATAACGCCCAGTCCGATTTTGCGGTTTGCCCGGGCGATTTCGGCGGTCTGGGTAACGGGGTAATGGCAGGCGTCGATGATGTTATCGAGGAATCGCACGCACAGTTTCGCCGTTTCGCCAAGGCCGGGCCAATCTATTTCTGATTTGTCGTTGATGAATTTTGCGAGGTTGATGCTGCCTAACGTGCAGGCCTCGTAAGGCAGCAATGGCTGCTCGCCGCAGGGGTTGGTCGCCTCAATTTCACCCAGTTGTGGCGTCGGGTTGTCCTGATTAATCCTGTCGATGAACGCCACGCCCGGGTCGCCTGTTTTGTGGGCGCAGGTGATAATCATATTCCACAAATCGCCGACTGTATAAAACTTTTTTGTACTTTCAAGTTTTGACGAGTCGTTACCAGTCAAGGGGAACAGGTTCCGTATCGAGTAATTGTTGATGTCGATGTTTTTCGGCAGCAGATATTTTTGGCCTGTGCGCGGGTTTTCGACGATGTGCAGCGTGTTCGGCTTTGTTTCGAGGATATTCATCCAGTCGTCGGTTATTTTTACGGAGATGTTGAAATTTGTGAAGGCCTTGAGGTCCTGTTTGGCGTGCAGGAACCTGATAATATCCGGATGCGTTACGCTCATCATACCCATATTTGCGCCTCTGCGGAATGCGCCCTGCTGAATCGCGTCGGTTGTCTGGGAGAATACGCGCCAAAACGAAATCGGGCCTGACGTTGTGCCGCCGCTTGACGCGACCCGGTCGCCGGTTGGGCGAAGATGGTCAAGTGAAAAGCCGGTTCCGCCGCCTGCCTTCTGGATAAGAGCGGTATCTTTTACCGTCTCGAATATCCCCTCGATGCTGTCCTCAATCGGCAGGACAAAGCAGGCGCTTAACATTCCCGATGGTCTGCCCGCGTTCATAAGCGTTGGCGAATTGGGCAAAAACTTCAGCGAGGCCATAAGGTCATAATATTTTTCGTGCCACTGGGCAACTTCGGCTTCGTTTCCGCCGTAATTTGCCTCGATTGAAGCGACAAGACGTGCAACCCTGTGGAAAAGCTGGCCCGGCGTCTCGATGACTTTGCCCTGTTCATCCCTGATTAAATAGCGTTTCTCCAGCACGGTCATCGCGTTTTCGCTGAGTATGGGCTCGCCGCCTTTCGGCGGAGTTATGTTCTCTGTTTCTCGCATATTATTTATACGGTGTGGTTTCATAAAGGTCTCACGTTTTTTTAAGCCATTTGAATCGAAAGACGTCACGGATACGCGAGGTAAATCTTATGCCGAGTCGCTGTGTGCTGGTTGCGAATTCCGCGCGTTTCAAATCTTCCATCGAGGGCTTTGTGGTTTTGGTTCCGAAGACAGTTGCCAATATGCCCGCCAAGAAACCCAGGACAGTGTTTGTTTTTCGATGAAGGACCATTTTTCAAAACGTGATTATCTTTGCACTGCTATTTTTGTCGAGGCCAGAAGTTCTTCGCCGGTGCGGCTTTCGACGGATGACCGGCCCCACAACTGGTGTCTTTCCAGGATTTCGGGCTTTGCGTCGTAGTACCTCGTTACCGCGCTTATGCCCCCCTCGACAGTGCCCGATGTTTTATACTCGTGTTCAAGCAGCCAGCCGCTTATTTCATCATCATATTCGGCGGGGTAAATAAGGGCCACCGCAAATCTGTCATCACTGTATTTGGCAAGATGAACTATCGCTTTGCAGGGAAGGTTTGTCTCGATGCCGAGCTTGACTAATCGCTTGTAATCATCGCGGGCGGTCTCTGAATCGGCGGAGAAAAAGAACATACCCCCTTCGAGTTGGAATATGTCCCGCCGCACGCCTTTCAATTCGAGTTTGCCGTCAGGGTAGGCCTTGTGTATCTTATAAGCCTTGCAGTGGCCAAACCGTTCGCTTTCAAAAAGCTCAGCGACCTCCTGCGCGGTGAATCCAACTCCCGTATTGTCGCCGAAATCGACAATATACAGGCCGACGTAACTATCCGGTTTTTGAAGTTTTGGCAGTTTCATAATGCCCTATTTTAACCGCTGATTTCACAGATTGCACAGTATTTTCTCAAGAGCTTCTTTAGATTATACTGGATTCATATCGCGTGGGTACCGACAATGTTGGCGCTCTAATTTTTAGGAGACCAAAATGAGCACGTTGCTTTACATAAAGTTAAGTGCGGTAATGGCGCTGGAATTCGCGGTATGGGGGGCGTGGATGCCGGTGCTTGCGGCGAGGTTGCTGGGGCCGCTGAAGTTTAGCGGCAAGCAGACGGGGTGGATATACGCCACTTTGCCTCTCGCGTGCATCGTATCGCCTTTGATATCCGGTCAGCTTGCCGACAGGTGGCTCAATGCCGAGTGGATTCTCGCCGGGGCGCATTTGATTGGGGCGGCGTTGTTGCTGGTGGCGGCGGTGCAGACGAGGTTTGCCGCGTTGTTCGTCGTAATGTTTTTATATTCGGTTTTTTACGCGGCGACGCTTCCATTGGTCAACGCTGCTCTTTTCGCCAATGTCACCGATGCCGCCTGGCAGGGCAGGGTCTTTATGTGGGCGCCTATTGCGTGGGCGATTGCGGGGTATTTTCTGACGGGCTGGCGGTGGACGTTCAAGACCGCCGAAAAAGGGCGTGATTGCCTTTTTCTGGCCGCCGCACTTTCAGTGATTATGGCGGCATGTTGTCTGGGGTTGCCCGCGACGCCGCCTGCGGGTGTGGGTGAGGCGCCGATTTTCAAGGCGATGACTATGCTGCGGGACACCAACTTCCTGGTCTTTATGATTGTCTCGCTTGTGGCAGGTGGGCTGATGCAATTTTACTTTTTAGGCAGCGCGCGTTTTATGATGGACACAGGCATTCCCGGCAAGAACGTGCCGGCCGCGATGGCTATTGCGCAGGTTGTGCAGGCCGTAGCCACGTATTACCTGCTTAACAAATTTATCAGCTCGTTCGGATTCAAATGGACGCTGACGATAGGCGCGGCCTCCTGGTTTTTGCTGTATCTTGTTTATGTAATCTCAAAGCCGCATGCGCTGATAGTTTTATCGCAATCACTTCACGGCCTTGCTTATGTCCTGTTTATCATCGCCGGCCAGATATTCGCCAACGTCGCGTCTCCGCCTGAAATCAGAAGTTCGGTGCAGGCGCTTGTTTTTGCCGCGACGACGGGAGTGGGATTGTTTTTAGGGACGCAGTTCGCGGGCATTGTGATGGATGTTTTCAAACGGGAAGACAAATTTAACTGGCGGGCGGTTTTTACAGTACCAGCGGTGATTATGCTCGCGTCAATCGTTGCGTTGGTTGTGTTGTTCAAAGGATAAAAACAGGGACTTGAATCGTTGAGGAGAGTTAAAGTGACGCGGGTAGGAATAGTCGGATTTGGCTTTATGGGCAGGCAGCATCTGAACTGCTATCGTGCGTTGCGGAGCGTTCGTGTGGCCGCGATTTGCGACGGCGACAAGGCGCGACTGACGGGTGTCAGGGAAATCGCGGGCAATATCGAAGGGACACAAGCGTCTTTGGGGCTCGATGATATTGCGCTTTATACTGATTTTGAGAAGATGCTGGCCGAACAACGGCTGGATGCTGTCTCGATTACGCTGCCGACGTTTATGCACAGGGACTTTACCGTGAAGACATTGGAGGCAGGTCTTCACGTTTTGTGCGAGAAGCCAATGGCGATGAGCGTTGAGCAGTGCGAGGATATGATTGCAGCCGCAAAGACGAATAAAAGGATACTGCAAATAGGGCACTGTATTCGTTTCTGGCCTGAGTATGTAAAGGCCAAAGAAATTGTGGATTCCGGCAGATATGGCGACGTGCGGATGGCGTCTTTTCGGCGAGTCAGTCCGGTGCCGGGGTGGAGCTGGAAACACTGGCTAATCCATCAGGACAAAAGCGGCGGGGCGATTATGGACCTGCACATACACGACACTGATTATGTTCAGTATCTGTTTGGATTGCCCGAAGCGGTAAGGTCCGAAGCGGTTGTCGGGCCAAGCGGCGGATTCGATTATGTAACGACGCAATATGTTTATGAGAACAGCAAGGTCGTTTCGGCGGAGGGCGGCTTTGTTATATCGCCCGATTTTAAATTTGAAATGAGTTTTGTTATCTCGCTCGAAAAGGCGACTATTGTTTATGATTGCAGGCACACACCCGCACTTCAGGTATGCCCGGCAAAAGGCGGCTGCATTACGCCGAAGATTGAATCAGGCGATGGCTGGTCGCGTGAAATCTCGCACTTCGTAAAAAAAGTCAAAGGCACAAAAGTGCCGGATGTTATCAATCCTCACGATTCATTAAACGCGGTGAGAATAATTCTGGCCGAAAAGCAGTCCGCCGAGACAAAAAGGGAGATCAGGATTCAATGACACAATGTTTCGATTGGCCCATAGGCGTTTGCAGTTGGTCACTTGGCAATTATTTTGAGAAAATCGCCGAAGCAGGGGTCGATTGCGTTCATTTGGCGGTTGCGCCTGCGCTGGGGAACGCTGGCGATAAGTATCTTGCCAAAGCAGCTCAAAGCAAACTGAAGATTACTGCTACGATGATTAATTTCCCGCAGGAGGATTACTCGACGCTCGAATCGATAAAAGCTACAGGCGGTATAGTGCCTGATGATTGCTGGTGGGATAATCGCGAGTTGGCATTAAGAGCCATTGAGTTGACCGCCGAACTGAAGGTGCGGTTTCTGTCGATGCACTTTGGTTTCATCGAGACACAAAACTCCGCAAAGGCCAAGGCGCTGATTGAGCGGACAAGGATGCTCGCGGACAAAGCGGGCGAGCATAATCTAACGCTATTGATGGAAACAGGGCAGGAATCGGCTGATGAACTTCGTGGTTTCATCGGAAAATTACATCACCCCGCTTTGGGCGTGAACTTTGACCCCGCGAATATGATTCTTTATGGCAAGGGCAATCCCGTCGAGGCGGTTGGTATTCTCGGTCCCTGGATTAAGCACGTTCATATAAAAGATGCCTTGCGAACAAGGATGCCGGGCGAATGGGGGACTGAAGTTGTCTGGGGGACGGGCGAGGTCAACGCTGCGAAATTTTTGAAGGCGTTGAAGCTGGTTGATTTTGCGGGAGCGTTGGCCGTGGAACGTGAGGGAGGTGATGACCGGCCTGGCGATATCAAATCAGCGGTAAATATGCTCAAGAACTTCAAGAGTTGATTAGTGCTCCTCGATTCTGATTCTGACATTCTTTCGGTATTCGTCTGACTCGTTGTTGGTTCCTTTGTCTATCTGTCGTTGTGCCATGAATATTTTTATAGCGGTTATGCAGGTGCCGATGCCCGTGATGAAGAAAACTATTGCCGCGAGAGTTGCGAAAAATTTAGGATACAGGTAGATCAGCAGGCCGAAACCAATCAGCATAAGTCCCGTTGCAAATATCCCACCCGCTATTCGGCGGGACGCCTGCGAGATTACATTACTGTAAAATTGAAACGACATTTGAAAACCCTTTCAGGAAACGAAAAGGGCGGGTCTTTCGGACCCGCCCTTAATAAGCTTTCTGTTAGTACATTCCGCCGCCTGGAGGCATAGCGGGTGCTTCTTTCTTTTCGGGAATTTCACTTACTATCGCGTCTGTTGTCAGCAGCAGTGAGGCGATTGATGCGCCGTTTTGCAGCGCGATGCGTTCGACCTTTGTGGGGACAATGACGCCGAACTCAATCATATTGCCGTATTCTTTCCGCAGTGCGTCATAGCCGAAGTTTTTGTCGGAGTTTTCCATAACCTTCTGCGCGACGATTGAGCCGTCGAGACCTGCGTTGAGGGCGATCTGTTTGATTGGTGCGACGATTGCCCGGCGAACGATATCGATGCCGACCTTCTCATCGCCCTGTGCCTTGATTTTTTCCAAAGCTGGAAGCGTTCGCAGCATCGCGACGCCGCCGCCGGGGAGGATGCCTTCCTCAACCGCGGCCCTGCAGGCGTGCAGCGCGTCCTCGACGCGTGCCTTCTTCTCCTTCATTTCCGCTTCAGTCGCTGCGCCAACTTTTATCATCGCAACGCCGCCGGAAAGTTTCGCTAAGCGTTCCTGAAGTTTTTCGATGTCGTAATCGCTGGTTGATTTTTCGATTTCGGCTTTTATCTGCTCGATTCTGCCTTTGATTTCTTCCGTTTTGCCCGCGCCTTCGATAATCGTTGTGTTGTCCTTGTCGATGGTGATTTGTTTTGCCCTGCCGAGCATATTCAGTTCGAGGTTTTCGATATCGATGCCGAGGTCCTCGAATATGGCCTGGCCGCCTGTCAGCACGGCGATATCGCTCAACAATGCCTTTCGCCTGTCGCCGAATCCCGGCGCCTTGACTGCCGCGCACTGCAAAACGCCGCGAAGTTTGTTGACGACTAACGTCGCGAGCGCCTCGCCTTCAACTTCTTCAGCAATAATCAGCAGGGGCTTACCCTGTCTGGCTACTTTCTCAAGCAGCGGCACAAGCGATTTAATAGAGCTGATTTTCTTTTCGTGGATGAGGATATACGGCTTGTCCAATACGACCGTCATATTTTCCAGCTTGTTTATGAAATGCGGGCTAAGATACCCTTTGTCGAACTGCATACCTTCGACGAGTTCGACGACGGTCTCAAGCGACTGGCCTTCCTCGACTGTTATTACGCCATCTTTGCCGACCTTGTCCATCGCCTCGGCTAATTTCTTGCCGATTTCCGCGTCCTGGTTTGCCGAGCACGTCGCGACCTGCTCAATCTGTTTGCTGGAAGCGACTGCCGTGCTCATTTTCTGCAGCTCTTTGACGATAGTATCAACAGCCGTATCAATGCCGCGTTTTACCTGCAGGGGATTTGCGCCAGCGGTGATATTTTTGAGTCCTTCCTCGAAAATGCTTTCCGCCAGAATCGTCGCGGTTGTTGTGCCGTCGCCGGCTACGGTTGACGTTTTTGACGCGACTTCCTTGACCATTTGTGCGCCCATATTCTCATAAGGGTCTTCAAGCTCGATTTCCTTTGCGACTGATACGCCGTCTTTTGTGACGGTCGGCGAGCCGAATGATTTTTCAAGGACGACGACCCTGCCGCAGGGGCCTAATGTTATTTTAACGGCGGCGGCGAGTTTTTTGACGCCTTCCCGAATTGCCGCTCGCGCTTCTGTTCCAAATGCTATTTTTTTTGCTCCCATATTTTTACTTCTCCTTTTAGGTTTTCATCTCAATTATCAATTCCGGCTTAATCTTCGATGACCGCCATAATATCCGACTCAGTCATAATCAAATACTCTTTGCCGTCCATTTTTATCTCGCTGCCGGCGTAGCTGGTGAACAACACAGTGTCGCCTTTTTTGACCTGTGGTTTCTGGCGTGAGCCGTCGTCGAGAATTTTGCCGTCGCCTACCGCGACGACCTTGCCTTTTTGTGGTTTTTCTTTTGCACTGTCGGGCAGGACGATACCGCCCGCTGTTTTGGTTTCCGCTTCCACTCGTTGAACGAGGACCTTATCGGCCAATGGTCTTACCTTCATTTCCTGTTACTCCTTTCAAAAAATTCGACCGTTATTTTGCTTTATGTTTTTATGCCGAAAAAATATGGCTGCCGTACCTTCTCACAAACAGCCGGTTCAACTGGTCTTTCAAAATATTCATATCTACCGGCTTGGTCATAACGCTGAAGGCATCCAACTGCAGCGCCTTTTCGAGCATTGCCCCGGTTACCCTGCTTGCCAGTAATATACAGGGCATAAGCGGCTGTTCCATCCTGATAATTTTTAATGTCCACAGGTCTGCCTGCTCGCAGTCGGTATCGACGATAGTCATGCTGATTTGCATATCATTAGTATTCTCCGCCACCAACAGATTTACGCCTCTCGGCCTGAATATATCGCGCAATGCCCCGGGCCAGTCCCAGTTCGCCTGGCTTGCCAATACATTTATGTCAGCAAATTGTCGCAAGTCCGCTACCATAGCGACTGAAGATGTGCAAAGCTTGTGCCAGTAAGCATTTAGCAGAAACGCAAGTTGTAAGTGTTTGTCTTTATAGGGGTTACGAGTGGCTCTTCGCCGTGATTGTGACTGCCAAAATCCGGCTTTTGCGAATCTTATCTGCCAGCATGGCAGTTTTACGGTATTTGTTAGAAGTGAAAAAGGGGCTTCGAAAGAAACCCCTTAAAATCGTTTAACGTCAATCAGTACAAGCGGACTTCGACGCCGTCTATCGTCTGCGAATCAATCGATTTGCCAAGGTTTTTTAGCGACTTAGTGGTGCCATCCGTCTTTTTGATGGTCAGTTTCTTAATATTATCAGCAGATAGGCCGAACGGCACACCGCCGTTGTCGCTCTGCGGATAAACAATCGATGCGTTTAGAATATTTACCGCCGCGATATTGCTGTTGACAAAGAATGGTGCAGATTCGCCTTTGATACCTTTAATCGCTATGCTCTTGATTGTCGCCATTTCAGGAAAACTGGCTGCCTCAGCGACGGGTAAACCGTTAATATCTTCCGCTACACCGGCAAAGCAGTTCGAATCCGTCATTGCCCCTGCGGTAACTGTCCCGATGTTACCGTTTGACAGTATTTTACAGGAATCTATCCAGCCCTTCACGGTTAGCGTGCCTATTGACGGGGCATTTATTGCGCCGCCGAGCCATTCTGTTGCTGTGATAGATTTGATTGGCATTTGGCTGTCTAAAGTGAGATCAGCAACCTGGTCAAAGACAATCGTTACGGCTGCCTTTGGATTCGGGGATGAGCCGATTGTTATCGTGTGAGCATCAGCAACATCGCCAAGAGCTAACGTCCCGAGTGAACCATTAACTATAATATTACCTCGCAGGTTTGTCGTCTTGGCTATGATTGCTTTAAGTGAGCCGCCGACAACGATGTCACCGACACTCGTATAGGTTTTACCTTTTGTCGAAATGGTAAAGACTGATTTTTCCGTAGTATTGAGCAGGGTAATCTGGCTGAAGTTATTAATGTCGCCTGCGATTTCATACAAACCATCACCGGTAAGGTTAAATGTGACAGGTACGCCGTTGCTGTCATTAACCACTGTCTTTCTGGTTCTGATCTGTTGCATGTGAAAATAAACATAATTGCTGCCGGAATAAGGGCATTCTGTAAGCCCGTTGGCATATTGAGGCGGCAATATAGGCAACTGCTGAATCTGGTCAACTATATCCATACCTGATATGACCTGGCCGAATACGCAATAGCCGAAGCCGTCGCTGTTTGGGTCGTGGTAGTCAAGAAAAGGATTTGTCGTGACGTTTATATAAAACTGAGAAGTGGCGGAATTAGGGTCTGTTGTTCTCGCCATTGCGACTGTCGCGCGCAGGTTTTTCAGTCCGTTGTAGCTTTCGTTTATTATAGGAGGGCGAAGACCTTCTGATTTATAGACACCTCCCGGCTTATAGCCGCCGCCCTGGACTATTTTGAATGTTGTGTCTTTTGTGATGCGATGAATGATAAGTTCGTCATAAAAACCGCTGTTGACATATTGCAGGAAATTGTTGCAGGTTATGGGCGCCTTATTCGGGAAAAGTTCTATGATTATATCGCCTACTATCGTTTCGATAGCGACCTTGGGGGTAGTTTGGCTTGAAGTGTAAGGAGGTTCACCGAGAGCGACAGCCGAAAAGACGAACCCCGCCATAAGAGATAAAAACGCAAAGTACTTCACCCTCTGTCCCTTAGCATCAATTGTCCGGTATTTCCCATATAACCTTGTATATTTCTGCTCAACTACCACGACACAGCTTTTTCTTCCTCTCCGATTCGCCCGAACAAATTCACCACTGGCGAATAAAAAGTGTAACCAATAACGCCATTCTCCATCAGTCTTTGTCCCTGCTGATAATAACAGTTTATGAAAATATCCCAAATTGTCAAGATGATTGCGGAAGGTTTTGGGGCAGGATTTGCCGGTGAAATGCCTTCTAATCGGGGGAAAATTGTTTTTTCGACGTTTAAAAGATAATAGCGGCGTAGCCGACGGACTCCCGGCTGGTTTCGCCCATTTTGCGGAGCATTATCTCGTTGCTGTTGGTGTGGGCGAGCAGGACGCCTTTTTTCTTGCCGAGGGATTTAGCCGCGGCCACCGCGGCGGCAGCGGCACCGGCTCCGCAGGCGCTGTAATTTTCATTCGCGCTTTCTAACATCTTGTCGGGCTGCATCTTCAGTGAATAGTCGATGAACTGCTTGTCATTGATGTCCATTGCCCATTTCAAGGCATCTTTGCCAGTGCCCATAGGCGTAAAGCCATAGCGCGGGCCATAATGGGTCAGGTCGGTTGAGCCAAGACATACGATTTTTCGTTCGTCGTCGCTGCTGATTATGCTGCCGACGATTTCGCCGAGTTGAATTGCCTGCTCGGTGGGGGGGGTAAGAATCGGCAGAATCCTCGCCTTGGGGAAAAGATATTGAATAAACGGTACCTGGACTTCCATACTGTGTTCGCTGTCGTGTGCGTTGCGGTCGCTTATCGCGGTCTTGCTTTCAATCACTGCACCGGCGAGTTCTTCATCAATTGCGATTTCACCAAGCGGCGTAACCCAAACACCTTTATCGTAAACGGCGGGGGGCTGGCCAAGGTAGCTGTGCGCTGCGCCGAAGATGACAAAAGTATCGACTACGGGGTGCTTCTTTTTGATTGCGGTAAAGACAATTGCCGCGGTTGCGCCGCTGAATGTCCAGCCGGCGTGTGGAACAATGCCTGCGACGATTGTGTCGGGCAGCTTCGACAAGCCGGGAGTTACGCCTGCTTCATCGAGGCACTGCTTTATTTCGTCAACGCACTCGTCTTGCTGGCCGGGGTAAAATTGGCCGGCCACTATGGGTCTTCTCTTTTGCATATCGCTTATCCGTCCGTTGCTTTTACGGCTTCGAGCAGGTATGATTATACCATTATCCAGGACGTCAATATATTGTAAACACGAATGGCGGGAAAGACAAATGGCATCTAAAAATGGCGGCAGGCAAACGGTAGCGGTCGTAATGGGTTCGGATAGTGACCTTGCGGTAATGCAGGCCTGTATCGATACGCTTAAGGATTTCGGGATACAGCCGGTTGTGCGGATAATCTCAGCTCATCGGACGCCTAAGGCCGCATCGCAATTTGCCGCCGGGGCTGCTAAAAAGGGAATAAAAGTGATAATTGCCGCTGCGGGTATGGCGGCCCATCTGGCGGGTGCTATCGCTGCCCAGACGATACTGCCTGTTATAGGCGTGCCGCTTGCCGCAAAAGAGGGACTGGCGGGGCTGGACGCCCTGTTGAGCACGGTTCAGATGCCTTCTGGTGTTCCGGTAGCGACGGTTGCCATCGGCAAGGCAGGCGCAAAAAATGCGGCTGTTCTGGCGGTCCAGATTTTGGCGCTCTCGGATAAAAAACTGGCGGGCTCGCTCGCCCGGCTGAAAATTGTCCAGGCAAAAGAGGTTGCCAAAAAAAATTCCACGCTTAAATAATTGCCTGGTTTATCCTCTTTATTTCAATTTGTCGGCGAGTGTTGAGCCGAAGTCCTGGGCGAGTTTGCTTGCGGTGAGCTGGTCAACATTGTTATAGGAGGCGGTGAGGAGGAGATTGCCCGCCTTGTCTTTCGCGGCAATGGTTACCGATTCGATTGCCTGGGCGGATGATTGCTTGCCGCCAAATAAATTAAGCATGCTTGTTTCTCCATGGGACCGTGTCGTCATAAATGTCGAGCCGGTGAGTATGACATTGGCGTTGTCAGCGTCACATAATTGGATATGTTTACGGACAAATTCTTTTTCGAGCACGTCTCGTATTACTTTGCCGACGTATGGGTCCTGGCTTTCGATTGGCGTAACGTAAACGCACTTGTTTTTGATGGTCTTTAACTGATTAGTGGTAACAATATCGGTGTTGCAGCCCGCAAAAAGGGTTAAAATCACGCTAATCGCAAATGCCTTTTTCATAACATATCTCCTTTTCACTGGTAGTATTTATCGGCAGAGGAGGGCGCTGCTCTGCAAAGCTTTTTGTGGATTCTGCCGGGGTTTTACCGTAGAATCTATCCGTTTGTAACGGGTTATTAAAAAGGATTGGATGTTTGTTATATGCGTAAAGTGACGTTATTGATATTGGCGGCTGGTTTGGTGTTAGCGGGTTGTGAAGATAAGCCAAAATTTACGCCGGAAGAGATGGCAAAACTGCCACTTGCCAAACGCGACGGGCTTCCTGAGGCTAGCGGCGGTTTTACTCTGGCGGTGGGCGACCAGACCATCACGTCGGATGAAGTTATTGGTCCTGTTTTTGAAAAGTTGGTGCAAGCGGCACAGAAGGGGGACTTTGAGAAATTCAGGAGTGTCGCGGAGCCGGCGATTGAGCAGCAGCTTATGGACAGGATAATTAATGCGCTGCTTTACAGCAGGGCGAAGAAAGACGCGGGCGAGAAGATTGACGATGAGCTTGATAAGGTTGTTACTGCTGAGGTCAGAAGATTTGTGATGGATTTCGGCGGGGATTACGCCAAGGCGGAACAGTCGCTCAAACAGATGGGGATGGACTGGGGTAAGTTTGAGCAGTATCAGAGACGGAGAATACTGAGCCAGAGTTATGTCTCACAGCAGTTGCCGAAAGACCAGCCGATTACGTATAGTGAGATGATGACGGCGTATAATGAAACCAAAGAACAGTTGTATGCAACGCCTGGAGTATTGCAGTTTCGCCTTATCGACGTTGAGCCGGCGAAGATGCGGGATATTGACGCGAACAGGCCTCGGCAGGAGCAGGCCAGAGAGTTTGTCGAGGATATTGTAAAGCGTATAAAACAGGGGGAGGATTTTGAGCAGTTGGTGAAAGAATATTCGCAGGCAAACAAGGCCCTGACGGGTGGGTTGTGGCAGAAGCTTGCCCCGGATTCACTTGTGGCGCCGTATGATGTGCTGGCCCAAAAGGCGGCGACGATGAGGCCGGGAGAGACGGCAGGGCCTATCGAAGTGGAAGGGCACATTTTTGTTATGCAGCTTGTGGTATATCAGCCGAAGAGCGTCGAGCCGTTCGAGAAGGTCCAGAACCAGGTGAAGGCGGGTATATCAGTAGGTCGGATGCGTCAGGCGTTTGATAAGCTCAATGAGGAGCTTGTGCAGCAGGCCTCGGCCTCGGTGGCGGACAGGGCAAAATTTGTGGATTTTTGCGTGCGTGAAATTTACAGGGACGCCAATAGATAACATTAGTTCAGTGTCTGGAATCATCGGATGGGAATAATCGCACATGGTATAGATTTGGTTGATTTTCCTCGAATAGAGGATATGGTCAAACGCCACGGAGACCGTTTCTTAGACAGGGTTTTTACCGCTGCGGAGCAGAAATACGCCCAGGCAAATAAAAACGGGATTGAGAAATTGGCCGGTCGATTTGCCGCCAAAGAAGCGGTACTGAAACTTGTAGGCACGGGCTGGCGGGGCAAAATTGCCTGGACGGATATCGAGGTGGTGAATACGGAGACGGGGCAGCCGGAGGTGAAGTTATCCGGCGAGGTTAAAAAAATAGCCGACAAGCTCGGCATCACGCAAATAAGCGTCAGCATTACCCATACCGCCAATTTTGCAATTGCTTCCGCAGTGGCATTAGCCGAATCAAATGGGCACAAACAAATTTGATTGTGTGGTAATCGGGGCGGGGCACGCCGGGATAGAGGCCGCGCACGCGGCTGCGAGGATCGGCGCAAAGACAGCTCTTATCACTATCGATAAAAATAAAATCGGGGCGATGAGCTGCAATCCTGCTATAGGTGGGTTAGCCAAGGGGCAGATTGTCCGCGAGGTTGACGCACTTGGCGGGCTTATGGGGCTGGCGACCGATGCGACGGGGATTCAATTCAGGATGCTCAATCGCTCAAAAGGCCCGGCTGTGCAGTCGCCACGCGCTCAGGCGGACAAATACAGGTATCAGCAATTTATGATTTCTGCACTGGAACAGACGTCCAACCTCACTATCGTCGAGCAAATGGCCATTGATATTATTGTTGAAAATGATTGTGTCGTCGGTGTGCGGTGTAAAGATGGGTGGGTGTGCGATACAAAGACGGTGATAGTTGCGACGGGGACATTTTTGTGCGGGCTTATGCACATAGGGCAGGAAAGTTTCGAGGGGGGCAGGCGAGGCGAGCCGGCGTCTGATGACCTTTCGGTCTGTCTCGAACGCCTTGGTCTTGTTGTCAAACGGCTGAAAACCGGAACGCCGCCCCGGCTGGATGCCGGCACGATTGATTATGACAAGCTCGAAGCCCAGCAGGGCGATAGGGAGCCGGTGCCGTTTTCGTTTATGAACGACAGGATTGACCGGCCGCAAATACCGTGCTGGATTACCTATACTAATGAAAAGATACATAAGATAATTTGCGATAACCTCAACCGTGCGCCGCTTTATACGGGCCAGATAAAATCGACCGGCCCGCGATACTGCCCGAGCATTGAGACCAAGATTATTCGTTTCGCGGACAGGGAGCGTCACCAGGTATTTCTTGAGCCGGAGGAATTGGAGCAAAAGGTTATTTACTGCAATGGCATCAGCACGTCGTTGCCCAAGGACGTTCAGGATGAAATTATCAAAAACCTGCCTGGCTGCGAGAACGCCGGTATTGTGCATTACGGCTACGCGATTGAGTATGATTATTGCCCGCCCGTGCAGTTGAAGAGTAATCTTGAGACAAAGAAAATCGCGGGGCTTTTCCTTGCGGGTCAAATCAACGGCACAAGCGGCTACGAAGAAGCGGCGGGACAGGGAATCATCGCAGGGATAAACGCCGCGAGATTTCTGCAGGGGGCTGAGCCAATTGTTCTGGGCAGGGATCAGGCGTATATCGGTGTGATGATTGATGATTTGCTCACCAAGGGGCTTGGTATTGAGGGGGTTGGTATCCCGGATGAGCCGTATAGGATGTTTACTTCGCGGGCGGAATTTCGGCTAAGTTTGCGGTCGGATAACGCGGATAGACGCCTGACGGAGATTGGCAGGGCGGTTGGTCTGGTCAATGACAATCGATGGGAAAGATTTCAGAAGAAGTTAAGTGATATTTACCGGATAAGAGAGTATTTGAAGAATAACCGCCGAGACGGAATCACCTTGTGGGAGCAGCTTCGCAGGCCAAACAGTCCTCTTGCGCCGGTTCTGGCGGAATTGCCCGAAATTAAAGACGCCGGCTTCAGCAGAGAGGTAATTGATGCTGCTGTCGTCGACGCTAAATACGAGGGGTATCTTGTCAAACAGGAGCGTCTTGCCGCCGGCCTGCAGACGTGGGACAAGAAACAAATTCCGGCGGATTTGGATTATAGCACGATTACGCACCTACGGCCGGAGGCGAAGGAAAAATTAACGATGTTCAGACCACAAACGCTTGGCCAGGCAGGTCGCATCTCCGGTATCACCCCAGCCGATGTTACCGTCATTCAGATACATCTAAAAAAATATTATCAGGACATCAGGTAATCAGGGTATCAGGGAATTGTTGGTTATGAGTTCGCTTTCAGATAACATTTATAATAAGCGGGCAGGACGGGATAAGCCGAAGTTCAAGATTTGGCGTAATGCCGGTCTTCTGCTGACTTATAAATGCAACGCTAAATGCGAATTCTGTTATTATAACTGCTCACCTGAGCAGGGGGGGCTGATGCCCGTTGAGATGGCGATAGGTGCGTGGCGGTCGCTGAAAGAACTGGCAGGGGACGCGGCGAAGGTTCATATCACAGGTGGCGAGCCGTTTTTGTATTGGGACCACTTAGTGGAGATTCTGCAGGAATCAAAAAAGAGCAACCTTGGCCCTGTTGATATGATTGAGACCAACGGTTTTTGGGCGGTTGATGAAAAGATTGTCAAGGACCGGATAAAAGTGCTTGATAAACTTGGGATGCGTCGGCTCAAGATAAGTTGCGACCCGTTTCATCAGGAATACGTTGATATCGAGCCGGTGAGGCGAT
>JBEKAT010000096.1:0-9237 GCA_050015775.1 Sedimentisphaerales bacterium | reverse complement strand
ATATTTATTGCTCAGGAATTCTTCCGAAACTTTTTGCAGCCCCTTCGGGCTTAACTTTTCAAGATTTCGCAAAAGGGGATGGTCCGGCAGCGAAACTGCGGGCGTATTCGCATCATCGGGCTTATTTACATCAGTCGGTTTATTTACATCAGCCAGCTTATTTACATCGGCCGGTTTATTTATATCCGCTGGCTTATTAACGTCCTGCGCGGCGGGGCTTGTAGCTTTTTTACTCGGGCCTTGCTGCTTTTTTCGCAATTCGCTTAACTGCCGCTGGAGTTCCTTTTTCTGGTCTGGACTCAAAGGTTTTACCCGCCCAATGTAGCGTATTACCGAGCCGTGCACCCCCTGACCTGTGACATAAACTTCGTTGGCGTCTTTAAGAAACTGCCCGCCAACGGTAATTTTAATGACGGAGCCCTGTTGCCCGCCAGCCGGGTAAAGGTACCCGATGTGCGGCTCTCTTTCATTTGAGACGCCCTGCGCATTTGCCGCGTATAAGACCAAAACCACAATCAGTAATCGTCTCGATAAAGTCATCATCGCGCTCGTTTACATTATTTCCTTTAGCCGGCCGGCTGAAGGCATAACCTGAAGATTTAACCCTTTTGGGTTTGGAAGCGGGCCGTCAGGGTCGATGCCCAGCAGTTCATACATACTGCCGATTAAATCTCCCGCGAGCACGGGACGCTGGGCGACTTCCTCACCCTTATTGTCCGATGTGCCGACAACCCGGCCTCCTTTGAATCCGCCGCCCGCGACAACCGCGCTGAAGCAATTGCCATAATGTCCCCGCCCGCCGTTCCAGGGTGATTCCCAAAGGATTTTCGGTGTGCGTCCGAATTCGCCCGCCCATACTACTATCGTGCTGTCGAGCAGACCCCGGTCGCTTAGGTCCGCCAGCAGGGTGGCCATACCTTTGTCCAATTCGGGAAGCTTGCGGCGCATTGTCTCGAAATGCTGCTTGTGAGTATCCCAGCCGCCATAATTAACGGTAATGTACGGGACGCCGATTTCTACAAGCCGGCGGGCCATCAGGCAGGATTGCCCGAATTTGTTCCTGCCATATCTGTCTCTAAGCTCGTCTTTTTCATTCGACATATCGAATACTTTGCCGCCGTCGCCGAGAATCAGGTTGTAGGCATTTTCCTCACAGCGGTCTAATTGTTCGAATTGCTGGTTTCTAGGCATCGCCTTGCCGAGGGAATCGAGCGAGCCGAGCAGCTCGCGCCGGCTTCGCTGTCTCTGGTCTGAAATGCCTTCCGCGACGACGCCTGATACGACGAAACGTTTCTGGGCGGGGTCGCCTCCTGTGGCGAAGGGCTTGTAGCGTGGGCCGAGGAAACCTTCCTCCGAGAATCGCCCCTCGGTGGCGGTAAGCACAATATATGGCGGAATCAGGCCTTTATAGCCGTGGTCGTATCCTTTGAATAATGAGACAACTGCCCCTATACCGGGGAAAACCAGGTTGTCGCCGGGTTTTCGGCCGGTCTTCATTATGTATGTTGCCGTCTCGTGGGCGTTCACGCCGTGGGTCATACTTCGGATGATTGAATATTTATCCGCCTGTTTGGCGAGCTGTGGCAATAGTTCGCAAATTTTTATGCCGTCCACATTTGTCGTAATCGGGTTTTTGAATGGGCCGCAGTAATCGTTGCCCGCCTGCGGCTTGGGGTCGAATGTATCTAAATGCGACGGCCCGCCTGACATCCAAAGCTCTATAACGGCCTTTGCGGGCGCTCGCTTATTTGCCGGCGGCGAATTTGCGTCCTCACCACGGGCGTATCTGTTGAACCGCTCAATTAATGTAAGACCTGCCGCTCCGAGAAGCCCCAGCTTCAGCGCTTCTCGCCGGGTAATAACGTATGTATGTTTTTGGTTGCTCATATATTTTGTCAGCGATTTTAATGCCGGTATAGAAACTCCTTGGTATTGATTAACGCCCATACCAAATCTTCGATGGCGGCTTTTCGCGTCATTCCCTCGCTTTGAAAATATTTCTCGGCGATGTCCGATTCGGACTTTGTCGGATAACGAGATAGGATGGTCAGGTAAATGTTTTTTATAAGCTCAGTGCGGTTGCCTTTCGCGGCTTCTGCCTGCTGGCGCAATATCGGGCTGCGTTCTATCTTGTTTTTGATATCGTTTGAATTGAGCAGATACAGCCGCTGGGAGTCCGAGGGCTGGTTGTTGCGTTCGGATTCCAGTCCGGTGTCTCGTGCGGGCCTGCCGAACATTTCGAGGAATGGACTGGTGATACTGCCGTCCTCCAGTTTAATGGTTCGCTGTCCTTCAGGAATAAACGTGAAGGGCTCCGGTATGTTACTTGAATAGTTTTCCCCTGTCCCGCCAATCTGGTCTAATGCGTCAATTAGCACTTCCGCGTCCAGTCGGCGGACGGGATAACAGGCGAACATCATCTCGGCTTGCGGATTGCTATCGCGAGGAATTGAAGATTGCTGATAGGTGCGGGAGTTGAGTATAAGCCGGTAAACATGTTTCAGGTTGTATTTGGACCTCACAAGCTCTTTTTCCAAAAAGGCAAGCAGTTCAGGATTTACCGGGGGATTATCCAGCCGGATATCATCCGGCTCGTTAATAATGCCGCGACCCATCAACCAGACCCATACGCGGTTGGTTATATTGCGTGCGAACCATTGATTATTCGGCTCGGTAAGCCAGTCGGCGAATACACGCCTTGGGTCATCCTCGGGCCGAATTTGCGCTGTTTTGCCGTCCGGGAAAACGGCCTCACGCGGGCGGGCCGGCGCCGGGTTCAGATAAACGATTTCTTCCTTCCACTCTGCGGTTTTCTTATAGGCGACCTGTGAGAAGAAAACTTCCATATTGGTCCGGGTGGATTGGGGCAAACTTTCATAACGCGTTCCCATAAACGTCAGGGCAACTGTCCTGGCGATATCGGAGGGATTGCGGCCCTGAATCGCGCGGTAGAAATTTACCTGCGGCACGCGGAAGTTGCTCCCACTGGAAGTCAAAAGTTCGCGGGCGAACTGGTCATAAGGCATATTCGTGCGCAGCGAATCGTGAATCCAGTGATAATATGCCTGCACCGCATTTGGCCAAAGGTTTATGGGAAATTCGGACTTGACCCTCAACAGGTCGCACCACTTCAGCGTCCAGTAGTCGACAAATTCCTCCCGTTCCAGCAAGCGGTTAATAAGCGATATGCGTTTATTCGGGTTTTGGTCCTGCAGGAACTCATCGGCCTCTTTTGGGGTGGGTAGTGTGCCGATCACATCAAGATAAACTCGGCGTACAAATACTCCGTCGGAGCAAATGCTGGCCGGCTGAATGCCCGACCGCTTGAACCGAGCGAGAACCAGCTCATCTATCTTGTTTTGAGGTGTCACAGGGGCAGAACCTTCAAAAGGACTGCCTGAGATACCTTGCGGCTCAGTCGGGACATTAGGGCCGACAGCCCCCGCAAAGATAACCGCAAAAACAAGTAATACATTCATATCCTGTTCTCAAAACTTTATAGACAAACGTGCGGGCGCGATTGGCTTTTACTGTTAAGACGTTTCAGCAAGAACCGAAATTGCATTAAAAAGCATTATAACGAAATGGTCACTGGTTTCCAGAAGTGAAAATGCAAGTGGGCGATGCAGGAATCGAACACCCCCCACTGGCGCTGTCAAAAACCGCGAATTTGACAGGAGGCAACGCAAAATCCGACGCACACAATGCGCCGAACACCCCTCAACTTCCACCGTTAGGTGTTCCAACTGGGAGGGAGGCGTTCCTTACGGGATTAGTTAAAAAACCTTCGTATTTCTCTGCGATGTTCGATTTGATTGGTGGGATTGTTAATGTTCAGGCGATATATTTTCGTTGCTGACAAGAGTCAAGCCAACTGGATCAAATGGCTCATGGGTCTGCCCGATATGGACTATGTCGTCTGTTTTAACGCTCACAACATCACCTTTTAGGCCTTTTTCATCCTCCCAGAAGTAGTAGTGGTCACAACTACCCTTGTTGCTGGCCGGGATACAAAAAAGAGGGCAGCAAACCTTCGTGCTTGCGTTACGGCCCTTTTCAGTGCGGCGTTTAATGAGAACCTTTTTCCTGTCTTTGATTGCCTGAATAAAAATCTTATGGTCACGGTGCATACAATCTCCTGATTACTTTGTTATTGTCGGGGCGCAGTCCCGAAACAGCTTATTGCGCACCCAGCAAATTAACCGACTTGATATGCCGGTTTCGCAGGCGGCGAGATGCCCGGCTTTTTTATAAAGGTATAGTGCCCGGCAGGCACCATCTTGTTTTTCGCTTATATTGCCGTCCATCCCGCACGCATCGATGAAATAATCAGCAACCGCTTTGGCAACTTCTCCTGACATTGTTTCGATGTATACAAACCTGTGATTTTGTACCTTACGAAGGCGGGAAACTTCTGTGATGGGGGCGATAGGATTATCAGCCAACCCTATGAACCAATCCCCATATCCACCGCCCCCATGGCAGATATAGGTTTCCACCTCTTCAATAATGTGTTTCTGGTCACCCACTGCAATATGCGCCTATAGTGTTTTCTGGACAAACCACTTACCACTCATTTAGCGCATCAAACCGCTATTAACACGACATACCTCTTATTGAAGGCGATTGACTGAATAAAATGTTGACGAAAAATTGTTTCTCAGGATAAACCTATTCTGAATGACAGATGGCAAAAACCAGAAAAGGCGAAAGCAGCGTCTGAATGATTTCGTGTATTTGCGTCTTCGCGGTAATAACAAAGAAAGAAAGCGCCGGAACTGACCCCACACCCTAAAGCCAGCCCAGCGCCTTCAAATAAAGCTTCGAATTTTAAAGCTAACTTCATAGTGCAGTTTATCAGAAACTGCCTTGTTTTACAAGGGTGACAGAATCTGTCACCGCCTTCTTTTGCCCAGATTAACATCGGCTTAAGTTTATAAAACTGGGGCAAAGAGGTTTTGTTCCCTTTGCCCCATTTCCGGCAGATTTGCTGGTGTGGAAGCTTCTGCTTAGAACTTAGAACACTCTTTTCGTCATCCGAAGGCGCAGAAGGGAAGGAGGGCTACCGTTCTACACCCTGGCTGGCCTTGCGCAAACAATCCCCGGCGAGAAACTATCATTTATGGCGTCTCCGGCCCCTAAATGTTGACGGTTTTAACTCCAAAAACACTTTGTTATTTTTACGAGATAACTGCGTCAGCCCTGTTGTGAATCTACTATTTTCGATGCTATTTGAGCAATCCTTTGTCTTAATGCCAAAGGCGCAAGAACTTCCACCTGGTCGCCATAGCCCAAAATCCACCAAGTTATCTCATTAAGTCCATCCACACGGAATTTCAGTACCACCGAGCCATCATCCTCAAAAGAGGCGGTCTGTGTTTCATGCCATTGGACTTCGGCTACATCCGTGGCGATTCCTGGACAAAATCTCAATTTGACCTCGTAGATTTGGCCTTCTCGCAATAATGACCAGGCATACCCAAAATACTCGCGAAGGTCGAATTTCTCGCCTTCCACAAAATATCTGTCTAAAGGACTCAACTGCGTAATATTATTCAGCTCTAAGATATGTACGGCCTTGTGAAAGCTCGATTCTCCGATTGTATGCCAGGTGTGCGCGGAATATACCAGGTAATAAGGATTTAAGTCCGTTGTGACAGACCGTTGTTCGGCAGGCAAATAGCAATGAATGGCCAAAGCCCGCTTTACTTGAATAGCTTCCAGAACCTGCGCAAATATTTTATCCAACAAGTCCATCTTGGCTTTAGGAGCAGGGCTAATCGAGATAAATCGAAACGATGCGTCGCAAAATTGTCTTACTTCCCGTCTCAGACAATTCTCAATTTTAAGGGATAGCAACTGGGCAGGATAAGCAAAAGGAAGCCGTATATTGTGACTCGCCTCGCGAAGCAGTAACAGCAAGCCGAATGCTTCATCTTTGGACAGAGCAAGTGTTGGAAGAGGGGATTGAAGGTCTAAAGTATAACAGTGGCACCTTGTGTCAAAACGACAAGGCAAACCTGCCCCTTCCAGTTCTTTCAGGTCTCTATATACCGTGCGACGGCTTTTCCCCAGTATCTCAGTTAATTCCGAAATTGCATAGCCCCTCCGAGATTGCAACGCTGTCAATAACTGTATTATTCTGCCGGTTCTATTGTTCTTCATACGCCCTTTTGATGCTCGGTTTATATGTCATATTAGATGCTTGCCCATCAGTATCACCTCTTGTATAAGGGGCGTTTGGAAACAGCCAAAGGTTGATTGTTTTTTGAGGCCATATCGTTTTTTGCTTGATTTTAGCAAACAAAATGTGCTACAATACTTGGCGCTTAGGCAGATAGATGATGACAAGGGAGTAAGCAGACCATTCACCTCCGGAGGGAAAGGTCATATCTATTGATGCTGGCTTAAGGTTCTAAAAACTCATTAAAGGGAGTGTGGGTTGTGAAAAGATTGATTTCTTTCATACTGTTTCTGGTTGCAGCAGCACCAACAGCGCACGCCGAAGTATTCACAAGGGTTTGTCTGGCGGATGGCAATACACCGCTTAAGCTCGCCGACCCCTGTATTCCATTCGTTTACCGCCCAATTATGGTTGGAACACGTCTCACGATTATTATTAGTTCAGATACCGGTGAGAACTACTGGGGCGGAGGTCTGTATATCAGCGACCCATACCGGGATTACGGAGTTCTCATCGGAAAAGATTACAATGAAACGACTTCTGATTGGGAAGGTTCTCACCTTGAGGCGGCGGGTCCGGGAGCAACCGTTTGGGATCAGCAAGATTCTTTCAAGTCCGGCTTTGAGCTGGCTACTGATGTCGAAGACACAATACCAGGCGACTGGTTCGTAATAGATTATAACGCTACCAATGTAGGCGATTGCAATGTTTGGTTATACGATTATGAATTCAGTTTTGACGAGCCCAACTATGTAATGGCCTTCACACACGTTCCAACGCGTGATTTTGATAATGATGGGATAGTCGATTTTGCAGATTTTGCGGTGCTTGGTTTGAATTGGCAAAGAACCGACTGTCTTGAACCGGAGAACTGCTCAGGAACCGACCTCGATGTCGATGGGTATGTAGGCATCAGCGACTTAAGGCTATTTGCCGAATACTGGCTGGAAAAGACCAGGTAATCGGCGGACAACAGAAACCGAGGATAAGAGAGGTTTGCTACAACAGAACAACCGCAAAATGATAAAGAACGATTATTTTGACCCATTCTGTCAGAATATGTCACGCTTTGGCAGAAAGTCGTCAACATTTCCCTTTTCACAACGCTCTCGTATATGGGTAATGCTGTAAAAGGCCGTTGATGATTGGTTAAGGTATTTTTCATTATAACGCAGTATATACGAGAGGAGGTGTGTTATGAACACACGAATATTTTCAGGAATTATCATCATAGTGCTGCTTGGCAGCGGAATCGCAGTTGCGGACAGACCCTTGGAACGTGCGGAGCTTCTGCAAATCTTTGAACAATTAACCGCTCAACCCCGCAAGACCTGGATTGCGGCGGGCACGATTGAGGCGTCACATCAGGAATATGTTGCATCAACCGTTACCGACGAAAATGAGATTAACCGGCAAATAACCGCGGAGATTCAGCGGTATCGGGATGAGTCAAACAAACGGGAGCTTACCGAAGAACTGCAGAAAATGAAGCTTGACGCGATACCCTTTAACATTCGCTACAAGTTATCCAACCAATACACGATGTATTCCACAGTGCAAGTTAAATTTGACGGTAAGCGGTTCTATTGGGAAATTAACGTCGATTCACGGTCTGATTCGGTAAAACCAGGCAGGGATTTAGCCGACAATTTTATGACTCAGCAATTTGACCTCGGCGGAAACCAAAGGCGCATATTTGTCTGGGATGGCGAAAAGTACACCACGTATTTCCTGCCCGGCAACAACGCAATCGTCGATACCGGAGGAAATAGCCCGCATCCTGTAAACGGGCCTTTGACCGCAGGAGTGATTCCGTGGGGATACGGTCGCTACACGTACGGCAATCTTTGTGCCATTGGATCATCAGGCATTGAATCGACCGCCGATGGTGAGACACAAATAGTTTTGACGCTCAAAGAAGCCGACGGCAGCGAAAGTCACTTTACACTGGACTCCGCTAAAAACTATGCGTTAAGAAATTGTTTAATAGAAAAACCGGATGGCTCGACAATTTCAAGACAATATTCGGATTATGCATTTATCGCAGGCAGTTGGGTTCCTAAAACAATCCTGATTGAACGATTTGAAGCCGGCTCAGGTCGACTGAAGGCCCGCGACTTGTGGAATCTGACCGCCATAGATGATAGCGTTCCACAGGCAAACGCTTTTGATGTTCCTTATGAGCCGGATGCGCTGGTTGAGCATTATTCTGATGAGAGCACTAAGCCGGCGATGTACCGGCAATCAAACGCCGCTGATACAAACCAGCTCCTGACAAAACGTTTGGCGATAGTCAAATCAGATGGAGCAAATACGCGAAATTGCGCAACAATCGCGATAGGATGCATCGCGTCGGAATTCGGGGTTACGATTTCAGATAAAGACCTCGCCTCCCTGGTTAACCAGACCAGAGGTACAACGAGTATGTACGATATGAAATACTTTCTGCAGGGATTTGGACTCTATTGTCGGGTGGTTAAGACGAACATCGATACACTCAAAAAGCTAAACGGCTGCAAGGCAATTTTATATTTCCCCGGCAAGAGCCACTTCGTTGTCGTGGACCGCATTGATGACCGGTACGTCTGGATAACAGACCTTTCGTCGGCCAAATTCTATGACCATACGGAAATCAGCTTCTTTGATATGGACTGGACTGACGGGACGGCTTTACTTGTCTCGAAACAGCCGATTCAGGGCGATTTTAATGAAATCAGCAGTGGCCAATTAGCAGATATAATCGGCGGCTCCGGCTACTCCTGCACAAGACTATTCCAGCAATACAATGTCATCTTTTGCAGCCAGGTTGACGGTTTGTGTGGAGGGAATTACTATGTATATTACTTACGCTATGGATGCGAAGCTGCCGATAGCGGCAGTTGCTCCAGCACAAAAATGGTCAAATATAGGTCAACTCCCTGCATTCAGGACCCTGACATCCCTGATGCTTGCACTGTGACTGGCGAGTGGACATCCTATTATATGATGGCGTGTTTGTAATTAACTATTAGTTTAATCTTATATCGCCGTGTTAGGGTACAACTGCATCCAGG
>JBEKAT010000095.1:0-16094 GCA_050015775.1 Sedimentisphaerales bacterium | reverse complement strand
AAAAAAGATCGGCCGGGTTTGCCACGGCACGGCCAAACACCGCGTATGGCTGCTCGGTTCCCCGCCTGACCAGGTTAACGGGTCGGTCTGCATGGGACCCGGCCGGTAAAATGTATTTACTACTTTCAAATTAGAATTTACTATTCAGCCGATTACAGTATAACAAGTTGTCCGAAAATTTCCATAATTTTCGCTTGAACAATTCGGGCCGAAAAGCTAATAGGATATTATGAGTCGAATCAATAAAACCGGACAAGGGAGACAGGTATGAAAGTTCGAATAGAGGATACCTGCACGACTTGCGGGCTGTGCTGCGACACCTGCCCGGAAGTTTTTGAAATGGGGCCGGATACGGCGCAGGTAAATGTCGAAGATGTGCCGGCGGAACACGAGGACGCGGTCCAGCAGGCAGCGGATGAATGCCCCGTAGAGGCGATAGTCGTCGAATAAACTACTCCGACAGCTCTTTGCTTCTGTTGCGGGCCGCGGTTAGGGCGTCGGTAATCAATTGGGGGAAGTTTTTTGCCGCAAAGACCTTCAGTGCTGCCTCGGTGGTTCCGCCCGGGCTTGTTACCTTTCGGCGAAGCTCGCTTGGGCTTTCGCTGAATTTGTCCCGCTCAGCGGCGAGCAGCGCTGCGCCCTTGGCGGTCTGGAGCACGAGGATTTTAGAGATTTCGGCAGGCAGTCCCATCTCATTGGCAATCCTAATCATTTCTTCCATCAGGAGGAAGAAATAGGCGGGGCCTGAGCCGCTGACCGCTGTTACCGCGTCAATCAAATCCTCGTTATCAACAATGACCGCCCTGCCGACTGATGAGAATATTTTCATTGCCCTGTCCATCATCGGCCTTGCCCTGTTGTTGGCGAATATCGCACTTGCTCCTTCACCAATCAGTGCCGGCGTATTGGGCATAACGCGGATTATGGGCTTATCGACGAGCGCGGTGGCGATTTCGGCAATCCTTACGCCCGCCGCTATGGAAATAGTAAGGGTGCTGTGCCTTACGGCTGATTCTATCGCCATTAATACATTAGCCATATTCTGGGGCTTGACGCTCAAAATCAGAACATCCACCCCCCCAGCCAGTGCGGCACTGTTGGCCACCACCTGAACGTGATATTGCCTTGTCAGGAACTCCAGCCGGTCGGAGCGAATGTCGTTGACCAGAATGTTCTTTGGCTTGCAGAGATTTGTTTTTATGATGCCCTTTATCAGGGCCTCCGCCATATTACCCGCGCCGATAAAACCAATTGTGTCCATAATTCCTCCTTGCTGTAACCAAGGCCTGAATTACAATCTCTCATATATTTTCAAACACATAATATAAACACATTTACGAAGAAAAACAATGCAAAAGCAGGTTAGTTTCAAGCCTTTCGACTTCACTCCCCAGCCTACGACTTGCCGGGGCAGGCAGGACAGGTCGGTGGTTCTCTTTTTGTGCTTTTTTGTGGCTAAATCAGTGGTATGATAATGCAATGCTTGAAAAGGGACTTGTGCAGATATATACAGGGGACGGCAAAGGCAAAACAACGGCAGCCCTGGGACTTGCGCTACGCGCGGCCGGCCAGGGCAATAAGGTTCTCATTTATCAATTCCTTAAACCCCCCTGCTCAAATACCGGCGAACGTGTCGTGTTATCATCGCTGCCATCAATAAAAATCGAGTCACTTGATATCCAGTGGGATATGGCAAAATCGCCAAAAGACCCCAAAGCCATATCGGCCGCGCAGACAGCCATTCACGATGCGATTGAACGACTTGCCAAATCGGCTGCTAAGCGTGAATTCGACATCCTGATTCTCGATGAGATTGTGTATTGCGTTTCAAAAGGTCTGGCGGCAACTCAGGATATCAAAAACCTTGCTACCGGCAGGGATAAGCACGTTGAAATTATTATGACCGGCCGAGGAGCAACACCCGAACTGATTGCCCTGGCAGACCTTGTTACCGAAATGAAGAAAATCAAACACCCGTTTGATAAAGGCACAGCCGCGAGACAGGGGATTGAGTTTTAACGACATTTGCTGTTGACCTATCGGCATTATCGGGAGAAAATAACTGCACAGGGATTTAAGGCCGGTGCAGTAATATTTCAGGAGGATATAAATTATGACGGCGCAAACACATTCACGGGGAGCAATAAACACAGGTATTTTGTGTTTTGGACTGCTTTTGGGGCGTACGGGAATTACCAACGGTAATAACAAACCCAATACCCCGCCGCCGCCTCGACCTGATACAGGTCAGTTCCAAAACACAGGCACTCTTTGCGGGCATATTACCGACGCCAAAACAGCCCAGCCCGTAACCGATGCAACTGTTACAGTCCAGAATATGTTCCGGGCACAAACCGACGCAAACGGATTTTATCTTATAGAAAACCTGCCGGTAGGCCCAAATTTAACAATCAGTGTCGATTCAAATGAATACGTCGGCATAACCGATTATCAGTCAATGCCGTCCGTACGCATCCAAAAGGACTCGCAAACCGTAAAAGATTTCAAACTCGACAAGGCCTGTATGATACAGATGCAGGTTGTTGACGAAGCGAACCAGCCCGTTGAAGGTGCAGGATTTTCGGTAAGACCCTTCTCGGTAAGCCCCTTCGAGAATGAGTTAGTTAGGAAGCTGATGGGCGGCCCGAGGCATTATACGCAAACGAACAAAGACGGAATCGCCCTGCTCGGCGGTTTTCCATCCAGCAAAATGGGTTATCTTATTATTGCCACACAGTCGAATTATGCCCCCGGCAAGCTCATCGCAATACTAAACAGCGCTGAATATATCGAGACGGGCCGGATAGTCCTCCAGAAAGGCACTGATGTCACCGGGCAGGCGATGTATGAAGACGGCGTGCCTGCATCTGATTTGAGAATAAGAGCTTCTCGTTGGTATGTTTACGGCAATGTAGGCCGAAATTACTTTCACGACAGCTGCCCTGTTGATACAAACGGAAATTTTACGCTGAGGCACATAGTTCCAGACCGCTATAACATCGATGCAGTCCTTCTGGAAGAAAAGAAAGACTCAAAGAGCGTTGCTGAGTTAGATACCACATTGCCTCTGCCTGATAACGTACCTCTGACGATAAATATCCAGAAGAAATCTACGCAGCCCTTAGCTTCCATCCGGGGCAATATGATATTTACCGGCAACAGCATTCCCGATAACGTTAACATCTCGGTTTCTTCAATGGATGGTAAATATGATTCGTCCACCCAGTGGCAAAAATCAGGAAAGGACGCCTGCGATACGAATTTTGTAATAGACCGGCTTGTGCCTGGAAAATACAAGCTAACCTTTTCATCGTCTTATATAAAGCAAAAGACAGTTGAAAACGTCGAGGCGCCAGGCGAAGAACTCCAGGTTGAGCTTATATCCTTCGACAAGTTTATACTCAAGGGCACTGTTGTAGCTTCCCGGACAGGCGGGCCGATACAATTGTTCAGGGCACGCATAAAACAACTGCAATCCCTCTCCGGAGCTTTAAATTATCAGCCGGCCGGCCAATGGCAGGATATAAACAATACGGAGGGCAAATTTAATATAGAGGCATTCGGGGCCGGCATGTACCAGGTTCAGATAGCCGCGGAAGGGTTTGCCTGGACGTGGAGCCAGGAAGTCGATACCAGCCGGGACACTCCGGTTGTGGTCAAGCTTGTTGCGGGCGGCAGCATAAAAGGCAGCGTCGTCGATGATAAAGGCAAACCAGTCAACGGGGCCAAAGTTATGCCGATGTCGAAAGCAGTGGAAACAAGAGGTTCTACAAAGGACACATTAATTTCGGATAATGACACGGTCGAGACAGTTAACGGCTCCTTCGTGTTAAATAACCTGGCGGAAGGCAGGGAAAGCATAAAAGCGGTTCATCCTGATTATCCATTTTCAATAATTGACAACATAGAAGTCAAAGAAGGCAAAATAACAGAAGGCATCAAGATTGTGCTGCGTAAAGGCGGGACAGTGGAGGGCTATGTTTATGATTCCGCGGGGCAGCCGCAGTCGGATATTACGCTGATTTTTCAAAACACGTCCTATTTCAATCCGCTGGAAGAAAAAACTGGGCGTATCGCCACCGCAACAACGGACGCAAGCGGGTATTATCGCGTTGAAGGGCTATCTGAGCAAATATGTTATATACAGAAACAGGGAGAACGGAACGCAATGGGTGTTGCCTGCCGGGCATTTGTGCCGGCAGGCGGCAAGGTGACACGCCTAGATTTCGGCGGACAACCCGTCGTAAAAGGCCAGGTCGTTTGGGGCGGAAAACCCCTTGCCGATTATGCACTTAATCTGACGACAACCCAAAGGCCGCAATCGGCGGTTTTTCAGTGTAATACGAAAACAGGTCCCAACGGTGAATTTGTATTTGGCGGTGTGCCGAAAGGCAAATGGTCAATCTATTGCGCAGACCCCGAAAACAAAAGCAGGATGCTCACAATCGCAACAATTGAAACATCGGGACGAGATACGGACACAGGCGTAATACCAAGGGGACTTTCAACCATTGGCGTTTCGATCGAATATGAACAAGGCGAGTCAAACTGGGATGTTACGGATGTATATCTACGGGACGAAAATATTTCCTGGGACCGGCCAATAGTCATACTCGAAAAACCGACCAGCAATAATGAGCCGTTTATCGCCGGAAACATAATGCCGGGCAGATATCACCTTGTTGTGAACCGGGGCTACGTGACCCAGCAGCGCACAATTGACATCACCGAAGGCAATGTAAATATAACTGTTCGGATACCAAAAGGCACTGCGGGCGTTCGAGGCCATCTGACCAAACAAAATGACTGGCAGGTACTATGGAGAGATGGTAAGGAGACCGTTTGTTATATAAAATCAGATGCGAATGGTAATTACGAATTTAATAATTTACCTGCCGGGAAATATCATCTTAGCGCCGATTTTCTTACGAATTCCGAAACACTGCTGGAATTTGAACTGGCAGAAGGCGAACAGAAAGTACTGGATATAGACGCCGTGAATATGCAGAGAAACCGGAAAGGTGTTCTGTACGTATTTGCCCTTAATGAATATGGTGTCCCCATGACAACAGGGGATATTCGGCTGGAGGAGAATCAAACAGTTATTGAACCTATTATCCTTGGTGCACCGTCATTCTTTTTTATGGCAGAGCCGGGAAAATACACACTGCACGCCAAATTTGCCGGTTACAGAGAAGCAATACAACCCGTGGAAATAAAAAACTGGGATTTTCAGACAATGAAACGTCCGCCTGACCCTGTTCTGCTCTGGCTGGAGAAATAGGAATCCGGGCAAATATTGAGATATGAGACGTTTTTGGGGCAGTCTTTAAGAAGCCCTTATTTCATATTCGGCACGCCGGATTTGATTTTTCTGGCGATTCTGCTATAATGCTTCCTGGAGTCAAGGGTGATAAATGGTGGTAACTGCAATGAGCAATACGGACACAAGCGGAATCCTGCTGATAGGCGATTCCGGCGCGGCGGTATTTGGCGCCGCTCCGACCGGCAGGCCTGCGGTTCAGGTCTGCGGCAACATACACGACGCTATTGAAACCGTTCGAAAAACCCGTTTCACCGCAATCGCCGTGGTAATGAAGGGCACAGCGACCAATTTGCGAGACGGTCTCGCCCTGCTTAGAGAAAACACAAACGCGAAAATCCTTCTGCTTGCGCTAATGCATGAAGAGCCGGAGGCGATAAAGCTGGTCGGGAGCAACGGGGCCAGTTTGGTTGATGATTACCTTATCTGTCCGGTTCAAACAGAGCGGCTTTACAATGTCGTATGCGAAAGCCCGCTTATGGCTGTCGGCGGAAAAAAAGCGGCCATCTCAGATACGACTCTTCAGGCGAAGATAAGCCGGCTGGAGAAACTGGCGACCGAGGACGATTTGACCGGTCTGAAAAACAGGCGGTATCTGTGGGAATTCGCAAAACAGATAATCGCACGGGCAAAGAAAGATAACGGGCGGGTAACTGTGCTCATATTCGACATAGACGATTTCAAGCATTATAACGACGTTTACGGCCACGCGGCAGGCGACGAGGTGCTCAAGCAGGCGTCGCTTTTAATGAAGCGATGCTGCCGAAGGCACGACGTGGTGGGCAGAATAGGCGGCGACGAGTTCGCGGTGGTGTTCTGGGACGACCCGAAATGTCCGCAGCAGGCAACGGGCAGCGAGAGACGTTCGTTTACGATGGACCACCCCGGGGAAGTGATATTCATAGCAAAGCGATTCCGCAGAGAAATTGAAAAGACCGACCTGCGGTTTTTAGGCCCGGACGGCAGAGGTGTGCTGACGATAAGCGGAGGGCTTGCGAGCTTAAACAGGGACGGCTCGACAACCGAGGAGCTTTTCGAAAAGGCCGATCAGGCACTTCTCGAAGCAAAACGCAGCGGCAAAAACAGGATATACCTTGTAGGCCAGCCCCAAAACGACATCGACAAAATTGAGTAGCCGCCCTATGTCCCCAGAACAATCGTCTCGGTTTTACTGATGAGTTTATACCTGATGCCGCGCCAGTGAATCGTCCTGCCAAAGACCGAAGACAATATCAAAATGAGCATAAACGGCGACCATAGCCAGAACAGCGTAATATCGGCAATTGCCGCGATTCCCAATCTGGGCCAGTTCTCCGCGAGCAATTTACTCGCCATACTCTGTCTGAGTATCGCCCTTGTGAGCTGCATGATAAAAAACAGGATGGGAACAGCGGTAAAAAGCCAAATGTGCGGATTCTGCGTGATTCGAGCGTAAATTGCCAAAGCAGCTCCTCCCCAAAGCCCAAAGACCGAATAGACGCTGCTGAACAAACCAAATGACCACATCAGCGGCGCATAGACCTTTGTGATAATGAACTGTCTGCGACCGAACTCAAAAAGTTTCGCCCATGTGGTCGATTCCGAGGTAGCCACAAGACAGCCGGGGACAAACTCGACTTTTTTATGAGCATTTTTCACAGCACAGCTAAGCGAAAAATCATCGCTGAGCGCCTTTTGCCAAAGCTTTTCAATGCCCAGCTCTCTGAACACCTGCACCCGAATCGCCATTGAACCACCCCAGGCATGGTTGAAAGGCGTGTTACCCATAAGCTGGGCAATCTTGGCGTTTATGGCTGATAAGGCAAGCGTGGCAAGGTTGCCGGTTTTGGGAACAAACCATCGATAGCCGGTGGCTGCCCCTTTTGTTTCGACGAGCCGAAGGGGATATACCAAATGACGCAGCCAGGTCGGCTTGACGCGAATATCCGAATCCGCAAAGGCCAGCACCTGAATATCTTCGGGAATCTGGTGATAAGCATACAGAAGGTTATGGATTTTCTGGCTGCACTCCTGCCCTGCCCCGGAAACAAGCACCTGAACGTCGCCAGCTTTTGTGCTACCGGCCAATTTATCCTTCAACCTGCACAATGATTCGTAGGCGGGGTCGGCCTTACCCTCTACAACAAACCACAGCAGATAATTTTCGTAGTCCTGCGTGTAAAACGAGGCGATATTCTGCTCAAAGTCGGCATCAAGGTTTTTGCAGGGAATAATCAGCGCGACGCGAGGCGAGTAACGCCGGCGATCTTTATTATATTTGGCCAGTGCGAAAAGGTAATTTTTCAACGGCAGCGTCGAAAAAAGCACCTGTGAAACTATGAGCATCCAGGCAACATAAACATACCAGTCCATATCGCCGGATTATCGTTTACTGGCTGGCTCGCTGTCAATCCGCATCTGGCCGGTGATGAAGGTTGCTATTCAACTCCCACCATCCAGTTCTCGGCAAATACGGCATAATCAAGCCAGTTGATGACGCCGTCGTTCGGCTCGGCGATATCACAAGCCGGGTTCCAGTTCGGCTGCCCTGAGCTGGTCAGCCATGCGGACATAAAAATAACAAGGTCATCGTAGTCAACGTCGCAATCGGAATCGAAATCCCCGACAAGCGACGTCTGGCTCGCAGTGTTGGCGACTATCTGAACATCGTCGATACCCCAATAACGTTCGTTGTTGGCGTTGTAGTAATGCCAGCGAATCTGCACGTTGGGGTCGCCGTCCGCCCCGAAGCTCGACAGGGCAATTTCCATCAGTCCATTAGAATCAGCCCCCTGATATCTCGCCACATTCTGCCATGTTCCGCCGTTGACACGGATATCCACATCGCCAATCTCAGTGGACAAGTGATGGAAGTAGTGCTTGAACCTTAGCTTGACATTAGTCAAACCCGTACAGTTAATACTGTATGTTATTAACTGCTCATCCATATTGACCCTGCCGGCGTAGAGACTATCCACAATCATAAAGACACCTGTCCAGTTCGAGTTTGTTCGATGCCCTGGATTGTCCGAACGCCAGGTATCCGTTGAGCGGCCTGAGCCGCTGTGCACAATTGTCCAGCCGGCCGGCAGCCCGGTATCAAAGTGTGTTTCATAAATAACCTCAGGGGAGGGCAGCTGAACAGTTATGCTGACAGTGGCAATATTCGAATCGCCGCCGGTTGGCGAGGTGCCGCCGTCATTGGCCAGGAATTGGAAACTGTCAGAACCTGTATAACAGACAAGCGGCGTGTAAATAACATTATTGCCGTAGTTGGCCAGCGAATATGGCACAGTATCGATACTGCCAACGCAGGGGTCAGCCAGTGTTCCGTGATGAGGCAGCGACGTAATTATATAGGTAAGCGCACCCGGCGGGTTGGGTTCACCATCGTCAATGGCCTGCAGGGTAATCGTCTGGGGCACTCCCGCTTCTGCCGTAGCATTTGAATCCGACGCAACAGGTACCGGCCCTATCGGTGTCCCCGTCAAGTTAACCGCCCAGCAGTTTCCCGATGTCGGCTGATTGTCTGATGACCGCCCGGTGCTTACAACCTGGCTGGTAAATAAATGATAACCTGTCTTTGCGGCACTTACCGTATAAGTCGAAGACGACGGAATCTTTGCAATGGCGTAAATACCATTTGTGCCGGTCGTAGCGGAATATGTAGTACTGCCCTTAGTCGCTGTCACCGTCGCGCCGACAATCGGCAAATTTGTGTCGGACGCCAGCACCCGTCCGCTGATAATCTCGCCTGAGCCGCTCATATAGATGTTATATATTGCGCTATCCACAACGTCGTATGTATAATAGGCATCGATGTTCGGAGATTCAGATGATGATACAGCGTAGAACTGTCGTACCCATACCCGTCGGCCACAACAGCGTGCCCGTCGCCGTTGGAAGAATTGTGAATACCAAGTATTACCGGGTTACCCCAGTCAAGATTCGGATTAAGCATAGCGCTTAACGCGGCGGAGCCGATGTTATTTTCGTTGTTATAGCCATATATCGAGTTGCTGTAATGAAACGTGTTTACCATCGCCGCGTCAGCATAGCTCATATACGCGCCTGAGCCGCTTGATGCGTATTGCATATTCACTGCCACGCCCGCGTCGTAGGTCAGTGCGCCAATTGCCTGTCTTTGTGTCAGCGTCGTGCTGCAATCCGGGACAAGCGTCATATCGTTCCAGTCATAAGGACCGCCGAAGCCGTTGCCCCCCCGCAGATACGCGTATTGTGAGTTGCCATCAACATATATTATAAAACGTCCTGTCCCCACGCCTGTCGTCGGGTATTGCCAAAACCGCATATACTGCGCCATCGCCGTAGCCACGCACCCGCAGGGATAGTTGCTCGCGCTGCCATCACCATAAGGCGGGACGTAATAATTGTAGCAGGCGTTTGAGCAAACGGTCGTCTGGCTCCACTTGCTTTGTAAAAGCGGCGAAACCCGAACATCTGGAACACTGCTCGATGAAGTCAGCGGCGACGATGAGCCAGCTGCTTCTCCGGCCAGTTTTTCCCATTTGCCAAAGGCATCCTCCCCCGAACGGCGTATGGCTGTCTCCTGTTGCGTAAGCCCCGCTCTGGAACGTATTTTTTGCTCGACCGCCCTGGCCGCGTTAACCCTGGCAGGCAGGTCCCGGCTGACTAAAGCACCTAATGGATTGCGGTCCGACGGGTCATAGCTACCTGCCGACGCAAAACCAATTATCGGCTCAACAAGGTCATCAGCGGAGACAATCACAAATCCGTTGGGCCGAAGATAAACAATGTAGTAAATGGGCTGGCCGTTGGCATCCGCAAATGTTTCAACGCTGTCAATCTGACTGCCAAGCCGGCTGTTCATAGGTCTTGGATGTGCCGCCACCCACGCTCCGGTCAGCTTGTGCGCACGTTCCGCCGTCACAGGCGCTGCCGACGCTGCGCCACACCACCACCAAAACAGCAAAACCGCAGGCAGAATTGCCAACGGACGCAAACCAGCGGGTTTATGCCAACGCGTCATCACCATTATTCTTTCCTTGAATTCGCGACTATTCATCCACGTTGCGACCCCTCCGCTGCGGACAGGTCGATTAATGTATTATAGTAAAAGGCATTGTAATTGGTCAAATATTTCAGGATGTCCGCAGAAACCGCCGCAAAAACACGATTTTTCTTGCAAAAACCGACTACCCGTTATATCCTTTAGCGATGATTTATTGGGTCGGTGCCCGAGTGGCTAAAGGGAGCGGACTGTAAATCCGCTGGCGAAAGTCTACGGAGGTTCGAATCCTCCCCGGCCCACTGAAGGTTCGTATTGTCTTGCAGTGTCTTGTTTTGTGTCGTTTTTCGCAGGTTCACCTCCCGTGTGCGAAGCCGTGCAACACGGTTCAGCATTTTGCTGCGCCGCATTTTGCACATCATTCTCCGGCCCTTCATTATTGCCGGTAGAAATCCCAGCGGCCCGCTCAAAATGCTCCTCTGTGACTTGCAGATAATGCTCTCTTGCCACTGCCTTTGAATTGCCAATCCACGCACAAACTACGTGCTCAGGTCAATGTTCCGTCAATTCCGTTTCACGGGTGCTACGAAGGTTCTGAAACAGCTTCGGCCAGCTTTTCAGCCCGGCTTTGGCAATGATACGCTCAAACTGTGTTCGCAGATTGCAATTGTGCTTCCGATAACGAGTAATAACATACTCCGTGCCCGGCTCGGCTTGCTCAAATACCTCTCGCAGATAAGGCAGTAACTCAGGAAACAACGGGACAAGCCGTGACTCGTGGCCTACGTGGTGCGCGGTCTTTGGGCTTCTCACAAGCATTCGCCCTTTGTCCCAATCAATATCTCGCCACGTCAAACCACGATGTCGAGGCATTTTAATAATCCCATAAATTCATTTTATTGGCCTGACGCTATTACAACTCACCCTTAAAGGCCTTGTCGAGAATCGACGGCAAAAGGGCGTTGAGTTCCTTTTCGGTTTCGGCCTGAAGTTTTTTCAGTAAATCAATCTTAGATGCTAATTCATCGATCTTTTTCACAATTCTTCTTTGTTCCGAAATAGTCGGAAGGGGAATCATTACATTTGCAATATCTTTGAGCTTTAGTGAGACATTGGCGCTCCCTTTCATCAAAGTGACAAAATATTCATCCCTCTTAATATCCAGTAAATAATATAGATATTTTGGTAAACAGATGTTTTCGTCTTTGACTACTAAGGCAACCAGAAGGTTAGCTACTGCAAATTTGCCTTCCTCATAATGAATGCGATGTAATGCTGCATGCCCATGCCCTGTAGATGAGATGAGTGGCACACAAATAGCTTTGCCATCTATCTGATAGGTATTAGCACTTCTGCGAAAAGTAGCTGTAACAACAAGAGGATACTCTCCTGGAGGAGTCTTGAGTGTAGGATAACCTCCCTTGATAAGTTGGCAAACATCTTCGATTCTACAAATGCTTTTTTCGCCTGTTGTTTGCTTAAATGACAGATTTATGCCGAGCATCTCCAAACGAAGCGAACATCTTATCCTTTGGGTCGTCTATCAGAACATTGCGGTCAGCAAGATAAAGAATCTTCGGACGTCTATATTCTCCTGCCCTGTTCCAACGAGAAGACCATAGCTTCCAGCATATCTGAAAAGCTACAAAGGTTTTCCCCGTACCAGTTGCCATTGTAATGAGAACACGTCGCTTTTTCTGAAGGATTGATTTAACTGTGCGATTGATTGCAATTTCTTGATAATACCTCGCGAGCTTGCCGCTCAAATGATACGAAGGAGTCAGTAATCTTTCTTTGATTTCTTTGGTTAGTCTCTCGGTTTGTGATTGCCGATTCCACAACTCATCGGGGCTTGGGAAACCGTCGATTTCGCTTTCTTTACCCGTTATAAAATCAAACTCGATGATACCCTCTCCGTTCGTTGAGTAGGCAAACTTAAGGTCAAGAATCTCTACATATTCTTTGGCCTGTTGCATTCCGTCGCCGGGTTTTTTGTAGTCCGCCTTTGCCTCCACAATGGCAATAGGGAAATCATGAGTGTATCGCAACAGATAATCGGCTCTTTTCTGTTTTTTCCTGCGAATCGTGTTGCCTGAGACAACAATTCGCCCGTCGGTGAAAGTTCGTTGCTCTGTGAATGAATACGGCTCATTATCCCAACCAGCATCAGCCAGCTTTGGCAATATGTATTTCCGACATGTATCCGCTTCGTTCATTACCGGCGTGCTCTCGACTCCAACACCTCAAAATATTTGTTGACCTGACGATATTGTAAGTCCATTGTGGAATTGAGGCAACGTTTTTCCCTGTTTAGCATCAGTTGGCAACAAAGACCGGCTTGTTAAGGGGTATAGCTTGAAAAACCGTAAAAGAAGCACGCGCAGTTTATGAAATAAGAGACCCCGGCCCTTTGGGGGTGATACCCCCTTTGCGAATTTTGCGAAAATATGCGCGTTTGGCCGAACCGAATCGAAGGTCGAAAGTTCTAAAGTTTTTAACTCCCCCACCCCTCTAAACTTCAATTCCTTACCTTCGTCATCGAACCTGCACATTTTCCTTTACTTTTTGCTATAAACAGGTATAAACAAAATCGCCTTTGCTGGGGGGCAAAAGGCATACAGGGACAAAAATGAAAAAAGGCAGAAAATTCGGGAAAAATACTTTGGCGTTACTGTAATTTAAAGCAGGTTTTGATATTATTGCAGAATTATAAGGCTTGGTTTTGTAGCCGAGCGTTTAATATGGGAAATCAGACTAAACAGTGGAACGAGGGCCGACGAACGAATTGAAAAACGCAGAGGGCGACCGCTAATGGTTGACTTTGAACAACGTATCGAATGGGCAATACCATCTCCGAGAAAGCTTTTTACTCCCGCTGTTACCACTATCCTCATTTTGCTTGTTGCCGGCTTTGCGCTGATTTCCTATGTGCCTGGATTTACGCTTAGTTATCTGGCCCTGTCCCTGGGAGGTTTATTGCAGGGCAGAATATGGCAATTAGTAACATACCCGTTTTTTGATTCATGCAGTACAACGCTGATTTTCGATGGCCTGCTGGTGCTGTTTATCGGCAGCGCAATAGAGCGTGAATGGCGGACAGGGGCGTTTGTTTTGCTCTGGCTGATTGTGTCGGTGGTTTGCGGGCTTATCTGGGTTGCCGTCAGCGCATTGTTGGGCCGAAACTTCGTAGGTATGGGTTCGGCATCCTGTGCCTATGGGTTGATTGCGGTATTCGGCCTGCTTTACCGTAAAAAGCGGTTTCTTGCCCTTTTCTGGGCTTTGGAGGCTCAGTATATTGCATTGGGTCTTGTTGTTATCGGGATTGTCCTTGGAATCCGGCAGCCGATGGGGTTAATTTGGGTGGCTGGTGCGCTTGTAGCGTATATTTACGTAAAACTGCGGTGGCGAGCGGCATCATCCGGCAGGAATGCCCCGACAGGTCTTTTGTGGATATAGATTGAATTTATGAATCCAGTCGTCCATAAACAGGCCTGTTCGCGGGCTAAACTTGCGAAGGAGGCGATGCGAAATTGCCGATTATGTCCGCGAAATTGCGGCGTTGACAGGACCGCCGGGGTGACTGGTTATTGCGGCTTAGACGATTCGGTCAGGTGCTACAGGGAGGCGTTATACAACGGCGAAGAGGACGACTTGAACCCCTCGCATCACATTTACTTTGCCGGCTGCAATCTGCGATGCGAGTTCTGCACGGTGGCCGAGTGGAATGAGAGGCCCGGAGCAGCGGATAAAACAGACATCGTCGCAATAAAAGATAAAATTGCAGAACGAGTCAGACAAGGCGCTCGAACCCTCAATCTTCTGGGCGGCGAACCGGCGGTAAACGTTCGCGGCGTGCTTGAGCTGCTTTCGCAGCTCAAGTGCGAAACGCAGGTGGTCTGGAATTCCAATATGTACTACAACGACGTCGTCGATGAGTTAATCGCCGGCCTGGTGGACGTATATCTTGCGGATTTGAAAGTGGGCAATAACCAGTGCGCCGAGGCAATGCTGGGGGCTGGCGACTATCTTGAAGTGACGAAAAGAAATATCATAAAGGCGAGCGCGCACGGGCGTGTGATTGTCAGGCACGTTATTTTGCCGGGGCATACCGAATGCTGCCTGAAGCCGGTTTTGCATTGGCTGGCCGAAGAGCTGCCCGGCGTGGAAGTCAGTTTGCGGGACAATTATTTCCCGCCCGCGAATCCCGCGGTGGCGCCTGCCGGGTATCTTGGCCGGGATGAATTTCAAAATGCGATGCAATTAGCCAGACAATTGCGACTTAATCTGGTAAAATGGTTATGAAGCCATATAAACAAAAGCCGGGCGAGTTTGAGATTCGCATATTACCCGACGGCAGGGTTCTTATGCCCGCACCTGACGAGGCGATGCTGGATGTATCGCGGGCATTGAAGCAGCCCGATGCAAAACAATCTTATATAGGGAAGGCGAAGAAAAATGTCCGAGCCAAAGCCAGTGGGACCAAACAAGGCGGCCGTCGAGGGCGCAGCCGAAAAAATGAGCGAGCTTGAGGTCCTGATTCGCGCTCGATACCCGATAATATACGTTATTACCTGGGAGGAGCAGCGATTGGTCCATCGTGTTTCAGGGATAGCATCTCGGCTGGGTAAGCACGTATTCGAATGGTCCGTCACCACGGGCCTGGTGCCGGCGGGGGCATCGGTCCAGTCACAGAAACACAAGGACACCGCGACGCAGGACCCGCTTATTGCGCTCGATAACGTTATCGAGCATGTCGAGCCGGCCCTGTATATCTTCAAGGACTTTCATCATTTTCTCAAGCCCAACAATATATCCGTAATTCGCCGGCTGCGCGAGGTTTCGGCGACGATGCAGAACACCTATAAGACGATTATAATTGTCAGTCCCACCTTTGAGATGCCGCCCGAACTTGAAAAAGACCTGACGGTAGTGGACTTCGATTTGCCGGCCGAGAACGACTTTACGGCCCTTTTGAGCAGAATCGTCGAGGAGGTAAAGGACAACCTCAAACTCGATGTCAAGATGGATACGAAGACCCGCGAACGAATTGTCCACGCCCTGCTGGGGCTTACGCTGACCGAAGCCGAAAACGTTTTGGCAAAGACGCTGGTCGAGCATCGCTGCTTAGGTGAAAAGAGCTTGAACGTCATACACGGGGAGAAAAAGCAGATTATTCGCAAGAGCGGCCTTCTCGAATATTATGATGCCGAGGGAGACCTCGCGTCGGTCGGCGGGCTTGACGCAATGAAGGGCTGGCTGCTTAAACGCGCAGCCGGTTTCACTGACCAGGCCAGACAGTTCGGCTTGCCCTCACCCAAGGGCGTGTTGCTGCTCGGGGTGCAGGGCTGCGGCAAAAGCTTAATGGCCAAGACAATCAGCAACACTTGGCAGTTGCCGTTGTTGCGGTTCGACGTCGGGAAGGTTTTCGGCTCGCTGGTTGGGTCGTCCGAGCAGAATGTCCGCAGGGCAATCAAGGTAGCCGAGTCGGTGGCACCGGCCATATTCTGGGTGGACGAAATCGACAAGGCCTTTCGCGGCTCACGTGGTAGCGGTGCCAGCACCGACAGTGGCACAAGCGCACGAGTGTTCGGCACGTTTCTTACGTGGCTGTCCGAAAAAGACAAGCCCGTCTTCGTCGTCGCCACGGCCAACGACGTTTCAGCATTGCCGCCGGAATTGTTGCGCAAGGGGCGATTCGATGAGATTTTCTTCGTGGACCTGCCGGCGTTCGCCGAGCGAAAAGCTATATTCGAGATTCATCTGAAAAAGCGTCGAATTGACCCTGCCTTGTTTGATATCGAT
>JBEKAT010000094.1:0-9438 GCA_050015775.1 Sedimentisphaerales bacterium | reverse complement strand
GGGTTAAAACGACAGAGGATTATGGCTTGATCGTCTCTTTTAGAAGTTCAACGGACGGTGGGCCTGTGATAGATCTATCAGTGGGATATGAAGGTGCAGATGGCGATCCCGGTAAAGCAATGGTTTTGGTTAGACAGGATGGTGGTGGTGGTGGTTATGCTCAAGTAATAGGAGGGTCAGTGAAGGATGGAACATGGCACCATGTGGCAGTGGTAAGAGGTTCTGGCAGTACAATAGAATTGTTTTTAGATGGAGCGTCCAAGGGAACAAGTTCTGGTTCAGAATCCGGAGGCGCAATAACAACTAATTTAAGAGCAATCGGTTCTGAGAGACGTTGGGTTAGCGATGGTTATGGATCGTCGGATCAACGTTATCTCGCCGGCACAATCGACGACGTCCTTATCTACAACCGTGCGCTCAGCGCCGGGGAAATCGCAGCACTTTATAGCGGTAGTGAGATAGGTGGTAGTAGTGGTGGCACGGTTTCCGGCGGGGCAGGATACATCAGGCAGCCGGCCGCAGGCAGCAGCGGAACATCAAACTTTACGCTGGGCTCATCGAAAGATTCGATGATGCTTACAATAGCGATAGCCCCGGCCGATACCAGCGTTCACGGTTGTTGCGGAGACCTGCGACCTTAGAGCAGAACTGTTATGGGAAAACAAACAAAAAATAGCGGTTCCGTATTTTTGATAGTTGTTTTTGCGATTGCGCTTATGGCGACAATCACGGTAGGAATCCTGGTTATGACCACGGAAGAATTGCAGTTGATGCAAAATCAGTTGTATGCCGCTCAGGCGATGTGCACCGCTGAGGCGGGGCTGAATGACGCCTTTGCACGGATACGAACAAATCCAAGCGCGACCAGCTTTACCAACACGTTTAACGGCGGCACTTATAACGTGACTGTTACAGGGACACCGCCGACTCAGATTACTTCATTTGCGACGACGTTGCAGGGATATGTGACCAGGGTTGTAGCGGATGTTACGGTGAGCGCCAGTTCACCATACATAATCAGAATTGATGATTTGAGGGTCAACGAATGAGATTTGTCGAAAAGACAGTGGCAGGGATAGATATTACGCAGGAACGCATCAGTATCGTTTTGCTCAAAAACGGCAAAAACGGTCCGAAGCTCGTCAAGTCGATTATCGCAGCCATTCCCGCAGGTGCGATTAAAGACGGCAACATCGCAAACGCCGCGCTGCTTTCAAAGGCGATAAGAGACCTGAAGGTTCGCAACAGGATATGGACAGGCCGGGCAGCCGTTTCGCTGCTCGCCAGACCGACCGTTATGCAGATGATAGATATGCCAAAGCAGATGCCGCCTAACCTGACTCAGTTTATCCGCGGCGAGATGAAGCACTGTGCCGCCTTGCCGAGCGGGGATATCGTGCTTGATTATTGCGCACTTGGTTCAAACAGGCGTTCGGCGGATAAAAGGATTTTAGCTGTTGCGGCAGAGATGAAAAAAGTGATCGAGCTTGTCCATGTTTTAGGTCGTGCCGGATTTTCCGCAGAAGTGGTTGAGCCGGCAATGTTGTCTTATTTGAGGGCTATTGGCGCAAAAAAAATCATGGGCAAATCCGGCTGTAACGTTCTTGTTGCCATATTGCGTGAAAGCTCTCTGATTTTGTGCGTGTTGAAGAATGGGGTTATTGACTTCGTTCGTATAAAAGAGGCGGCTCGAAATACGACAGCGGCGGGCGATTTGTGCGGCTGGTTGGCCGACGAACTGACTGAGATTCAAAAGTTTTACAGCGTAGAGGTTGTGGATAATCCGGGCAAATGGGAGATTACTGTTTTTGCCGATACGGGACGATTGCCGCAGGACGCCGAGGAGCGTCTGAAATCGAAAATACAGGCCGGTTCTTTGCAGGTCAGGACTAAAAATGACGCGTATTTGGACACCCCCGTTAACGTCCCGGCGGCAGGCCGGAACAGTGAGCAGCCCTCGCCGGTGGCTGTGGGGCTTGCGATGAATCTTCTGGTGGCGCAGCGAGATGACGTAAGATTGAACCTGATGCCGCCTCAGATAGTCCAGCTAAAAGAGGCCAAAAAGGACGTACTGGTTGCCGCCGTCGTGGTTGCGGCATTGCTTTTGCTTATGGTGCTGGCTGTCGCGGCGCCTGCATATATGATTAAAAAAATATCCGGCAATGCCGCCGGAAAGGTGGCTCGCGTATCGGTGCGTAGCACGGACAGAATACTTGAGAAGAATCGGTATCTCGATGCCAAGGTGCAGGCATTATCGAATCGTCTCGACAGTATCGCAAAAATATCGGCGTCACACAACGATGTCAACTGGGCGCAATTGTTAGAAAATATACGCAAAGCCACACCCAAAGAGGTTCGCATAAACGGGCTGTATTGCGGCGATGGCGCAAGAATGCAGATTGAGGGGCTGGCGATGTCGAGCGAAGCGATCAACTCGTTCGTCAGTGCGCTGGAAAAGTCGACTGATATCGTGTCGGTAACCCTGTTGGAGACCAATAAACAGGACGGGCAAAAGGGATTTATAAATTACCAGATTAGTTGCAAACTGAGCATAAAGAAAGGTAAAGCAGACAATGTCAGTTGAAAAAATTATCCAAATCGATCGTTCGCACAGGCGAGTTTTACTGGTTTCACTGGTGGTAATTGCGGCAGTGGCGATGTACAGGTGGATACTCTCCCCGTACACCAGCCAGCTTCTGGCTGCGCAAAAGTACAATTACGCGCTGGATAGTGCGATACACAAAGCCGATGTGATGGGAACGCTGCTGGAGGCGAAGAAAGCCAAGACAGGGGAGTTGACTAAAGAATCCGACCGGTTGCGTAACCAGTTATTTACGCCGCAGGAGGCGCGCCAGTTTTTCGCGTCTTTACCGGCTGCTGTTCGCCAGACCGGCTGTGTTATTCAATCGGTCAGCGCTGTTCCAGACACGCAGCGGAATCCGCAGGGCTATGATTCGGGCATAGTCGCTAAAAAGGCGACGGTTATCGTTACCGGCGGATATAACAACCTAATCAAATTTCTTGAGGGCTTGCAGACCTCCGAGCACAAGGTATGGATAGAGTCCGTGAGAATAGACGCCGGCGGCGCCGGAAAACTGAAATGTCAGGTGCTCCTGACACTTTATTACATCGAACGTGTGGAGACGAATTGATATGAGTGAGATGATAAAAAAAGTGATGATTTGCGCCTTTATTATTCTGGCAACGAGCGTTGGCCATAGCGCGGATTCGACAAGTTCCTCGCGGGCCGAACGGACCAATGACGCAGCGTCAGCATCTGGTCGGGATGACCCCTTTGGGGGCAGTTTCGGCGATGCTGCTTCTGAATCGAATAGCATTACAGGCGTGGATTCAATGGATGCCAAGCCGCCGTTGTTTGTTCGCACGGTTACATTGAAGTTTTTAAATGCCGCTAATCTGAAAACAGCGCTGGGCAAGATGTCCTCGGCTAACGGCAGTATCAGTATCGATGACAACACAAACTCGATTATTGTCTGCGACACAAAGGATAATCTTGAAAAAATACTTGTCGAGATAAGAAAAGCCGACCAGACACCAAAGCAGGTGATTATTGAGGTTTTCATAATCGACGTTCAGCTTCAAGACGATACGGAAATTGGCGTGGATTGGGATATTTTAAGCAACGATAACAAGGACTTCAGTTATCGCCAGAGTATGGTTTATCCCAACCGTTTGAGTGTAGTAGCGCCTACAACCGAAACAATCGGCAGTATGGCCGCATTTCAGCACACCGGGGTGGGCAGCGAGGTGGCGATTGTTACCGACGACATTCGTAACGTGCTTCATCTGTTGCAGGAAAAAAGAAACGTGGATATTCTCGCCAGTCCTCGCGTGATGGTCGTTAGCGGCCAAAAAGCCAGCATCAAGACCATTGAGGAAATCCCGTATCAGGAAGTTACGCAATCAAGCGCAGGCGGCGGTGGTGCCAGTGCCATAACCTCGACGCAGTTTAAAGATGTCGGTGTTACTATGGAGGTCAAGGCGACTGTGACCGATGAGGGAAAGGTTTTATTGACTGTAAGCCCGAGTCAAAGTGTGACCACAGGAACATCAATTGGCGGGGTTCCGGTTATCGATAAACGCGAGGCCACCACGACGCTGCTTATGGATGACGGCCAGGTGGTCGTGATGGGCGGACTAAGAAGACAGGATACACAGATTATAAAGCGTCAGGTGCCTTTACTTGGTGATCTGCCGATAATTGGTTTTATCTTTTCGGATAACCACAAAGTGGTCCAGAATTCCGAGCTGCTTGTGCTTTTATCGCCGCATATTAATGAAAACGAACCAGTGCCGGCAGAGGCAATGGCAAGATTTAACCAGATAAAAAATAGACCCGTGCTTTCGCTGCCTGAGGACTCAAATTCGCGATAGCCCGGTAATATGCAAAGATTGGCACTGCAACTTTTTGCTAATCAGACGAACGTTTTGGGTCGATAAAACAGAGGAAACGAGTTAATTAAGTGGGTGGAGCCGGGAATCCCTAAGGGATAAAAAGGAGAAATTGGAATGTTTGGATTATTTAAGTCGGGCAAAAAATCAGGCAAACCGAAGATACTTATCGTGGATGACGAGCCGGATTACGTCGCAACAATCCAGCAACACCTTGAATGGAGCAACTATCAGACGGCAGTGGCTGTCAACGGCCAGGAAGGGCTGGAAAAGGCGGCAAGCGAGAAGCCGGACCTTATCCTGCTTGATACGAATATGCCCATTATGAACGGCCACGAGACGCTTGAACATATGAACAAAGACCCGCAGTTGAAAAACATACCGGTTATTATGGTAACCGCCGCCTGCGAGATGGACGATATTGCCACCGCTTCGTCTTTCGGCGTTGTTGATTACATTGCCAAGCCATTTGATTTTGCCGAACTGAAAGAGAAGATTGCTAACGCACTTGTGGGCAAAAAAACGCTTAGCGGCGTATAAGTCGGTAAGAAGGAAGAAGCCGCACCCTGTCGTCGTGGTTTTATTTTTCCCGCCGAAGCTGCCGTCCTGGCTTTTCCCGGATTATTTCAACTGTTGCTGCGATTGTAGAACGGGTTCTGGTTCGTGGGCAGTCGTGGTTAATTTGATTGGCAGCAGGAAATGCATAGTTGTTCCCTTACCGAATTCGGATTCCACCCATATTTTCCCGCCGTGCTTTTCGATGATATCTTTTGATATGGCCAAACCCAGACCTGTTCCGCCGGTCTTTCGGTTGCCGCTGCCAAGCTGTTGAAATTGCTGGAACAGTTTGGGCAGGTCTTCCTGTTTCATTCCGCAGCCGGTGTCGATGACTGAGATGCGAATCGCGTTTTCTATTTTACGGGTTGAGATTGTAATGCTGCCTTTATCGGTAAACTTCATTGCATTGCTTACCAGGTTGGTGAGCACCTGAATCATCTTGTCGTTGTCGAAGGTTACCTTGGGCAGGGTATTGTCTATTGCCAGCTGTAACTCCACGCCTTTTTTCTTTACTGCGCCTGCCATTGTGCTGTAAACGGTTTCGATGACGTTGTTAATGTTGTTGTCCTGCATATTGAATTTGGCCCTGCCGGACTGGAGTTTCTGGAAATCCAGAACGTCGTTGATGAGCCGGGCGAGGCGGTCTATATTGCGCTGGGCAATCTCCAGTATCTCTTTTTGTTTGCTCTTAACTCGTCCCGCCGCGCCATCCATAATCAAAGCGATATCTTCCTTTATTATGGTTAGCGGTGTTCGCAACTCGTGGGAGACGGTGGAAATGAACTGTGATTTAAGGTCCATTGCTTCTTTGACTTTCTTGTCGGCCTCTTTGCGGTCGGTAATGTCACAAATAACGCCGATTGAGCCAGTTATGCGGCCGTCGGGGTCTTTCAATACGCTCAGTGATACGTCAACTTCGATTACCTCTCCGTTCTTTTTGAGCATCTGCGTCTCAAGATGGTGCTGTATTCCTTTCTGCCTTACCTCATGCGTTCTGATTTTATCCCACGCATCCTCTGGATAAAGTGACCGGATGGGCTTGAGATGCAGGTCATCTTTGGTCATTCCGAGCAGTTGCTCTGTGAACTTGTTCCAGGAAATGAGTCGTTCCTGGTCATCCGCCATCATAATCGCTACCGCGGAGTTCTCGAAAATGGTTCGATATCTCTCCTCGGCAATTTGCAGCGCACGTTCGGCCTGCCTGCGCTCTGTAACGTCCTCGTAGGTTCCCAGGACTCCGACGACGCTTTCTTCCGAATTGTGCAGAGGAACTTTATTTGTGTCCAGCCACGCCTGTTTGCCGTCCGCCTGGAGCTGCGGCTCGGTGATATGATATTCACCCGTGTTGTTCTCCATAACGCGTTGGTCGCATTGCCTGTAACTCTCAGTTTCTTCTTTTCGCCACGGCATATCATAATCCGTTTTGCCGATTACTTCTTCGGGCGAAGACAAACCCGCGTGCCTTGCGAAAACCGGATTACAGCCCAAATAGGCCAAATTGCGGTCCTTCCAGAATATCGCCTGTGGAATGCTGTTCATCACAAGCTGCAGCATTTGCTGTGATTCGTGCAGTTTTTCCGCGACTTTCTTTCGTTCGATGGCGTAAAGGGCGGTTCTTACCAGCGATGTTTCCATTGCCGGGCCTTTGACAAGATAATCGGAAGCGCCGCTCTTTATCGCTTCAAGTCCTGTCTCTTCATTCTCGAGGCCCGTGAGCACAACGATGGGTACATTGAAATTGAATTTGCAGACGCTTTGAACCGTCCCGATGCCGTTGCTGTCCGGAAGTCCCAGGTCTAACAGCAAAACGTCATACTGCTTGGTTTTGAGCAGGTTAAGGCCCTCGGACAGGGAGGGGGCGGATTCGACGGTGAATTTAACGGGCTTGGTGCATTTGCCCAAAACACGCTTGACCAATCGGCCATCGATTTCGTCATCGTCTATTTGTAAGACCTTTATCTCGCCATTCATAGCTGTTTATCCATTTCTGCTCAACAGGGTGTTTTTAAATTTTTTATGTTGATATTTCAGTTCCCCATTTATATAGGGGACAAGTCCTATAACTAAGGCGTTTTGCTTATAGTCCAATTGCCTTGCCGATGAAATTATCGGCAAATTAAACGCGTGATTTCAGAAGAAAAAGTCGTTTTAGCGAATGAAAAAACACGCTATGGGCTGATAATAATCGGCTAATTTGTGGTTTGGGAGACGGAAGCTGTTATTTGGATTTGGCCTTTTTGCGTTGCGACATAAGGTCAGTGAACATGCGGAAAAGGTATTGTGAATCGTGTGGACCAGGCGATGCTTCGGGGTGGTACTGCACACAGAAGGCCGACAGACGCTTGCAGCGGAACCCTTCGAGAGTTTTGTCATTGAGGTTGATATGTGTCAGCTCGACGCCCTTGTCTTTGAGTGAGTTTATGTCAACGCAGAAGCCATGGTTCTGTGAAGTTATCTCAATCTGTTTGGTTTCGAGATTTTTAACGGGGTGGTTTGCGCCTCTGTGCCCGAATTTTAGTTTGTATGTTTTTCCGCCGAGCGCAAGGCCAAGTATCTGATGGCCTAAGCATATTCCGAAGATGGGGACTTTGCCTAAAAGTTGTCGTGTGCTTTCTACTGCGTATGTTACGGCTGCCGGGTCTCCGGGGCCGTTGCTCAGGAATACGCCGTCCGGCTTTCTTGCCAAAACGTCTTTTGCGGATGTAAACGCGGGCACTACCTGGACATCGCAGCCGTGGCTGATAAGCAGTCGAAGTATGTTCTGCTTCATACCGAAATCATACGCGACCACTTTGTATTTAGGTTTGGGTTTTGTGATTGATGGCTTAAGAACGTCAACCACCGGCTTATCCCATTTGTATGGCTTTTTCGATGTTACATCCTTTACTATGTCTCTGCCTACAAGCCCGGGGTATTCGCCGAGGGTTTTCGCAAGCGACGAAATTTTCAGTTCCGTTGAGGAGATAATGCCTCGCATCGCGCCTTGCGTGCGTATGTGCTTGACGAGTTTTCTGGTGTCGATACCCGCGAGGCCGACGACGTTATTGGCCTTGAGGTACTCGCTTAACGACCGTTCGTTTCTCCAGTTGCTCGGGTATTCGCAATTTTCTTTGACGATGAAGCCGGCCGCGTAAACCTTTTTGGACTCCACGTCCAGACCGTTGGTTCCATAGTTGCCGATAAGCGGATACGTCATCGTGATTATCTGCTCATAATATGACGGGTCGGTCGTGATTTCCTGGTAGCCGGTCATACTGGTATTGAAGACAACCTCGCCGCACTTTATACCTTGTGCACCGAAGCTGATGCCTTCAAATACAGTCCCGTCTTCAAGTAATAATACCGCCTTCATCTTTTTGCTTTTTCCTTTTTACTTTTTCCTTTTGTCTGATGGTGCAGTTGAATACACTTTACGTCGATTCGCCCTTTTTTCATCGCTTCGATAGCTTTAGCGACTGCTATCGCACCTCTGATTGTTGTTACATAGGGCACCTGTTTGTCGAGTGCGGTTCTTCTTATCAAAAACGAATCGCTTACCGTCTGTTTGCCGACGGTCGTGTTGACGATGAGGTCAACTTTGCGGTTTATGATTGAATCGAGTATGTTTGGTCTGCCCTCGCTCACCTTCAGCACAAACTCCGCCGGGACGTTGTTATTGATAAACGCGATGCACGTCCCTTTGGTTGCGGTGATTTTGAAGCCCATCTGCTGCAGTTTGCGGGCGGCTTCGACGGCTCTCGGTTTGTCGGCGTCCTTGACGCTGAACAGCACCGTTCCGCTGGTGGGTAGCGCGTTACCCGCGGCTATCTGGCTCTTTGCGTATGCGATGCCCGCTTCATCGGCGATTCCCATCACCTCGCCCGTTGAAAGCATCTCAGGCCCGAGGATGGTGTCAACGCCGGGGAATTTCAGGAATGGGAATACCGCTTCTTTGACCGAAAAATGTTTCGGCCAGACCTCTTCGGTAAACCCAAGCTCATCGAGCGTCATCCCAGCCATTATTTTCGCCGCTAATTTCGCCAAAGGCACGCCGATGGCCTTGCTGACGAACGGCACCGTTCGCGATGCTCTCGGGTTGACCTCAAGCACGTAAATCTCGTCGTCCTTTATTGCGTATTGTATGTTTATCAGGCCCAGGACCTTCAACTCCATCGCCAGCATTTTGGTCTGGCGCATTACTTCGTTTATAGTTTCCTGGCTGAGAGACACCGGGGGCAGCGTGCAGGCGCTGTCGCCCGAATGTACCCCTGCTTCTTCTATGTGCTCCATTATCCCGCCGATGACCACACGTTTGCCGTCGCATATCGCATCGACGTCTAATTCGGTGGCGTCGTCGAGGAATTTATCTATTAAGACGGGATGCTCCCCCGAAACCTCGATGGCTCTTTCGACGCAGCTTTTCAAGGCCTGTTCGTCGTAAACAACTTCCATCGCCCGCCCGCCAAGCACAAACGAAGGCCGAATCAA
>JBEKAT010000093.1:0-9492 GCA_050015775.1 Sedimentisphaerales bacterium | reverse complement strand
TCCGCATCATTGTCCCTAATGCTCAGGTTACGGGCGGCACTATCAGCAACTACACCGCCAACGTTACAAGAAGAATCGACCTGACGATTGGCATATCGTATGACGACGATATCAAAAAAGCCAAACAGGTCATCGAAGGCGTCCTCACTGCTGACGCGAGAATACTCAAAACACCGGCCCCAACGGTGGCTGTCTCGGAACTTGCCGATAGCTCCGTCAACTTTGTCGTTCGCCCGTGGGTGAAATCAGCGGATTACTGGGATGTTTACTTCGACACTACCGCCAAGCTTAAAACCACCCTGGAAAGCAACGGCATAACAATGCCGTTCCCGCAACGGGACGTAAATATCAGGAGCGGCGGCCAGAAACTGCCCGCTGGTACATAAATGTTTTGGAAAGGATAGTTACTAATGGCAAATAAAATACTGATAATCTCCCTGACGCTGCTGATTTGCTCAGCGGTCCTGGCTGAAGGCGGCAAACAAAACTCACAGACAGACCCCAATTCAATGCTTTTGGCAGGCCCCGGTGTGTTAATCACTGTCAAACCATACAAGGGAATGGATTCGACCATTTATCCAATACCGGTTATTACCGCCGTCAGCGCACCATTTTATTTCTTCATCGATACCGCGGGCTGCCGACTGTTCTCCGATTCCAATATGGCGTTTGACGTTATCGGCAAATTGCGGCTCGATGGTTACAACGCGGACAAAAGCGATGATTTAGATGGAATGCACAACAGGAATATGACCGTTGACGTAGGAGGAGAATTTTCGGTAACCGGGGACTGGGGCAATCTTTACGCGAGAATCCTTACCGACGCCCTGGGCCAGCACGATGGCCAGGAATTTCGCGTAACATACGCCAAACCATTCAAATTTGAAAAATCAAAGATATCGCCCTCCGCCGGTTTTGCCCTGCTCAGCAGTAATCTCGCTGATTATTACTACGGCGTCCGCGACAACGAAGCGCGCCCGGGCAGACCGGCTTACAACCCGGGCGCATCCGTAAACTGGTTTGTCGGCCTTGACGCAAACTACCAGCTAAACGACGACTGGACCCTGCTTACCAGCATAACTTATTACTGGTTAGACAGTGACATTCGCAACAGCCCGATAGTGAACAAGGACTACACAATGTCAATTATTGCGGGAGCAATGTACAGGTTCTAACAATAACAATGTGGATAAAATTTATGATACCTAACTTCGGCAACCAACTAAAACCATTTGGAGGACAAAAAAATGAAGTCGGCAAAAAAAATCCTTACCTATGTGGTTGTGTCGATTGCGGTAATCCTGCTGGTTCTGATTGTCGGTTTTCATATTTTCGGTGCCGGCATGATTAAAGCAGTCGTTGAAAAAACAGCCAGCAGCACCCTCGGCGTGCCGGTAACGGTTAAGAGCATCGACCTGTCGATTTTGCGCGGACGGGTCGAGATTAAAGGCCTTGTGGTCAATAACCCGCCCGGTTACGCCAATGAGACGCTGCTGGAACTTGGCGAGGGAGTGGTAAATCTCGATATCGGCTCACTGATGAGCGACACGATTAAAATACAACTGGTCAAGCTCGACAATACAAAGCTTACAATTGAACAAAAAGGACTGACAAACAACCTCAACGAGATAGTGAATAAGCTGCCCAAAGAAGAAAAAGAAGCTGCGCCAAAAACTAAAAAACCGGTCAAAAACCTGACCGTCACCAAGCTCGAAATCACCAATACAAACGCCAGGGTAAAATTGCTGCCTATCTCTGGAAAGAGCGATACCATTAGTTTGAAGCTCGACCCGATAGTAATGGAAAACCTCGGCACCGACAAAAAACTCAGCGTAGCCACGCTTGTGGGAAAGGTTATGGGTGCACTGGCTGTGGGCGTCACAAAACAGGTCGCTGGCTCAACTGCCGAACTCGGCAAGAGCGCCGTGAAAACCACTACCGAAGCGGGAAAAAACGTCGTTGAAGGCGTCAAAGGAATTTTCGGCGGCAAAAAATCGGAGCCGAACAAATAAAAAATCTTCTTACAGGTTTTTTAATAATACATTTGCTGGCAACTTTTCAAGGGTCGTGTCGAATTGCCGCAGACAATCGGAAAGCTTGTCCATTTCAGCGGACCGAAGCACCGGTATACTTGAGGTACCACGCTGCTCAAGTCGGTCAATGACAAATTTCACAGTAATTTTATCAACGTCAATGGCGGGCTGATATGCAAGCTCCTTGTCTTCTCCCTTTTTAACCTCCGATAGAATACCGGATTCTGACAGGTCATACAAAAGCTGCCTGACCAGGCGGACGGGAATCTCCAGCTCGTGCGAAAGACCGGATGCCTCGCTGGGTTTTTCACCTTCGCAAAATCTGTGCACAAGCCGCTGCGTGATAAAAATCGAAAGCAGTGTCTTGAACGAATGGCTCGCCGAAAGGCAATCCGGCTCAAACTCGTATGTCTCCACATTTTGATGCGCAAACGAAACTTCTGCGCCGAACAAAACAATAAACCAGCTTATCTGAAGCCAGAGCAAAAACAGAGGCATCGCAGCGAAACTGCCGTATATGGCGTATCTTGTGGTAATCTGAACCTGGAAATTCACGTATGCCCACTGAATTAGCTGGAATAAAGTGCCAGCGACTATCCCGGCTATCAGGCCGGACACAAATCTAACCTTCGTATTCGGCATAAAAATGAAAATAAACGTGAAAGAAATCCAGACCGTCAGATAAGGCAGCAGTTTCATCACCAGCCAGAACGCCGGTCCAAAATCCTCCAACATGGGAATTTTTTCGGTGAGATTTTGAATCTGGCTGCTGAGAAAAATCGTTGCCCCGCCGGCTATGGCCAGCAGAATCGGACACACCAGCATCGTTACCAGGTAATCGCTGAATTTCCTGCCAAAAGTCCTGGGCTTAACTATGCCCCATATATCGTTGAAGGAACCTTCAATATTGCTAAGCAAACTGATGATAGTCCAGAACAGGAAGATAACACCCACTCCGGCGATGACGCCGCCGCTCGTTTTGTCGAGAAGTGAATTTGCAAAAGCAATAACCTTATTAGCAACTTCCTCCTGACCTTTCATCTTTTCGAGAACCTGCGCTGCTACGCGCTCCTGCAGTCCGAATCCCTTGGCAATTCCGAACATCAAGGCAATAACCGGCACAATCGAAAGCAATGTGTAAAAAGTAAGAGCGGACGCCCGGAACTTACACTTGTTCTCGTTAAAGCCGCGGACGGCAAGAATGACTATCCGCAGGAACCGGATAAAAAGCGACTTGCCTCGTGAATGGTCTCGCAGACGCATCCGCCATATATCCGTTTGGATGAAATTTGTGACTTTCGCAAGCATACTAATACCCTTTCTGCCTAAAAGGCAAAATCGTCGCCGCAGACAAGTATATTAAGCATTAAAGCGACTTTCAATGATTACCTATTATTCTGCATTAAATTGCCCACACTCTAACCCCCTCCGCTATAATCCTCAACAGTTTGGTTGTCGGGAGGAACGGCAATGAGATATGTATGGATAAGATTAACAGGGGTTTGTCCAGCGATACCTGCTGGTCGATATCGTCTGAGTGCCTCCGGCACATCAAAAAAACATTTCCTGTCGATTGACAAACCGCATCTCAATTTGGTATACTTCATCCTTTGTTGAATAGCTCAACATTGTGGGGTTTATCCGTAGTCACAACCGAAAGTTATAGCAGTATCCTGTGTATGATAATGGAAATAAAAGCATTTAAGGCGTACAGGTTCAACGAGGCGGTCGTAGGCGACGTCGGGAATTGCATTGCACCCCCTTATGACGTCATCGACGCCGACCTCCAGGACCGGCTCTACAAAAAAAGTAAGTACAACATCGCTCAGATAACCAAGGGCAAAACCACCCCATCCGACAGCCCGGACAATAATCAATATACGCGAGCAGCCAAACTGCTTAACGACTGGTTCCAGACGGGCGCACTCAAACGCGACACCGAAGACACCGTTTACGGATATGTCCAGGATTTCGAGATTGCAGGCATAAAGGCACAACGGCTTGGCTTTATCGCGCTCGCAAAACTCGAAGAGCTTGGCAAAAACATTAAGCCCCACGAATATACACTTACCGGGCCAAAAGCGGATCGCCTAAACCTGCGAAGGGCAACCAAGGCCAGCTTCGGTCTTATCTTTATGCTTTACCAAGACGCCAAAAACGTCGCGGACAAAATCATCAAAAAAACCCTGAAGCAAAAACCGCTCATTTACTTTGTTGACGAACAGAACGTCCGCCATCGGCTGTTCGCCGTTACGGACAAAAACGACATCGACGCAATCACAAAAATGATGGACACGCAAACCTGCGTCATAGCCGATGGCCATCACAGATACGAAACTGCCCTCGATTACTACAAGGAAACCGGCAACCCGACCGCTCAATACGTCCTGACCGCCTTCGTCAATGCGAGGCAGAAAGGCCTGCTTATACTGGCAACACATCGGCTTATACAAAACGTCAAGACCTTCAACGGCAAAAAGTTTCTCGCTGACCTCAAAAAGGACTTCGAGTTGACAACCTTCGCCTTCGACAACAAAAAATCCAAACAGCAGGCCAGACAAAAAATGTCGGACAAAATGAAAACCGAGTTTGACGCCGACAAAAACGCCTTCGGCATATACACAGCCGACGGCGCATTTTACGTCGCCGTGCTCAAGGATAAGCATCTTATGGATGCCGTCGCGCCGGACAAAAGCGAACACTGGAAATCCTTAGACGTGGCTGTGTTACATAAGCTGATTATCGAAAAGCATCTCGGCATCGATGAAAAAGTCCTCGCAGAAGGCGCAAATATCGAATATGTAAAAGATACCGGCGATGGAATAGACGATTCCATAAACCAGGTTGATAAAGGCGCCAAACAGGCCGCTTTGTTTATGAACCCGACAAAAATGAAACAGATCGAAATGGTCACCGCAACCGGCGAAAGGATGCCTCAGAAATCGACTTTCTTTTATCCGAAGGTCTATACCGGGCTGGTGATAAATAAACACTAACGTTTTATAGAGGAGAAGTTTATGGCTGACTGGAGAAAACCCCCAAGATTGTTTATTCCTGGACCTGTGTTGGTCAAGGAAGATGTCCTTCAGCAACTGGCGCGTCCGACGCTGGGACATCGCGGCAAAGAGTACGCCCAACTGCATGGTGAAGTGATTGATATGCTCAAGAAAGTCCTCTTCACCAGTCAGAATGTTTTCCTTGTCACGTCATCAGCGTCAGGACTCTGGGAGGCCTCCATCCGTAACTGCGTTGACTTCAACGAAACGGTTCTCGCCACCTGCTGCGGCGCCTTCAGCGATAAATGGGCTGATGTTGCGAAAAGCTGCGGAAGAAATTGCGACGAGTTAAAGGTCGAATGGGGTCAGGCCGTTACCGCTGATATGATTGACAAAAAGCTTGCGTCCGGCAAATACGCCGCGATCACTCTGGTCTACAACGAGACAAGCACCGGGCTTACGAACCCGCTATATGAAGTCAGCGAAATGATGAAAAAGAAATATCCCGATGTGCTGGTCCTTGTCGATGCCGTCAGCGGCCTGGTAGGCCTGCCGATGCACTTCGACCAGCTCGGCTGGGACGTTGTTTTCGCCTCCGTCCAGAAGGCATTCGCGCTGCCGCCCGGCTTCACTGTAGCCGCAGTCAGTAACCGCGCTATGGAAAAATGCAAAAAGGTCCCGCAAAGAGGTTACTACTTCGATTTCCTGCCCTTTGTCAAATCCAATGAGAAAAACCAGACGCCCACCACCCCAAGCATACCGCACATCTTCGGGCTTCATTATCAATGCACCAAGCTGCTGAAAGAAGGTATGGAAAACGTCTGGAAACGCCACAAGGAAATGGGCGATTACACAAGGGCCTGGGCAAAGCAGAAGTTCGGGCTGTTCTGCGAAGAGAAATACGCCTCCAACACACTGACGACCGTCAAGAACACAAGGGGCATCGTCGTCGCCGACGTTATCAAGGCGGTACAGCAAAAACATAACACCGCCTTCGGCAACGGCTACAACAAACTGAAAGAGCAGACCTTCCGCATTGCTCACATGGGCGACATCACCTTGGCGGACCTGAAGGAGTTGACCGGCTGGATTGACGCAGAAGTAAAATAGCGTTAACCCGCTAAGACAATGGGTTCTCACAAAGACCCCCGATTTTTCGGGGGTCTTTTTTTTGCTCACACCGACTAAGTTTACGAACCGAGGGGGTAGCTGAATTCAAGCACCTTCGGCTTGACTAACTTGCGATAGTCGGCCATCTTTATCCGGACCGCATTCTCGTGCGAACCAGCCTGGAACATTATGTGCTCGTCGGCCTCAAGGGTTTTATCCATTATCGTGGGTATATCATACAAGTTGCCAAAAGGCGGCTCCGCCCCAAGCTCGCAATCCCCAAAGAAACGTCCCATCTCTTCTTCTTCCGCCAACTCCACGGATTTGGCCCCAAGCTGCTTTTTCAGCGCCCCCAAATCCACTTTATAGCAGGCCGCAAGCACACACATTACATATTTGCCGTCCACCTTGACCACAACCGGCTTGACAACAAACCTCCCCGGCTCATGCTCAACAGCCGCCATTTGCTGTGCACTGAACGTCGGTTTATGCTCCCTTGATTCGTATTTTACCCCCGATTTTTTTAGATACTCCAGCACCTGCATATCTGGCCTCCTAAAAATCTCCTTTATTTAACACTATCGCCTTATTACTGCTTCTAACCTCGCCTCGGCACTCTGTCAACCCCCCTTTCAAAAAAGCTTTAGACCAGCCGAACCCGCGGTCGATAAAATCGTATTAAAATCATTGTAATCAAAGGTAAAAACGGGTTTTAGGCGTGTACTTCTAAACATCGACTATTTGGAGACCAGAAAAATGACTACTATAGTAAAGCCGTTTAAACACAAAACACTATACCGTATCAGCTTCGTTCTCATCGTTTTTTCGCTAATTTTGCCGTTATCAGCCCTCGCTGAGGATTCAAAGAGCATCGATACCCTTCGCCAGTTAGGCAAGGCATTTGCCTCAATCGCCGAAAAGGACTCGCCGGCCGTAGTAAGTATCAAAGCAAACCAGGCAATCACCCAGACATATTCCCGCGACTGGCCCTTTGGCAATTCGCCTTTTGACGATGAATTCTTCCAGCAATTTTTCGGCAGGCAGTTCCGCCAGCAGCAGCCACAACAACAGCAACGACAGCCCCAGCAAAGAAAAATCATCAGGCCCGTTCAGGGTTCCGGCTTTATCGTCTCACAGGACGGCTACATACTCACAAACAATCACGTTGTCGAAGACGCCGAGAAAATCATGGTAACATTGCTGGACGGCCGCGAATTACAGGCAAAAATCGTCGGCACAGACCCATCCACCGAAGTCGCTGTTATCAAAATTGACGCCAACAATCTGCATCCCCTTGAAATGGCCAACTCCGACACGCTCGAAGTTGGTGAATGGGTAATCGCCATAGGTAACCCCTTCGGACTTAGCCACACAGTTACAGTCGGCGTCGTCAGCGCAAAAGGCAGAAGCGGCCTGGGGCTTTCAACTTACGAGGACTTCATACAGACCGACGCGGCAATCAATCCCGGCAACTCAGGCGGCCCGCTGATTGACCTCGACGGCAAAGTCGTCGGCATCAACACCGCGATAGTCGGCTCAAGCGGAAATATCGGTATTGGTCTCGCTATCCCCATAAATATGGCAAAGTCCGTTTACGACCAGCTTGTCCAAAAAGGAAAAGTCGTCCGCGGTTTCCTCGGTGTCACCATCCAGGACATCACGCCCGACCTGGCTGAATCATTCAAACTCAAGGATACCAAAGGCGTCATTATTCCCGACGTTTCACCTGATTCGGCGGCAGCCAAAGCGGGCCTCAAAGCCGGAGATATCGTCGTCGCGTTTGACGGCCAGCCCGTCGAAAAAGCGGCGGAATTCCAGAGACGCGTCGCAATGAAAAAACCGGGCAGCGAAGTCGAAATCACCATCCTGCGCGACGGCAAGAAACAGACGCTTACCGCCAAACTCGAAGAAAAGCCATCCAATGAGCAACTTGCCGCAAACATAAAAGGCCAAGCCGCTGAAAAGCTTGGTATAACAGCCCAGAATCTCACTGACGATTTAGCCAAACAGTTTGGATTAGTTGGACAAAAAGGAGTCCTCGTTACCGACGTGGAACCCGGCTCGCCGGCAGCAATGGCCGGCATTCAGCCCGGAAGCTTAATTCAGGAAGTGAACCGAAAGGCGATTGAAAACGTCAAGGAATTCAAAGAGGCAGTAGACGCAGCCGCTAAAGAAGGAAAAGTAATGCTCCGCGTCAGATACGAAAAAAGCAGCATATTCGTCGTTTTGACAATTCCGAAGGATTAATTTCGCTGCAAGTGTATATTTGCTAATCTGACTACAAAAGCCCCGCCCCCGCGGGGCTTTTTTTATTGCCGCCGCTGTCGCCACCGCAATATGGCAAAGGTCTGCACCTGAAACTCAAAACTAAAAACTTTTATCCGCCTTATGTTTGGCGGACAACATTCAAACCTAATCTCACCTCTTAATTCTTGAGGCAATAATTGATGAAAAGCGGTCTTGCTTTTCAAACCACGAATTGATATAATTTCCCAAACTTAAGCATGTTCCGAAAGAGGGCCAATAGCGACAAATGAAGGTATTGCTGAACGCCAAACAAATCGATAGCGCTCTCAACAAGCTGGCAAATCGTATTGTCGCCGATATTCCCGAAGGCGTTGAAATAGCCGTAATAGGAATCCGCAGCAGGGGCGAAATTGTCGCACAACGATTGGCCGGACGACTATCCAGAAAAATCGGCAGTGAAATACCCTGCGGAACACTCGATATCACCCTCTACCGAGACGACCTCAATTCGCCAAAAAGCGGTTCGCAGCCGCAGGTTCGCACCACTGAAATCCGCTTCGATATAGACGACAAAATCATAATCCTGGTCGATGACGTTCTGCATACGGGCCGTTCGGCAAGAGCGGCGATGGATGCGCTTATAGACCTCGGCAGACCAAAGGCGATTCGTCTTGCGGTGCTCGTTGACAGGGCCGGGAGAGAATTTCCCATCCAGGCCGACTATGCCGGCTATAAAGCCGACGCAAAACCGGGAACATTAGTCCAGGTGCTGTTGAAAGAATCGGACAACAAAGAACAGGTCATAGTTGAATAACCTGATTAAAAATTAAATTAAGGCGGTCGCCAGGTATGGCTGAAAAGGGCAAAACAAGGGAGTTTAAATGGCAGCGCAAACATCTGCTCGGCCTTAGAGAATTAACCGCTGAAGAAATCACTTATATCCTCGATACCGCGCAGGGCTTCGAGGAAATAAGCGCAAGAGCAGTCAAAAAAGCCCCGCCCCTGCGAGGCAAGCTCGTGGTCAATCTTTTCTTCGAGGACAGCACCCGCACGCGAAACAGTTTCGCCCTGGCCGCAAACCGGCTCAGCGCAGACGTCGTTGAGTT
>JBEKAT010000092.1:0-9532 GCA_050015775.1 Sedimentisphaerales bacterium | reverse complement strand
CCCACCGTCCGTTGAACTTCTAAAAGAGACGATCAAGCCATAATCCTCTGTCGTTTTAACCCAAGCTGCTACTGTAAAAGGTTTGGAGCTTCCAAAATTAAGTGATGAATCAGTCCCTAAATTGACATAATCATCAATTCCGTCAAAAACTAACGCACCGCCGATTTGTCCTCCTGTTGGATTCCACGTCGGACCATTGACCAGTGTTCCATTGTTGCCGGACCCGCTGCCATCTGCTGCAGTTAAGCCGGAGGTCTCATCCAAGTTCCAACAACCCACGAGCCCACCGATATTTGTGTTTGTGCGAAGGTAAGCCCAGGTGGTGAAGGTCTTGGCCTGACCCATCGAAGCCGAATTTGTAATCGTAGCATCGACTTTCACGGCGCGGATGATGTTTGTATCCGTAATCGGCGACAAAGGCGCATCCAGATTACATGCGTCATAGCAGGTAAACCGCAGCAAGCTGACAGGCCCTGCAAGGTCCGAAAGATTGCCTATGGGGCCATACTCAACATAGCTGTTGGCAGACGCGATATCGTATCTGTTATTCACGTCGTTGTTATCAACAAACTGGATATACCCACTTGGTACCGACGAATCGCTTACGACAATTATCTTCTTGGCCTTTGACAGATTCCGGCTGATGTGGTCCATAAGCACTCTGCCGTTCTGAAGTGCCTCGGAGGAACCCTGCTTGCTGTCCCAACTGTTTCTTATGGCCGCAAACTGAGGCAAAACAGCGGCGAAGATTATAGTTACCATAACCATCGCTAAAACCAGCTCGAGCAAAGTCATAGCTCTGTGAAATCGTATTTTGCCGTTTTTTTTAGTCATCTTTTTTATCGCATAAGGACCAGTTTGCCATTGGTATTTTTCGGCATAAAAAGGGGGTAGCGTTTGCCGCAAGACGTGATGGTGAACCCAAAAGAAAAAAACGATGAAACATATAGAATTCCCTCTTGCCGCTTATAAAACAACGTTTTTATAAGACAGTCAAATGGGGAAGGGAATACAATTTAGAGGTTTCGAGAAGAGGTCCTATAAGCTAAGGAAACCATCTTCTGGCAACATAGGTGGCCAAGGTAACTTCTATCTTATCGCCGGTCAGCGTGCCGTTACCGTTGTCATCATGGCCGACTTCGACTGTTATCTGCTTCAAATCCGTGCCGGCCGCAGTATCGGTGATATTGCAAAGATACGAACCGCTCAGGACAACGTTATTGGCTGTAAAAGACGAGTCGAAATTATAAATGGAGCGTGCCTTTATTTCGTCGAGTTTGCCCTGGGCGAGAACCAGGGCGTATGTTTTTCTCTCCATTTCGTTGCTTAACTTCTGGGCACGGGTCAGATTTTTCAGTATCGGGACCATCGCCACAATCAGCAGCGCTGAGGCCATCGCAACTTCGATAATGCTAAGCCCTTTGTGTCGCCGATTTGATTTTGAGTATTTGACGCACATTGCTTCGCCTAACCTCCCGTGCATTCCGCTATCCCGGTGCCCGTTATGACAGTGATTGTGTAGGTTCTGCCTTCAGAGGAAACCGTAATCGGAGTAGCGCCGGCCCGCAAATTCCCCAAAGGTCCAAATCTAAATACAGTACCGCCTCCGCAAGTTATATGCGAGTCGATCGTCTGTGAATCCACCGTCACACTATTGGAGTCGTCTATGATTTGATAGTTCGAGCCGCTAATGCTCAGCGTAAACCCAGTGGTATTGGTCGCGGCCTTTGAAATCGCAAGAGTGCGTGTCCAGCGAAGGTCGGTAACAATCGTTTTGGCAACTGCGTGGGCCTGTTTGTGATGAATTGCGGCAAAATTAAGACGAGGGATCGCGATAAACGCCAGGGCGCCGAGAATCATAACCACTAATATCATCTCGGCCAAGCTATATGCTGTCCTTTTCCCGGTCATAGTAAGGGCCTGCCCATAGAATCAAACAAACGGGATGGCTGCTGACGATTCGCAGCCATCCCAGATAATCTCTGCTTAAAGTCCTCGGCTAAACAAAAACTCGTCCGGCCAGCAACTTATGGATGAGCATGGGTAGTCGTGACAATCCTGTTGTTTGTCCCAATCGCATACGGAATTCCAAACGGACAAACCGGCGCACCATCCGGAAAATAGTTCGGATCATTCGTAAGAGTGTCGTACGTCGGGTAGGCACCAGTGGGACTGTCCATCTTGTACATCTCTATGGCTGTGTTGAGCGTATCAATGTTGGTCTGGCACGCATTCCTCTTGGCCGTGGTGGCGCTGGTGGTGATTCTCGGAATCGCAATCGCCGCCAGGGCGCCGAGAATAATGACCACAATCAACAGTTCGATTAACGTTAAACCTTTTCTGTTACGCATCTGTTTCTCTCCTTAATTAAATCTCGCAAATCAGACAATAAAGCACACAAATTCGGTTCAACATACTCGTGTTCGACACAAAATGCTTAGGACTTAACCGAAACTCTCGACAAATAAACACATTCACAACAACCAAATTACTCCCCTGCCATTTGATTATGAGACCTGATTCCGGATATTTCGTCCGGCAACTTGCAACCGCGTCTTACTTCAAATGCCCCATATAATCAAACATCGGCAGATACGCACCCATAAGAATCAGCGCAACAATCAGGCCCATAGTAAGCGTCAAAGCCGGCTCCAGCTTCACAAGTAAGGCGTTTATTACCCGCTCAATATCCTTGTCGAGAAGCTCGACACCTTTGCCAAGCATCTCGGACAGCATCCCAACTTCTTCCCCTGACGACGCCATCTGTATTATTACGGGCGGGAAGATATCGTATTTCTTCAAAGAGTCAGACATCGGGGAGCCCGCCTGTATCGCTTTCTGTATCTCCACGGTAATCTCAGACACTCTGTGATTGTGGGCAACTACACTGGCCATATCCAGCGACTTTATCACCGACACGCCGACCGAAGCAAGCATTGCAAATGTCCGCGTAAAATGCGACGAAACCAGCATCCGATTGAGCTTTCCAAAGACCGGCACGTTCAGTTTGAAATTGTCCCACTTCGCCCTGAATAACGCATTGCGCGACAATCTTCGAACTGCCAGTATCGCCACTCCCACGACAATAATCATCAACCACCACCAGTGCCGCACAATATTGCTTAACGCGACAAGCACCAGTGTCGGACCAGGCATCGGCGCCTTGACCTGGGCATACAACTTCGAGAATACCGGAATAACGAAAGCAAGCAAGAAGGTAACGACCCCAAAACACATAACCGTAACAATTACCGGATACGCGAACGCAGCTTTAATCTTCTGCTTCAGCGCGACCTGTTTTTCGAGATAAGTTGCGCTCATTTCAAGGGTCTCGCCCAGTTTGCCGCCTACCTCGCCCGCCTCGACCATTCCGAGAAAGAAATCTGAAAACACCCCTCTGTGTTTGGCGAATGCGGCCTTCAAACTCGAGCCGGTCCCCACGTTCTCTCTAACATCCGTCAGTATATTCTTGAAGGCCGGGTTATCTGCCTGCTGCTCAAGCGTTTCAAGACATCTTAGAATTGGAAGCCCCGCCGAGTACATCCCCGCAAACTTATACGCAAAAGTGGCAACTTCCGATTGTTTTACTCTTCCACCAATGCGACGACCTTTGACGTCCTGTTTTCCCCGCCTGGCCTTGACAAGGACATACCCCATCTTGTCAAGTTCGCTGCGCAGCGTGAAGGCGCTGTCCACATCCGTGTAAGTTCCTGTGAACATACCCCCTTTTTCGTCCTTCGCTACATACGTATAGACAGCCATTAATTCACCCTCAAATCCACAACTCGCATCAGCTCATCAATTGTAGTGCTACCATTGAGCAGTTCATCAATCGCGGCTTTCGTCAGCGTTCTCATCCCCTCTTGTATCGCCTGCTGTTTGAATTGTCCGTCGCTGCAGCCGTCGGTTATCATTTTGCGAATCTGCGGACTAACGTTAAAAATCTCATAAACGCCACGTCGTCCGCGATAGCCGGTGTTTCTACAGCTATTGCAGCCGGCGCTTTTGTAAATCTGTATATCCTTGCCGGGCAGGGACTTGCCGAAAATAGTAGCCAATTCCTCCGCGGATGGCGTATATGGCTGTTTGCATTTTTCACAGGTAGTCCTTACCAGACGCTGCGCAACTGCGCCCAGCAGGGCCGAGGCGACAAGAAAAGGAGCCACGCCGAGGTTTATTAAACGCGAAACCGCCCCTGCCGCATCGTTGGTATGCAGCGTGCTAAGAACCAGATGCCCCGTTAACGCGGCGCTGATTGCTATTTCAGCGGTCTCGGGGTCGCGTATTTCACCGATGAGAATCACGTCCGGGTCCTGCCTGACAATACTGCGCAACGCCGACGCAAACGTCACCCCCGCGATGGGCCTGACCTGCAACTGTGTTATACCTTCGAGCCGATATTCAACGGGATCTTCGACCGTTACGATGTTTCTTTCGGGAATATTGAGCAACTGCAGCAGCGAATACAAGGTAGTCGTCTTGCCGCAGCCGGTAGGGCCGGTCAGCAGAATCATCCCGTATGGATTGGCGGCAAGCCGTTTGAATTTTTGATTGTCCTCCGTCGAAGTTACAACCGTATCAAGCGACCACTTCAGGGAGTACTTATCCAGAATTCTCATCACTATCTTTTCTCCGCCGGTCGCCGGCAGCGACGAAACACGCAGGTCATAATCCTTGCCGTCATGCTGCATTGTCATATGCCCGTCCTGCGGCATCCTTTTCTCTGAGATATCCATATCCGACATAATCTTGATATGCGATATAACCTCGAGCTGGGCCGAAACCGGCACGTTTAGCGTATCGTGCAAAATACCATCGATACGATATCGCACCCTCATATCCGACTCCCTTGGCTCAAGATGTATGTCACTGGCGCGAGCGTCAATCGCGCCGTTTATTATGGATGCGACCAGCCGCGTAATCGGCGAATCAACGACATTCGCCGATTCCCGCTCAACCTCGGTAAGCTTGCTTTCGAGCGTCCTGTCATCCTCAGGCCCCTGCCCCGGCTCCTGTTTAAGCCGCATCGAAACGATTGTTTGCTTGGTTACGTCACGGACGCTGAAATGGTAGTTAATCGCCTGCCTTATCGCGTTAGGCGAGGCGGCAACCGGCGACACCTCATAGCCCGTCTTCATCTCTATCTGGTCACGAACCGAGAGATTCAACGGAGAACTCATCGCAACAAACAGCCGCTTGCCTTCCTTTTTGATTGGAATGACATTGTTACGGCTCACCATTTCATACGAAAGCAAATGGGCCGCCATCGGGTCTATCGTATCCGGTGAAAGATTTACAAACTCGATGTTGTGGGCAATAGCGATAACCCTTGTGAGTTGCTCCTCATCGACAAGATTGCCCTTCTTCAGCACACTTATCAAACTTTGTCCGGTTTGCTGCTGCTGCGCAATCGCCGTCTGCAAAGTGGCCTCATCAAGAATGTTCTCTTTGGTAATCAGCGAAATTATCGGGTCTTGATTTTCCATAATAGCCCTTCATTCTGACAGAATTTTTCCCAATCAGCAGTGTTTATCGACACCACCTCCAGGCGACTTAAAGACAAAGACGCGAGGGTATCAGCAGATTGCCATATATGCCCCGGCTTGCACCCAAAGTCCTATAAGATTTACCTTTGGGATGCAATATAAGTGGTAGGCGAGCGAACGAGGGGATCTAATTATTAAGATGCAGGATTTTGGCGCCGTCAAAGCCGTTGAATTTCGTCGAGGAAGCGGTGCTGTATGCGCCTATATTCTCCGTGTAAAGATAATCGCCTATTTCCAGATTGCCCGGAAGTTGTTCCGAAACGGAAATTTTATCAAAACTATCGCAGGTCGGCCCAACAACGGCACAGACCTCTTTCCTGCCCTGCCTGAATGCGCGGAAATTAGGAATCCAGTGGTCGTAAACAACACCTGAGAACGTATGATATACGCCATCGTTTATGTGGTAGAAAATCTTCCCGTCTCTTCTGGCTTTGCCGATTATCTCCGAAATCAATCCGGCTGAAGTGGCCACCATAAATCTTCCTGGTTCGGCTATAATCTCGATGTCATGGGGGAACAGGCGTTCGCATTCGGAATTTATTACCGCCGCGAGTTTTTCAAACTTGGGGACATGCGAATCGTAAGGCACAGGAAATCCCCCGCCGATATCGACTATTTTAAGATTGTAACCCTTTTCTCTCGCATCATTGAAAATACCAGATGTTATTGTCAGCGCAGCCGTGTAATTATCGAAATTAGTGCACTGGCTGCCGACGTGAAAACTCAATCCTTCGACCATCAGACCCAAATCAAACGCCTGTTTTATGAGGTTATATGCGTCTCCCGGCTCGGCGCCGAATTTCGAGTTCATCTCCACCTGTGAGCCGGTATCGGGGACCTTCAATCGCAAAACCAGGCCGGCTGTTTCGCAATTTTCTCGTATCTTTTTCAGCTCATCTACGCTGTCATAGGTAACAAGAGGCCGGTATCGCTTTATGTCCCTCAAAGTTTGCCTGTCTTTTATTGTGTTGGAGAAAATTATCTTGTCCCAGATGTAAAAATCTTTGTCCTTCTCCTCGAAATGCCTGATGTATTTGTAAATCTGCATAAACTCATTGTAGGAAGCGACATCGAAACTGGCGCCTTCATTGAACAGCGTCTTGATTATCTCCTGTTCCGAATTGGCTTTGACCGCGTAATAGGCCTGTACCCTCGGCAGATTCTTCTTGAAGGTACGGTAATTCTTCCTTATCACGTCGTGGTCAACTATAAATAAAGGAGTCCCGTGCTTTTGGGCTAATTTGAGAAGCTCTTTTTTCATATCAATCCCATTTTTGTCAGGCCATTAACTTCTTGATTATCTTCCTGAGTTTTTCAACCTCTTTATTGTTCTCAAGATAGGACTTTATCAGCTTTTTATGCAGCTCTTCGCCGCGGTAATATAATCTTTTCTGTTTCTTGGGCCTGGTGGTCGCAATGGTGTACGCAACCATAATCGGCAATGCAACTGTCACGTCGAGATAGGCGGTTACGGTCTCATCCAGTTTTGTCGGGTCGATTTTGCCCCAGCTTGCCGCCTCGCTCGGCGGTGCGCCCGATAACCCTCCGGTATCCGGCCTGGCATCTGTTACGTTTATATCGTAATCCTGGCCCGCTTCCGGAATCATCAGGATTTCCTGAATCTGCGGCTCCGTCTGGAGCACAAAATTCTTGGGACTTCCACCGCCAATCAATATGACGCCCGTCTTGCCGTTTTCATATTTTTTGGCGTTTAGTATTATCGCCGTCGAGTCGTTAACATCGATGCTCGGATTTATTTTCAGCTTAAACGCATTCTGCAAATCCGATGCTTCCGCCAGAAGTTCAAGGCCGGCGATATTCATACCGATTGTTGAATCGCCCGGAGACGACGTGAAGACGGGTATGCCGTTCCTGTAAGCTGCCGCGAGAATACTTACCTGGCCGAGTTTGTGCTCTTCTTCGAGGTCGCTGAGAATTTTGCCGAGATAATGATAAAATTCGCGCGTGCCCATTTCTTTCTGAAACTCAGGCCTTATCAGTATCTCTCTGAGCCGTCTGTCGGTTTCCATCAGGACGTCTTCGTAATCAAACAGGATATCGTAAATCCGCGTTACGCCCTTGTCTCTCAAATCAACGTCATCGACCGAGTGACTGCCGCGGAACATCGGCAGATTGAACGCGTAATGTATATCGTGATACATATTCGCGCCAGTAGCGGTAAGCCAGTCAACAAAACCGTGGTTCATCAGGGGAATTATTGCCGATGGTCCAAGCCCTGCCGGCGTTAATGCCCCCGCCAAGCTCATACCTATGGTAACGTCCTCCTGAGAGTATTTATCTTTCAGCAACTGGCAGGCGGCCCTTAATCTTCCGCCATTGTAAGCGTCCATATTGTCTATCAGTTTCGCTATATCCGTCGATTTTGAAATCGGCTCCGGAAGGATACGCTTGCCTGATAAATACTGTGCCTTATGCGGACAATTTTCTTTGTGTTTCGCCATTTTTATACCTGTACTTTCCACCTATCCTGTACGTTTTTAGTTCATAAACACGCCGATGCTTTTAGCTTTTGACCGGCATTCTAATTGATAAATGAGCAAAAATCAACCGGCATACCCAATTGTACATTTGTGTGAAATGCGCAGGAAAAAAGCCGGTCATACCGACCGGCTTCAATCTCCTTACCTCAATAGCGGAGACGCGCTCGTGGCCGCTTCACATGAAAAATGCCTTCTGGAAGAAACGGTGCGCGGCTGCGTAAGCCGCATCAGAAGGCTATCTCACAGAGAAAATTGTACCTTATCAACAAAGTCGTGTGGTTTCCAGAACCCTGCTGAGCCGGGTTATCGTCCGTGGTGCCCGTACTCGTACGGATGCAGCGGTCTGTGCCAATAGCCGTGGTGCCAAACCCAACGGTCCCCGAACCAGACCCACGCGCCTCCCACCCAGATGTAGTCCGGACCCGGAGCCACAACAACCTGCTCGACTACCGGTGGCGGTGGCGCAGTCCCTACCACTCCCGCCACTTGGGCGGACTGAACCTGGGTCGGCGTGTTGATCATAAAATCAATGATTTTTTCACTGACACCCGAGTTCTTGAGATCAACAATGTCCGCTGTGCTGAGGTGATAGACCGTGCGGGAGTTGCGAATCTGGCTGATGACGAGATCGTCGCTGATCCCGGCCTTCACCAGCGATTTGACGTCCATCACCGTCAACGGCTGACTCTGTTCAAGCCGTTGCAGTGTCTGCGGGGCTTGCGCCCTCAACTGCGCCTCTTGGTCCTGGTCCATGCCGTGCCCGATGAGGCCGCCGACCACTGCGCCCATAGCTGCGCCGACCAGTGGGGCGGGACCCGGCTGCCGAGCCGTGCTGCCGATAATCGCGCCCGTTGCCCCGCCGGCCAAAGCTCCGGAGGCCGTGTAGTCCGGCCGACCTGACGGAGACGTGCAACCCGGGGTCGATATTCCCACGACCGCTACCATCAACAAATAACCGTACCGTTTCATGGTTCTCTTCTCACTTAATTTGGTATTTCCCATATTAAACGCTTGGCTACGCAACCAAGCCTTTCAATTCAACGATAATATCAAAACCTGCCTTGAATTATACAATAACGCCAAAGCATTGTTCACGCATTTTATTGCTTCACCTGCCAAAATCCAAAATATTGGCTGTACGGCAAAAACATTCGCCCCACTGTCAGGCCGCCCTTCTGTATGACTTCAAAAGCCCGCCAAGACGCTCCAAACATAGGAATTATAGCGCGGAATTAAAAGAAAGATGACCAATTTCAACGAAGTACGCTACTTGTAAGGTAAGGTGTCCTCAAAACTTAGATAATATGAAGGTCATCCTTTCAACGGTTATGATTTATGCTTTGCACAACGAACAAATCTAACTTAATTGAAAGGGATGACCTATGACAACAGTATCAAAAAAGCAGAAATGGTTCAACACAATCCGCCTCACCAAAGATGACGACTTGTTCGTCGGCATCGACGCGCACAAAAAATCCCTGCACA
>JBEKAT010000091.1:0-9565 GCA_050015775.1 Sedimentisphaerales bacterium | reverse complement strand
CCGATAATCGCCGTCGGCATAGCGGTGCTGATGGTCAGTCGAATCAGGTACGCACACGTGCTCAACCAGTATATAAGGGGCAAAAAACCATTCGCGCATCTAATCAGGGCCTTGCTGTTTTTCGCGCTGATAATATGGAGTCGTCAGGTCGCGTTTGTTCTGATTTTCTGCGGCTTTGCGGCCAGCGGGCTTGCAAAGTGGGCTTATTACAGGTTCCTGCACAAGGGCCAGCAGGCCCTCGACGAGTCAGCCGCCGCTATCTTTGATTAGACAAAGCGCCATGTAACGCAGTTGGAACTATTTTTTTGATTTGCCGTTTACTGTTTCTTTTTTTCAAATCACAACTTAAAAATCAACGGTAATCTTATGGTCGATGAAAACAAAACAGGAAACCACATAGCCAGGACAATTGCGCTGCCGGCCTTTCTGGTTATTTCATTGCTGGTGGCCCAACTGGTAATACATTTAAGGGCCGGCATCCGGCTGTCTGCGCCCATTGAATTGAGCCGGTCGGGATTATCGCTTTCGATGCCTTCGGGCAACGGCTGGAAATGTGAAGAGAAATGGACTTATGAAAACAACGTCTTTTCGGCCAGCAGTATCCTTGTTGCCGGCGGCGCTACGAACCAGTCATACGCCCAGTGCCGTTACCTGCTGGCGACACGCGCGGGGACACCGCAGGAGCGACTTGACGAGGAGCACGCTGAAGCCAAGACGACTGAGACGGGTCAAATAACGGCAGACCAGCTTACCGTCAACTGGGCAAGCATAAATACCGACGCTGGGATTGAGATAATTTTGGGCGTCTGCGAACTTGCGGGCGGGCGACAACTTGAAATCGAGGTATTGCAGGCGGCGATAGAACAAGACCTGGCGAAACAGGTTTTCGAGAAAATTGTCAAAAGCATCCGGTTCAGCGACAACGGGTTTTTACAGGCGGGAGCACAACTCCTCAGCGAAATCAGGGATGAGGGAGTGAAGGGCGTTTTGGCCGGCGATGCTGATGGAGGAACGGTTTCGCTTTTCGCCGTAGTTGACCCTACCGGCCGGACAATCGGCTTTACGATGGACGCGATGGTGGCGATTCAAACGGACGCCAACACCAGCATCAACGCGGCCGATTATTACTATTTGCGAGAACCTGTACCCGATGAGCAAGTCAGCTTTTTCCGCGGAGGCGCCGACCTGCGACAGTTCATCTGGCGGGTCGAGGCCATATCAAGAATGGGCAGCAAAGGCATCGAAATGACGGCTGACTCCGGCGTTCTGGCGGTTCGCAGGTCGCGGGCCGGCTCATCCGTCAACCGGCAGACGGGCAGAGAGACAAGCGAATATGAACTTGGCGAGGCGGCTGTCCCGGATATTATTCTTGGCCCGGTTTTGACAAGGGTGCTGGGCAGCAACGAGCAGGCCGTCATCATCGACGTAATCAGGTCGGAAGGGATTATTACGCCGGCGTATGTCGAGAAATTGCCCCCTGCCAAAGGGCAGACGGACAGCAATTCCGTCCGAATGGAATGGCTGGATGGGCGCGGCTACTGGCAGCAAACTTATTACGACAGTTCAAAAAAAACGACAAAGATACTGCTCGGGCAGGAAAGCACATATACACTCAGCCCTGCCGACGCCAACGAGATAATGAGAATTTTCCCTGAGCGCGCCAACCTCGTTCGCGACAAAAACCAGATTCTCGACCGCAAACTTTGAAAGGCGATAACGCCTCACCTAGGTAATGCTTTCTCGTAGGCGGCAATGGTGCGGTCCATAAATTTGTTGTAATCATCATCCACCACACATCGTTCCCGGTCGGCCTCGAACCAATCAACCGAGCGCCTTACTCCCTGTGAAAAAGGAACGGTAGCGACAAAATCAGGAACGAGGCGCTTTATTTTGGTGTTGTCGAAGACGGCACAGCAGGATTTGTCGCCCAAAAGCGTGCCTGTGTACTCGGGGTCGATTTTGGCGATAAAATCAGAGGGGATATAAACATGGTTATGCTTTACGCCCGCGGCATCCGCTATTGCCTGATATATCTGGTTCCAGGTAAGAACCTCATCTGATGTGATGTGAACGGCGTGACCGATTGATTGAACGTTGCCCATCAGGCCAAGGAAACCTTTGGCGAAATCGGTGTTGTGCGTCATCGTCCAGAGAGTCAGACCATCGCCGTGGATGATTATTTTTTTGCCCTTTCGCATACGGTCAACAATCGTCCAGGGCTTTTGCCAACTGTTAATCGCCGCGGGTATCATCGTAATGCCGTATGTCAGCGACGGGCGGACGATTGTGATGGGAAAACCATTGTCGCGGTATTCTGTCACCAGCCGGTCTTCACAGGCAATTTTGTCACGCGAATACTGCCAATAGGGATTGGCAAGCGGCGTAGATTCAGTTATGAGCCAGTGAGTCGCCGGTTTTTGATAGGCCGACGCGGAGCTGATGAATATGTATTGGCCGACTTTGCCCCTGAAGAATTCGATGTCGGCCTCGACGTGCGTCGGTATGTATGCCACCCAGTTGACAACGACGTCAAAGTTGTGCGGCTTGAGAAGTTTGCTCGCGGAAATCCTGTCCCTGATATCGCCTTTGATGACCTTGACGTCGCTGGGAATCAGTTTTCTGCTTTGCCCGCGGTTGAGCAGATACAGGTCGATTCCTCTTTCGACAGCCAATTGCGTAACGCCTGTGCTTATTATTCCTGTCCCGCCAATGAACAATACTTTCATTTGTTTTTCTGCCCCTCAATCATCTTAAGAATATGTCGCTTTAATTCGGGCAGGTCTTTTTTATCGCATCCCAAACCCTATCAAGTTCTACCCCGAAATACTCGTGCGCAAAAACATTTCTCATTCCCGCTATTTCTTTCCATGGGACTTCCGGATATTGCTCTCTGAAATTCTTATCGAGGTTCTTGACGGCTTCGCCGATGATTTCAAATCTTCGGATGACTGCGTCTTCTATTTGTATGTTATTCAGGAATTCCTTTTCGATGAGGTTTTCGGTATATTGTTCTATCGCCGCTATGCTTTCCTGAATATCCTGTAGGTATAGATTAATGTTTCTCTTCATAAATCGGCACCTGTTCGCTCATTATTTGTTCTCTGATTATCGATTTGATTGTCGAGTACTCGCCCAAATCCACCTTTACTCCAAGCGCTTCCTCAAGCTCTAATTGTATTCCAACAAAATCAAACAAACTTAATCCTTTCGGCAGTTCAACCAGAATATCCACGTCGCTATCCTCGCGTGCTTCGCCTCTAACCACTGACCCAAATAGCGAAGCCCGCTTGACATTATGCCGTCTGAGTATCGGAACAACCTTCTCTTTTATGAATTCAATTCCCATTTTTCACCGTCGTCAGCAAACACCCTTTCCAAATTTATGTGGAGCATAACTGATTCGGGGCATATAGACAAGTATTGTTAGATTGGCATTGCTCGCAAGTCATTTTTATACGCCTTCCGAAATCAATTTTAGGCATTTGCTCCCATCTCCACAAGGACTTCATTTTCTTTTTGCATTTTGGAAACGGGAATCAGGTTGCCTTCGATTGGTTGGCCGTTGAGAGTAATTTTCCTAACGCCTTTTTGTACGCCATTCGGATTTATGACCTTGATATTCAGCATCTTGTTGCGGAAACGACGGGTGGCAGTAAATCCCTTCCAGTCGGTCGGGATGCAGGGGTCAATGAGAAGGCCTTTGTAATCGGGCCTGATACCGAGGATATATTGCGTTGCTGCATAATACGCCCAGGATGCGGCGCCGCTGAGCCAGGGGACACGCGATGCACCATAACGCGGGCTGAAAATGCTGTGAGTATATTGCGAGTAAACGTATGGTTCACTGCCGCGAATCTCGGCCTTATCGTTGAACGACGCGGGCATATAACTTCGGAAATACTTGAACGCCCTGTCGCCGTGGCCAAGCATAGTTTCCGCCATAACCGCCCAGCCCTGCGTGTGATTGAAAATGCTGCCGTTTTCCTTTGAACCCTTGTTGAACAGAATAGCGCGGATTTCCTGGCAGTAGATATTTTCATAAGGCGGCGCACAAAGCATAAGGCCATAATCGGTCGCGAGTTTTTCATTGACGGATTTCATCGCCTGCTCGGCGCGTTGTTTATCGGCATGGCCGCTGATGACGCCCCAGGATTGCGGGCTAAGATAGATAGAGCCCTGCTTGCTTTCTTTGGAGCCGATTTTCTCGCCGGATTCTTTATATGCGCGGACGTACCATTTGCCGTCCCAGCCGAATTTGTCGAGTTTCTTGTCTATTGCTTCGAGCTGCTTTCTCGCCCATTTTACTTCCGCTTGCTTGCCGAACATCTCGCAAATCTCAATATATGTCTTCAGGCCGTAACGCACCTGCAAAGCAACGAATACCGATGTCCCCTTTGTGCCTAATCGCAGGCAATCGTTCCAGTCAGCCAAAAGTCCGCTGGGTAACCCATTTTTGCCCGTGCGTTTGAGATTGAATTCAATCGCCCGGCGAAGATGGCCGAGCACCGTCGCCTTACCCTTGTCGGCGTACGGCAAAACCTTGTTATAAAAATCGATATCGCCCGTCTCTTTGACGTAAGTGGTAACCGCGTTAAAGAGCCACTGGCAGTCATCGGAGCGGTAATCCTCTTCTTTGGGCAGTTTTTCTTTTCCGGGCTTGTGCGTAAACGCCATCACAATCTGCATCGCCCCGCCGGTGGAACACTGGCCGGTAATCATAAGCTCGAGGCGTTTGACCGCCTCTTTGGGAATCAAATGCATAACGCCCATAAAATCCTGAACTGTGTCGCGGTAGCCCAGGCCGTCGCGTTCGCCGCTGTAAATCAAGCTCGCCATTCTCGACCAGGAGTAGGTAGTGAGACAATTGAACGGGCTCCACATATTCATCATACTGTTAAACTGCGCGTCGGGCGTACAGATACCAAGTCCTTCGAGACGGTTATGCCAGTACTGGCGGACCTTTTCAAACTCCTCTTTGACCTTGGCGATGTCACCGAACTGCTTGACAACCCTTTTGCCCTCGACAGCCGCTTTGCCGATACCCATCAGGACGACAAACTCCTTCGACTGGCCCGGTTCAAGATCAACATCGATTTGTATCGAGCCGCAGCCATCGTCACCATACGCCTTCGAGCCGGTGCATTTGCCTTTTTCGACGACCATCGGGTTGCCATAGCCGCGATACGGGGTTATGAAAATGTCGCGGTCGGTATCGAAGCCGACAATTTCGCCGCCTAAAAACGCAAGGAATGAGTGCCTGTTCTGGTCGCCTTCGAGAATGCTGTTGCCGCTGGGCAGCGCATAAACACTACTGCCGTAATCAATCATTCCGTCAACAAAATCCATATTCACAATGCCGTGCGAGTATTGCAGGTTAAGGAAGTCATTGAAGCAGTGCCACGTGCCCGGGTATTCGACGAAGGAAAACAAGCTGAGGTTTCTTTTGACGCTGTCTTTATTCGTAACCTTCAGCAGCCAGCACTCAAAGTGTTTGCCAAGCGGCACAAAATAAGTGGTCTCGGTTTCAATCTTTGAATACTGGGAATTGATGATTGTGTATGCCGTGCCGTGTCGGCAGGTGGTTTTATATTGGTCGAGGGGCTTGCCAACTGGCTGCCAGGCGTTTGACCAGTAATCGCCGGATTGTTTATCGCGGACGTAAATATATCTTCCCGGCTGGTCAATCGGAACATCGTCGAACCGCAGCCGCGTAAGGCGACCCTGTGCCGCAGACGTATAAAAGCTGTAGCCACCCGCGTTATTGGTTATGATTGCGCCATATTCCGTCGAACCGAGATAATTCGCCCACGACCTCGGCGTATCCGGCCTTTCGATTACGTATTCCTTCGCTTTGTCGTCAAAATATCCAAACCTCATAGGATTGCCCCTCATCAACAATGCGCTTAGATGGTTTAAACTTATAAGCAGCACGGTTCAGAAGCCCGTGCCGCCTATTGCTTTTATACTGGCTTGTCAGGGTACAACTAAAATACTTCCGAGTTTTTCTTAATATAATCGATTAACTCATCGACCTGCGTAAATGCGACGGCGGTGCAGGTGTCGGCGGCGCCGTAATAAATGGCGATTCTGCCTGTGTCGGCATCGTATATATTGGCACAGGGGAACGCCACGTTCGGCACAAAGCCGGTTGTCTCATACGGTTTTTCCGGCGTGAGCAGATAATCTCGCGTCCTGTAGAGCACCTTCCATGGTTTATCGATATCCAGTATCGCCGCCCCGTAACTGTAAACGAAGCCGTTGCAGGTAAACGATACGCCGTGATAGAACAACAGCCACCCTTCGGTCGTCTCAATCGGAATCGGGCCTGCGCCGATTTTCGTGCCCTGCCACCAGCCTTTGCCGCCCTTGCCCATAACGTATTTGTGATTGCCCCAATAAATAAGGTCGGGGCTTTCGCTCATATAGATATCGCCGAAAGGCGTGTGGGCGCTGTCGCTTGGCCGGCTCAATAACAGATATTTGCCGTGTACCTTTCTCGGGAAAAGAACCCCGTTTCTGTTGAAGGGCATAAGCGGATTCGGCATACGGATAAAGGTCTTGAAGTCCGTGGTCCGCCCCAGACCGATTGACGCCCCGTGCATATCGTCGCACCATATAATATAGTAGGTATCGTCAATCTTCACGAACCTCGGGTCATAGCCGTAGCTAATCGGATTCGGTTTACCTTTTTCGTTAACCCAGTCAATTGGGTCAGGTCCGATTTTCCATTTCAGGCCGTCTTTACTCTTGCCGAAAAACAGCGTCGCGCGGCCGTTTCTCTGGTCGGCCCTGAAAACCCCCGCAAATTCATTTTTATAAGGCAGGACCGCGCTATTGAAAATACGCGCCGCCTTGGGTATCGGGTTCCAGTCGAGAATAGGATTGCCGCTGTATCTCCACAATACATCGATACAACCTTTCGGTTTATCTTCCCACGGTATGTTCGGCAGTGACTCGCCGATGATTGTCTTCTTTTTCATTTTTCGCCCTTTTTCATTGTCGAATAAAAAATAACTTTTTAAGCGGTCGCAGCGCCCTGCCCACTGGCCTTGCGTCTTTCTTCCAGCTCCGCTTTGACTTTCGCCATAGTCGTTTCATCTAATCTGTAGAAGAACATAAGGATGATTAACGCAACTACTCCTATCCCGACCGGTATTACGCTCATCATCGCCTTCAAACCATTCAGAACATCTATATTTTGGACCACATTGGCCACGAATCCGGTCGTAGCAAGAACCAGGCCCGCGAGCATACTTCCGACGGCCCATCCGAGCTTGTTGGACATTATTGAAGCCGAGAACACAAGCCCGGTGGCCCTTCTGCCGGTTTTCCATTCAGAATAGTCAGCCGTATCGGCATACAGAACCCATAACAGGGCGGAAATCGGGCCTCCGACAATCGAACCGACGGCTTGAAATACGAAAATCAGCATTAAGTCCGCGGGCTTGAAGAAATAAAATGCACCCGTGCAAATAAGTGCGGCTATGAAGAGAATGACCGTGGCACTTTTTCTTCCAACCAGTTTGGCGAAAAATGGGACAAGTAAAACGCCTATAAGGGACAACCCCTGCCCAATCGTATTAAAAGCGGATGTTAGCACCTCGAAACCAAATTTATGGGTTGCGTCAAACAGGGCAATCTCCGATTTCCCAAAAATGCTGTAAACGGGGTTAACGATATATTTTAACAGGAAGTTAAAAACCTGCGCCAGCAATGGACTTTCCTGTTCTCCAACGTAATATTTGAAGTAGTGAGTAGTTACGCTTAAACGAATACATACGAATAAAATGAAAAGAATCGTAATAGCAAATAGAAATATCCAGGGAACGTTTTTTGACAAGTCCTTCAGGTCGTTTTTTATGGATGTTTTTTCTTTGGCGATTGGCTGAATGCGTTCGTGTGTTGAAAGGAAGGTTATAAGAAAAAAGACAACAGCGGCAATTGCGTAAATGAACATTGTCGTCTGCCAGCCCTTTGCCGCGTTACCCTGCCCGAAATGTGCCGCAAAAGGCAGAACCGTCAGCGAAACGATAATACCGCCCAGATATGCGCCCACGAATTTAAAAGATGAGGCGCTTGTCCGTTCAACGGGGTCCCCGCTGATTACGCCGAGCAATGCCGTATAGGGAATGTTGACTGTTGAGTAGAGGAACATAAAAACGATAAACGTGATATAGGCGTAAACAACTTTCATTGAGTATACAAAATCCGGCGTTGTAAACGCGAGGACCGCTGAAACAGCCAATGGAACTGCCCCCCATAATATATAAGGCCTGAATTTGCCCCACCGGCTTTTGGTGCGGTCCGCTGTCATACCGATTACAACGTCAAAAAAGGCGTCCAACACCCTTGAGACGAAAAACATTATTCCCGCGGCTTTTGGCGCCAGACCAAATATGTCTGTATAAAAGAAAAGCAGTTGCGACATAATCGTCGCCCAGAACAGGCAAGACGCCAAATCACCGAATCCGTAAAACGCTCGTTCTCTCAGTGAAACTTTCTGGATTTCGTTGCTCATAAGTTCCTCTCTCATAAACTGTTTGGTTTATTTACCAATACCCATATTCAGGCGTGATATGCTACCGGGGCTTGTCGGCCTTTGCAAACCTTTTTCGCCGGTCTTATAGCAGCGGATTGCTATTGACGAGCCGGCTTAAAATGGGTAATTTTGTGAGCTTTGCGAACGGCTAAACCCGCCCGCGGCGGATAAACTTGAGAAGCGGCAATTGCTTTGAGAAAGAAAGGAAGTCAGTGAGATGTTCACAACGATTGTAGGCATAAAGGGGAGAGAGATATTAGACAGCCGGGGCAACCCTACTGTTGAAGTTGACGTTCTTTTGGAAGATGGCTCATTCGGACGAGCCGCAGTGCCTTCGGGCGCAAGCACGGGCGCTCATGAGGCGGTTGAGCTGCGCGATACCAAAGAAAAGCGGTATATGGGCAAAGGCACAGCCGGCGCGGTAAAAAACGTAAATGAAAAAATATCGCCGAAAGTTATAGGTATGGACGCAATGGCCCAGGAAGACATTGACCGGCTGATGATAGAGCTGGACGGCACGCCCAACAAGGGCAAATTGGGCGCAAACGCGATATTAGGCGTATCATTAGCCGCGGCAAAGGCAGCAGCGGCGTCCGCCTGTCTGCCCCTGTATCGTTATCTCGGCGGCTGCAACGCCAATATCCTGCCCGTTCCTATGATGAACATTCTCAACGGCGGCAAACACGCCGACAACAACGTCGATTTCCAGGAATTTATGGTTATGCCCATTGGCGCACCCACTTTTACGGAGGCGTTACGTTACGGCGCCGAGACATTCCACACCCTTAAATCAATTCTGAAGAAGAAGGGCTATGCGACAAGCGTCGGCGACGAGGGCGGCTTCGCACCGAATCTCAAGAGCAATGATGAGGCCTGCGAGGTCATCGTTTCAGCGATTGAAACGGCCGGATATAAGCCGGGAAAAGATATCGCCATTGCGTTAGACCCGGCGGCAAGCTCGTTTTATGAAAACGGTAAATATAACCTGGCAAAATCCGGGCAGGGCAAGAAAACCAGCTCTCAAAT
>JBEKAT010000090.1:0-9680 GCA_050015775.1 Sedimentisphaerales bacterium | reverse complement strand
TATGTCCCAGAATATGGAGCCAAATCGGCGATTTCAAGTAGATTCCTGCATGCAGGAATCTACTTGATGGTATTCCTTAGGTTACACACCTGACTGTTCCACTTCTGGCTGACGCTGCACAGCCAAGCCCAAGAGCTTGTAATGTACCCTCCCGAAGTCAAAAGTGCCTGTTCCTTAGTTGCACTGTTTATCTTGATTATACTGTTTGAAGTATTGTTAATAGTAGCAACATAAATATTTTTATTCCGGTCAACGGCTACTGCCCATGGATCATTCAGCAATCCACCGGAACTTATAACAGTGTGCGCCCCTGTCGTCGGATCAACCTTTATAATCTGGTTGGCAGTTATATCAGAAACAATAATATCCCCAGGGCTGATTGCTGCGCTAAACGCTAACGCACTACAACAACACATAACAACAAATGAAACCAGAATAAATTTACTACTCATCTTTCCTCTCCTTAAAAAAATCGTAATGGTTTTAGCGCACCTTGTGCGCACGGATGTTTATGTAAGCGGATTGCTCCCGATAGAGTTGCTGCTTCTCTCATACCCTTCTCCTTCTGCACAGAGAGAATCGGCTCCTTCTCTCAGCCCAGCGAACAATCTCGTTTTGAGTTTTACGCTATGGTTTTGAGCTTTTCGTTTTACGTTTTTCGCTCTCTATACCTATACGCCGACGAAGCACCCCCACGGTCCCCAGACCCAGCAGTGCCAGCGTCAACGATGCCGGATCGGGAACACACTGGTAACTGTATCCCCAGTCCAGCCGGCCGTATACGGTTACCACGTTATCACCGGTATCATGAAAAGTGCCGTCCCAAGAGGTAATCAGCGTCGAGAAGTTCCAAGTTCCCCCGTGTGGCACTAACGAGTCGGCAATTTGTGTGTTTGGGCTGTCATGGAAGTTCCTATCGGCGGGCATCCCCCAATTGACATCATCCCCGCCACGCCCAGGAATGTCGTAATAGAAGGGCAGGTCGTCGGCTTTATTAACTTGATAGTTGACGGGTGGGTCGACGATTCCACTTGCTGAATTATTATAACCCGGTGCATAGGCCGAGTAGCTGTATGTTTGCATCCATTGCAATTTCTGGTCATCAGGAAGTATGAGATTCGGTAGGATTTTTATATTCGCCCCATGTTGACAAGCACCGGGACCGTCGAAAGGCGTATATGTTGTCACGTTGATTGTCCCCGTGGCTTGATCGGAAATCTGAAAATCCCATGTTCCCGAGAACTTCGGAGTCTGGTTGTTAACAAGGTTATCCAGCATAAAATCATAGTGGAATATTGATAGCTGTGCAGCCGGAAGCCACTCTGTTGTTAAAGTTTTTGTCCAGCCTGGCGTAGGATGGCCGCAGCTAATTTGCGTTCCCGGCAACGAGGGTGGAGGCGTGATATTTGCCATCGCGACCTGGCGGCAAACAAGGAAGAGTGTGAACAAGACGGCCAATGTTGCTTTCATGAATTTTTTCATCTTCATATTTCTCTCCTTCCTAAAATACTAGAGGAACTTTTCTCCATCTTCAGGGTTGGTTACACCCCGACTGCGCAGACGCAACACAGTTGAGGCGCGTTTTAAGGAAATTTGAGTGTGCTCATACCCTTCTCCTTTTCGTATAGAGAGAATCAGCCTATTCTTTCGTTTTATTGCTGGCCCTTCTCGATACATAGCCCGTAGGGTACAAAAATATATACGAGTCCTGAATTGTACAGACACTATATCATTTAATCCTTGAAGTATCAACGATTTATGCTAATTTTCTTGGATGGGAAAGACAGATGAAGCGAAATTACAGAATAGCTGGTTAAGTGTGCCAATCATAGCAGCGATTACTCGGTTGTTATGTCGTGAGTTGACGCTTCAGAATGAGTATCTTAGGGCAGAGAACAGGATTCTCAGATCCAAAATCGGAAAAAGTGTTGATTTTACAGATGAAGACCGCCGAACCTTGGTTGATGCTGCTTTGGCAATGGGCAAGAAGTTGATGAGAGATGTTGTTACCATTGTAAAGCCTGAGACAATTCTTGCCTGGCAAAGAAGGCTTGAAAGACAGAAGTGGGATTATTCTGATCGGCGTCAAAGAATTCCTGGCAGACCAAGAATTGCTTCCGACATTGAAAAGCTTGTCTGTCAAATGGCAAGGGAGAACACCTGGGGTTATAAAAGGATTCAGGGGGAATTACAAAAACTGGGTATTAAGGTATCCAAAGGTGGTGTTGCCAACATCTTGCGAAAAAACAAGTTACCGCCATCGCCGGAGCGAAGAGGACTTACATGGAGAGAGTTTTTGTCAAGGCATGCGGAAACCTTTCTTTGTGCTGATTTGTTTACAAAAGAAATATGGACGTTCAGAGGTCTGACGACGGTATATGTATTCTTTGTGATACATTTGCATACCCGCAGGGTTCTTTTAGCCCAGTCAACATTTTCTCCCAACAGCCAATGGTTGAAACAACAGATTCGCCATGTGATCTGGGAATGCGAAGATAAGGAGATGACTCCCAAGTTTTTTCTTCATGATAATGATAAGTGTTATTCTGTTGATTTCGATTCTATGCTGAAGGCCTTTGATATAAAAGCCATCAGAACCCCGTTTCAGGCGCCAAATGCAAACTCCCACGCGGAAAGATTTATTTTGAGTATAAAAAATGAATGTCTTAATCATTTACTGATATTTGGCTTGAACAGACTACAATATGTTCTTGATTTGTATGTTGAGTATTTCAATGGTTCTCGACCTCATCAGGGAATTGATAACAGAATTCCCGATAATTATGGTAGGGGGGTAAGACCGCGAAGGGATAGTAATGTTTCGAGCTTTGTTTGCAGGAATATTATTCGAAAAGAACTTCTCGGCGGTCTTTTGAAAAGTTATCAAAGGGCTGCTTAAAATTTATGAGATAATGATGAATCTAATCGCTGATAAATATGTGAATATTTGCACCTTACGCCAACTTGTCTCCTCATGACACTCCAGACAGACAGGCGGAGAGCATGGACCTTCAATCAGATAGTCATGATAACTTCTTGCCAATGGTAGAGTTAGGCAACAACATGTGCCAGTTGTCTTACGCTGACATACCGGAGCAGGAGGGATTCGAACCCCCGATACCGTAAACGGTATAACGGTTTTCAAGACCGTCGCTTTCAGCCGCTCAGCCACTGCTCCATAATACCTGTATATTATACTCGGCTGTTTAATTTCGCCAGTCCATAAACTTTGCTTTTCTATTGCCACATTGCTGAGTAAATGAAAATCATTGTCGCTTTGCTCTTTGGGTGAGTAAAATAGCAATTTGAAAAAAGAAGGTTAATAACACTGAAATTAAGGATATTCAGATGAAACTGGGCACGGCACTCCTTTTAGCCCTTTTGTTCCTGGTCGGGTGTTCAGGGCCTTTCGTGACTAAAGGGAAAGCCGGAAATAAAAAGGATTCTGAGAACACTCTAAAACTTAATACCCTCGACTATTTTGAGGCCCGCGGGCTTAATGTGCTTGCTTTCAGCAACTGGTATGACGTCAATTTTTTTGATGATTCCAAATTGAGCGGAATTGAAATTATTCATCACGGCGTGCGTACCGCGACCAATGGCGACGTCCGGCTCAGTCCGACCCCCGAACAATGGGACGCTACTCCTCAGTTGGTCCGGCGCAAGGTGAACAGAGAAGAAAACAGTATCGAAGCGATTCTGACTTACCCTGATTATCACTTCGATTACACGATAAAAACCGAGGCGCGCGGCGGGGGCATACTTCTAAGTGTTAATCTTGAAAAACCAATTCCACGAGAGCTTATAGGGCGTGCCGGCTTTAATCTCGAATTTCTCCCGGCCGCCTATTTTGAAAAAACATATCTGATGGATGGCAACACCGGTGTTTTTCCGCTATACCCCGGCGGCCCAATGTCGGTTAATCCCTCGGGTGTTGTCGAGCCCAAACCGATTGCGATGGGCAGAACCCTGATTCTCGCTCCCGAGGACCCAGCCAGACGGGTTACTATCATAGCCAGGACCGGAATTCTTTTACTGTTTGATGGCCGCAACAAAGCCCAAAACGGCTGGTTCGTTGTACGCACCCTTATTCCGCAAGACACATCCGGCCCGGTCGTCGATTGGTTCATTACCGCAAATACTATTCCTAACTGGATACGCACGCCGGTGATTGCTCATTCACAGGTTGGTTATCATCCTAATCAGAAAAAAGCGGCGGTCATAGAATTGGACAAAAATGATACTCCGCTCACCTCAGCTCGCGTGCTGAAAATTACTGGAGACGGCCAATTCGTCGCAGAATATAAGGGCGAGGCGAAAAAGTGGGGCCCGTATCTCAGGTATAATTATTTAACTTTTGATTTTACGCCGGTTAAAGAAAGCGGCCTGTATGTAATTGAATATGGCGGCGTGCGTACAAAACCGTTCAGGATTGCCGCGGATGTTTATGAAAACGCCTGGCAACCGACACTGGATGTTTTCTTTCCCGTCCAAATGGACCATATGTTTGTCAGGGAAGCTTATCGTGTCTGGCACGGCTCGGCCCATCTCGATGATGCGCTGCAGGCGCCGATAAATCACAAGCATTTTGATTTGTATGCCCAAGGTCCTACAACGGATACGCCTTACCAGCCCGGAGAGCATATTCCGGGATTGAATGTCGGCGGCTGGTTCGACGCGGGTGATTTCGATATTCGTACCCAAACCCAGTACGTTGTGGTTTTAGGTCTGGTTCAAATCTGGGAGACCTTCGGCCTGAAAAGGGACGAGACCACCATTGACCAGCAGAACCGTTACGTTGATATCCATCACCCCGACGGTATTCCCGATTTGCTTCAGCAAATCGAACATGGTACGCTGGCGCTCATTGCCCAGCACAGGGCCGTCGGCCACGCTATTCCCGGCATCATTGATTCCAATCTCTCGCGATATACCCATCTCGGCGACGCTTCAGCCGATACCGACAACCTGATTTACAATCCCAAACTGCAGCCCCATGGATCCGACGGTTTCACCAGCGGCAATTTTGACGACAGATGGGCTTTCACAAGTAAATCAACGCCGTTGAACTACGGCTCCATAGCGGCTTTGGCGGCTGCCGGCCGGGCTTTACGCGGATACAACGACAAACTTGCCGAGGAATGCCTGGCGACTGCAAAAAAAGTGTGGGAAGAAGAGCACAGTCACGAACCGAACCTGTTTCGTTCGGGTAACACTACCGGCGGTCCGCTGGAAGCGGAGGAGCTTACAGCGGCAGTCGAGCTTTTGATATCAACCAGAGACGCCGAGTATGCGAAGAGAATAAACGAGTTTTGGCCGACCATCGAAAAACAGTTCGGCCGTTACGCCGCTCTGGCCGTGCAGGTAATACCCTATATGGACGAGTCATACTCGAAAAAATTAGTGCCACTGGTCAGGTCTTATAAAGACGACCTCGACAAGTATGACCAGCAGAGTCCTTTTGGTGTCCCCATTTCGACGGCCGGCTGGGCGGGAAGCGGCTGGGTCGTTCGTTTTGCCATTACCAATTATCTTCTGCACAAAGCTTTTCCTGAAATTATTGACGCCGAATACACATTCAGGGGCCTCGATTATATTTATGGCTGTCATCCTGATTCTGACATCTCATTCGTTTCGGCTGTTGGAACTCATTCGAAAAAAATCGCATACGGAAACAACCGTGCCGACTTTTCATTTATCGCGGGCGGCATCGTTCCGGGCGTTCTTATCATCAAACCAGATTTCCCCGAAAACAAGGATGACTGGCCTTTCTTATGGGCGGAAAATGAATACGCCATTGGCGGCGCTGCCGGTTATATATTCCTCGTAAACGCCGCAAACGATTTATCGAAAGGAAAGTAATATGGAACGCTCTCGTACACTGAAAATCGCTGCGTACTTGCTTCTTGTATTATCCTGTAATTTTGTTTTCGCGGCGGCGACTCCGCCCGGCTACCCGCCGGGATTATACGACGAAGGAAACGTTCCAAAGTTCACCCTGCCCGACCCGCTGATTATGCTCAATGGCGCCAAGGTTAATGACGTCGATACCTGGAGACAAAAGCGCAGGCCGGAAATCCTCAAACTTTTTGAAACCGATGTATATGGCCGCACGATGATTGGTCGGCCGGATGGTATGACATGGAAAGTCATCGCGGAAAACCGCTCCGATATGAATGGCATCGCCATTACCAAAACAGTAACAATCTATTTCACTGGTAAAGACGATGGGCCAAAAATGGATGTGAATATCGTTTTGCCCGCCAGTGCCGCTAAAAAACCGGTGCCATTAGTTGCCATTGTGGAATGGGCTCCCCAAAAGCAGTGGCTTCTGGACCGCGGCTATGGCCTGGCGACCTTCAGTGCCGCGCAGATTGAGCCGGATATAAAGACGGGTTCTTATGAGAAAAGTATCCGTAAATTTTTTGCCAAACCTGACCAGAACCAGCCCGGTCCCGATGAATGGGGCGCTATCGGTGCCTGGGCCTGGGGTTTGAGCAGGGCTATGGATTATATCGTTACCGATAAAGATATCGACGCCAACAAGGTCTGTGTTGCGGGCTTTTCGCGGTTCGGCAAAGTAGCGATGTGGGCAGGCGCTCAGGATGAGCGCTTCGCAATTATATTCTCCGGCGAATCCGGCTGCGGCGGGGCGGTCATCGTCCGTCGTGGTTTCGGCGAAACTGTCAAAATAATTAACAACAAATTCCCTTACTGGTTCTGCGGAAATTTCAAAAGCTATGGCGACCGCGTCAATGACCTCCCTGTTGACTGGCATATGCTTGTCGCCGTGATGGCTCCTCGTCCTGTTTATATTGCTACCGCCGAACAGGACCTCTGGGGCGACCCCCGCGGCTCGTTTCTCTCCGGCAAATACGCGGCGCCGGTCTATCAGTTATTTGGCAAAAAAGGTCTCGGCGTAGAAGATATGCCGCCACTCGAAACACCTGTTGGCGACACAATTGGCTATCATATTCGCAAGGGCACTCACGCCTTAAACGAATACGACTGGCAGCAGTTCCTTAATTTCGCCGACAGGCATTTCGGAATTACAAAGGTTAAAGAATAACATAAAAATTTTAGCGGCCTGAAAGGAATCTAATTATGAAATTGTCACTGTTTATAAGAATTGCTGCGTACTCACTTCTTGTATTATCCTGTAATTTTGTTTTCGCCGCGGCGACTCCGCCAGGTTACCCGCCCGGATTATACGACGAGGGAAACGTCCCAAAGTTTACGCTGCCCGACCCGCTGGTTATGCTCAATGGCGACAAGGTCAAAGATATTGATACATGGAAGCAGAAACGCAGGCCTGAAATTCTCAAATTATTCGAAACCAATGTATATGGCCGCAATGTTGTTGGCAGGCCGGATGGTATGACATGGAAAGTCATCGCGGAAAACCGCTCCGATATGAATGGCATCGCTATTACCAAAACAGTAACAATCTATTTCACTGGTAAAGACGATGGGCCAAAAATGGACGTGAATTTCGTTCTGCCGGCCGGTGCGACAAAAAAACCCGTGCCCATATTCCTCGTGCCCGGCTGGGTTCGCAGTTCCCAGCTTCTGCTCAATCATGGCTTCGGCTTGGCCAACTTTAACCCAAACCAGGTTGAGCCGGATAACAAGGATGGTTACCCTAAAAGCATTCGCAAGTTTTTTGCGAAGCCCGACCAGAATACTCCCGGCCCCGACGAATGGGGCGCTATCGGCGCCTGGGCCTGGGCGATGAGCCGGGCGATGGATTACATTGTTACCGACAAAGACATCGACGCCAACAAGGTCTGCATTATGGGTGTCTCCCGCTATGGCAAAGTTGCGATGTGGGCGGGCGCCCAGGACCAGCGATTCGCGATTACTTATTCCTGTGTATCCGGCTGCGGCGGCATCGTAATCGTACGCCGGGGCTTCGGCGAAACGGTTAAAGGTATCAATAATATGTTCCCTTATTGGTTCTGCCGTAATTTCAGAAAATTCGGCTCTCGTATTAATGATCTCCCAGTAGATTGGCATATGCTGGTTTCTTTAATGGCGCCGCGCCCCATTTATATCTCAACTGCAGAACAGGATCTCTGGACCGACCCCCGTGGGTCATTTCTGTCGGGTAAATACGCAGAGCCGGTATATCAGTTATTTGGTGAAAAGGGTTTGAGTGTCGATGATATGCCCCCTGTCGAGACGCCCGTTGGCGATTTCATCGGCTATCACAATCGTAAAGGCACTCATGGTCTGACCGATTACGACTGGCAGCAATTTCTTAACTTTGCTGACCGTCACCTTGGCCTAATAAAGATTAAAGAATGACCGGTTTTCATATCATTATTTTGATTGGCGGCCGCATTTTAAGGGTGTAATCAAAGAGGTTGACCCGCGATTAGAATCGAAAATCATCGATGCTATGAAGTGTATTTGCCCATTCGCGCTTTTAGGCCTTAAAAACGAAATTTTTTTGAATTTTTTCCATTTTTTTTGAACCCTCGAAATCCTCCTGCGTATCTACTCTTGAAAATATAAAAAAACTCTCCTCCTTAACGAAACAATAAATGAGGAAGGGCGGCGAAAGCGAGATTAAGCCGCTCTTCCTCGTTTTGTATTTGCCCATACCCACAAATACCCCTAAAGCCCTTGCCGCCGCAGGCGAACCGTTGTCAAGTATCGGCGTATAAAAAAATGAAAAGATATACGGATATTTTCCTCCTCTTTTCAAATCATGGGAAGGCGGCATAAAGGGAACTGAAAACGCCTTCCTCTTTTATTTATGTCGTCAAAAAATTGCGGATATTTTGGAACCACCCATCGGCCGGCTGCGTATAAATAACAGAAAAATAACTCTCCTTCTCTTCTCGAAAACACGTGGGGGCGACGCCGGTGGTTATGGCGTCGCTTTTTTTATTCCTGCACCCCGGGCCTTCGGGCCAGTGTCCGGGGTCTTATTTGATGCTTTTTTCCAGTTGCTCAAGGATTGCCGGGGCGTTGCAGACCCTGTTGCCAGTCGGCCCCTGCCAGTTAAGCTGAGCGTTGCGGGCGATTTGTTCTTCGACTTTTTTGCACGCCACCAGGACCGTTGCGTGATTCTTGTTGCCTGACAGCCGGCCAATCTCCGATGATGACATTCGCGTATGCTTCCTCGCCAGATACATACTGAAGTGTCTGGCCAGGGCCACGGTTCGGTCCTTTTTCGAAGAGTGAATTGCCGCTGACGTGATGCCGAAGAACGCGGCCACCGCCGACTCGATATCCGATAAATGTACAGTCGGGTCACAGCGTTCGAGATGCTCCGCCAGCACCTCTTGTGCCATACCGAGACTGATTTTGATGTTCTGCAGCGACGCGAAGGCGACTAATTTCAGTATCGCCCCCTGTAGTTCGCGTATGTTGCTGCGGAGGTGCTCAGCGACGCAATTAATTACCTCTTCCGGGACGTGTTTTTTCATACTCTGGGAGTACCGTCTGCAAATCTCGCAGCGGGTCTTGAAATCCGGCTGGTCAATCTTCACCACCATCCCCGACACGAACCGGTTTATTAACTTTTCTGAAATCTGGGTTATCATTTTCGGATGCGAGTCCGAGGCAAGTATTACCTGCCTCCCCGCCAAATCCAGCGCGTTATAAGAATGCAGGAATTCCTCCTGCGTTGCGGGCTTGCTGGCCAGGAAGTGAATGTCGTCAATAGCCAA
>JBEKAT010000089.1:0-9962 GCA_050015775.1 Sedimentisphaerales bacterium | reverse complement strand
GGCGTGGCTCGCGGCTTAGTAATATTTGCCTATGGTCTGTTCTCAATCTCCGCTCAAACACTTGTCTTCAGAGAGTTCATTACCTCTTTCGAAAGCAACGATATTACTATCGGTATATTTTTTGTCTGCTGGTTTCTCTGGATTGCCATCGGCGCAATACTGGTCAACGGAAGCAAACATCTCACCGACTTCTTGCTTGCAAATATTGAGTTACTCTACCTGAGTTATCTTCCTGCCTTTGTTCTTCAGGTGCTGTTAATTATTCATATTCGTCAAATTGCAGGCATTGCCCCTTATATGCTTTTGCCCATTCCTACCGCCTTGCTTTTAAGCGCATTGGTTAATGCCCCCGTCAGCTTCATCACCGGCCTACTTTTCCCTCTAACCTGTCGCTGGGTCGCCCTCGAAACCACGCCTGCTGTCTCGCGGGTTTACCTGCTCGAATCACTTGGCAGCTTCATAGGCGGTCTCGGCACAACGGTGCTGCTGACCTTTGGTATAAGTTCCGTTAAAATTTTTCTTCTTCTCGCCTTTATTCTCTCACTTGCTATCCTGCCATCTTTGTTTGTAATGTCGTATCATTCGCGCAAAATAACTGTGCCGCCGGTTTTTCTGCTGGTTCTTCTTCTTGGTTTTGCAGCGGCGTTCGGTGCCGATAAACCGCTTGCCAATTATTTGCGCACCGTCAAGTGGTCCCGCCTTCTTCCGGCGGATTCCCTTACCGGCTCCTTTCAGACCGCACAGGCCGAATACCTCTATGGTCTCTACCAGAACCAGTGGGTCGCCGTCCGCCAGGGCAGTGTTGTCGAAGCCGTACCCGACCCGACTTCCGCCGGAAGAATTGTCGCTCTTACGCTATCGCAGAATCCTAAGGCATCTCGCATTCTCGTAATTGGTTCGGGACTCGGCCTTTGTCGTGAGTTTCTCCAGCTTCCGCAGATTGACCGGCTCGTTTGGGCCAATCCTGACAGCGAGTATATCCGTCGCGTCTTGGAATTTGTGCCGCGACAAATGAGTATCTCTGATAAGCGATTTGAGAGTTTCGCAGATGACCCACGTGCTTTGGTGAGCCGGCCAAAAGAACGATTCGACCTCGTAATCGTCAATCTGCCTGATGCAACAAGTTCAATCCTGAATCGTTATTTTACAATCGAGTTTTATGAGCAGTTGAAAACCGCTCTTGGCTCTTCAGGCGTACTGGCTGTTCGTATTCCAGCCGGCGAAAATATCATGGGTACTGAGCTTGCCACTATCGGTGCCTCTACAAAGCTTACTCTCGAACAGGCGTTCTCTCATTCGGCCTTTGTGCCGGGTGACAATTCGTGGTTCATCGCTTCTGATTCTAATCTTACAGGCAACCCCGGTCTATTGCGGGAACGTTTCGCCTCAATCCCAGGTGCTGCTGATGTCTATCCGCCTAATGGTCTTTTGAGTATCTACCTGCCAGACCGCGCCGCCAAGGCATTCGACGCCTATAATGCCGTTGACCTGCCCGCCGAGCATCTTCTCAATCGTGATTCGAGGCCGCTGGCTAATCTCTATGCCCTATTGCTCGCGGCAAAACAATCTGATGCACCCGTAACTTTGTTTTTCAAACATCTTTTGCTTGCCGGCCTTCCGGTATTTTTAGTTCCTGTTATCATTTATGTGATTCTGCGATTGATATTTATTCTGACTTCTCCAGTTGCCTCTAAGGCGTCAACTTTCGACTTCACGTTTTTGCTTTTCTCCACGGGCGTTGTCGGTATCGGTGTCGTAATCGTTCTGATGTATCTCTACCAGACCCTTTTCGGCTCTCTCTATCTGCATATCGGTGCCATCTCTTCAATGTATATGGCCGGCCTTGCCGCAGGCGCAACAATCGCCAATCGCCTCCTGCAAAGGAAATATTTGCAGAATTCTGAGGTGCTTCTTATGGCGGTTCTGTTAATCCATTGCGCTGTTCTGGCAGCCGTTGCCTTTTGGCCCGCTTCGGGCTGGTCTCATATAAGTTTCGCAGTTGCGTTTATTGCCTGCGGCTTGTGCGCCGGTTCTTACTTCCCGATAACCGGCAATCTTTTGGCCGTGAGCGGTTTGAATACTACACAGACATCGGTACGACTCGAATACGCTGACCATATCGGTGCAGCGGCAGGAGGACTGTTCGCCGCCCTCGTTTTTATCCCCATCCTTGGCGCAAAGATTACAATGTTGATGTTCATATTACTCACCCTTGCCAACCTGCCCGCAACTTTGTTAAGAATAGGCCGTCCGGAAAAAATTTTCGTATCACCAATTTTTCGCTCATCAGGTTATGCATTGTTTGGCATTGCTGTATCGTTAATCCTTTGTTCAAATCTGCTCGTTACCGCAGGCGCCAGATTTGCTCCTGCACTTCCGCTACGCGAAGCTCAGGCCTTGGCCGGCTCGCTCCGAATTGAGACCGCAACCATTACTCTACCCAATACCGGCAGGACAGCGACCTATTTTAAAACCTACGATGCCAACGACAAACTCGCGGGTTTCATTTTTAGTTCCGCTGACCTTGCCCCGAATGTTCAGGGATTCGGCGGCAAAATAAATATCGCTATTCGCACCGATGCCGCAGGCAATCTCATCGATTTTAACATCATTCGTTCGAATGAAACTCCCTCTTATCTCGATATGCTCACTAACTGGTTGCCTTCACTAAAAGACCACGCACTTTTCAGTCCTAAGCCATTTGCAAATGTCGATGCCGTCACAGGCGCGACCGTCAGTTCAAAAGCAGTTCTCGAATCTCTCGCTCAATCAGGCAGCGCCTTTGCAACTCAAATCCTCGGCCAAACCGCTCAGCAAAGGACAACCGTTGCCGCCCGTTGGCTGCCCGATTCACAGGGTGCATATCTTATTGTTGTCTTAGTACTTACTCTAATCGTTATATATCGAGGGGGCTTCCGGACACGATTGTTTGTCCTCGGTTTTAACGTTCTCCTCAGCGGTATTTTTCTCAATGCCCAGTTTTCTACCGAACAGATTGCTTCTTTATTGTCATTGGCCATCCCTCTTTCAGTATCGACGGGAGTATTTATTCTTACAATCGGAGCGCCGTTGCTGGCTATTGTTTTTGGCAATATCTATTGCGGGTATCTGTGCCCCTTCGGCGCCTTGCAGGAGTTTATCGGTTATGTTCTACCGGCCCGATTCAAGCCGATTCTGTCAAGGGAGCAGATGCAAAAAGGAAGATTCGTCAAATTCGTCATTCTTTTTGTTCTCGTAGCCGTGTTTTTCCTGTCTCGAAATCATAATACTCTCGCCATAGACCCTTTGATTAGAGTTTTCAGTTTCAGGCATTTTGACGAGTTACTGCTGGTCATCGTAGCCGTGGCACTTATCGGCTCTTTTTTCTATTCGCGTTTCTGGTGCCGGTATCTGTGTCCGGCTGGGGCGTTTTTGTCGCTATTTAACAAAATCGCGATATTCAGCCGATATTTGCCTGCGAAGCGATATGCCAACTGCGAATACGGGTTGAGCTTCAACGATAAGCTCGATTGTATCTATTGCGACAAATGCCGATATGAGAGAAAATCCGTTGTCGCTGAATCACCTGCTGCTGGTTTTGTCTCTCGCTATTTTCTTCCGACGGTGCTTGTTATTGCCATCGCTATTGCTTCTGTGTCTATCGAAAGTTTCGTCAAGGAATTGCCGGTTCCATCTACCGCCGTTGTAGCATCGCCTTCGGCAGGACAACCCAGAAACGTCGATACACAGAAAATCAAAAACCTGATTCGTGAAAACAAACTGTCGGAACACGAGGCCGATTTCTATAAAAAGACGGGCTCGCAATAAACCTTTTAGTTACCCTAATTTTGTTTTTCTGGAGATAGAGTTGGATAAAAACAGCAGGCGAGTTGCGATAAAGATTGCTGTCACCGCGATCTTTTTGGCCGGCGTTTATTTTTTTGTGGCGGAAAAAATACGCCGGCCGATTGAAATCGATGGCGGCTACCGCGAGGTAATGGGGACATTGGCGCGAATCGTGGCGGTGGCAAAACACGAATGGCAGGGTAAACGCTGCATCGAGGCGGGATTTGAACAACTCAAACGAATCGATGCAATGATGAGTGATTACAAGAATGACTCCGAGCTAAGCAGGGTCAACCGCGAAGCGTTTACAAGCCCCGTCAAGGTCAGCCCCGAACTTTTTGAAATACTTCAAAAAAGCGTTGAGTTCGGCCGGCTTTCCAATGGTGCGTTTGACATTACCGTTGGGCCTTTGGTGGACCTCTGGCATAAGGCGGGCAAGGCGAACACCGTGCCCGATGAGAACACCCTTGCTGCCACCAAAGCGCGAGTCGGATTTGAAAAACTGATACTGGATGCGAATGAGCGAACGGTGCGGTTTGCGGTCAAGGGGATGCGTCTGGATTTGGGCGGGATAGCAAAGGGTTACGCCGTCGATAAGGCCATTGAGGCAATGCGGCGGTGCGGGGCCATTGGCGGTATGGTCGATGCGGGCGGCGATATACGCTGCTTCGGCAAACCAGCAGACAAAGACACCTGGCTGGTTGGCCTGCAAAACCCAATGGCGGCACAACCGGGTGCAGACCCGACGAACTCGAATGGCACAATTGGCGCAGAACAGGTGTTGATGGTCTTGAAATTGAATGATATGGCGGTTGCAACAAGCGGCGACTACAGGCGGTTTGTGACCATAGGTGGGAAGAGATACAGTCACATTATCGATACGAGCACTGCGACTGGGGCAAGTAAGTTAAGCAGCGACACCATCCTCGCCGCAAATGCTGTGGATGCTGATGCACTTTCGACTGCTGTAAATGTAATGGGGGCTGAAAAGGGCCTTGCACTCGTTGAGTCGCTGAAGGGCGTCGAGGCCATCCTGATTACCGCTGGGCCGGAGTACAAAGTTGTCAAAAGCGGCGGAGCAGACACGTATTTACAGTAACACGTGTCGCGCAGTGCTTGATGGGCAATGGGTCAGCGTAGCGATGCCTATACACGTCCCAGCGGGTGGTATAGCAGTTGGAAACGTCTTTTGAACACCTGCCAAGATAAATTGATAACTTCTTCCTCATCATACGAGGTCAGGCAAGATAACTTTTGTTAAGTTTGGTGTCAAAAAAGTGTCAGTCGCCAGTGGTTTGCCACTGTAAGTTCACTTGTAAACGAGTAGTTAACCACTTGCAAACCTCGTTTTTGGCTCAAAAACGGAACGTAACCTATTGCTAACACTATACTTACAACCACTATTTCGGATTAGAAATCTGTTGCTCTATCCAGCTGAGCTACGGGCGCCAAATTTTTAAGCAGCTGTAATATAACAACTTAATTGCTTGCTTTGCCAATATCTGAAATGTCTTAGAGAGTTAAAAAGTGTCAGTTGCCCCCCTGCTAACCGGGAAGTTATCTCTGCAAACTACTATCGGGGGTAAGGTCAGCCAAGTGTTTATGTCAGTTTAAGCTATCTTGCTCTGCTTTTGGTTACTGCAAACTCGCAATACTGAGTCCGTCTGCATCACGAGAATTAGCATAACTCCTTGAAACTTCAAGTATTGCCAGTATAATAACTCGTAATCCAGGTACGCGTATGAATATTTGCACGCCACCGGCAGGTGAACCATGGATGACCGATGGCTATCGGCTCCCTTAAAGGACAGTTAGCAGCGCATCTGCCATAACGGTCGTTGTTGCGGTGTCACGGGTGGGTTTTATGAACACCCTCACTGCCGTGTGGCCTAAAAGAATCTCCTATGATCTCATTGTTTCTATGATAACATCTCGAAGGATACAATCATGGCCGGCATAGATATCATTACCGTTGAAAGAAAATCGGAGTTGAAGAACTTCATCGATCTTCCATGGAAGATTTATGCCGCATACCCCAGATGGGTCCCTCCTCTTAAGAAGGAGGTTTGCCGGATGCTGGACCCCGCCAGACATCCTTTCTGGGAATCTTCCGAGCGCATCCTCTTTCTGGCCCGACGCGGTTCGGAGACAGTGGGAAGGATCGCGGGCATCATAGACCGTTATTATAACCAGTTCCACGGCGAAAAGATGGGCATTTGGGGATTTTTCGAATGCGCTGATGATCAAGAGGCCGCGGCGGCCCTCTTCTCTTCCGTGGAGACATGGGTACGTCAGAAAGGGATGACCTTCATGAGAGGCCCGCTCAACCCGTCCACCAATTACGAAGTCGGGCTGCTCATTAGAGGATTCGATTATCCGCCTGCGTTGATGATGACTTACAACCCGCCGTACTACCCAAGGTTGGTCGAATCGTGCGGTTTTGCCAAAGAGAAAGACCTGCTGGCCTTCTTGATAGATGGCGATTACCGGCTTCCCGAGTGGATGGACAGCCTGGCCGGACGTATCGCCCTGAAAAAAGGCATCCGCATCAAACGCATCAATCCAAAGGATGCGGACGCCGAGTTTGCCCTGATCAGGGAGATATACAATGACAGCTGGTCGAGGAACTGGGGTTTTGTCCCGTTGAGCAATAATGAGATACGGGACATTCAAAAGAACGTAATGAAATTCGCGGACCCTGACCTGGCTTTCTTCATCTATTATGAGAACGAACCCGCAGCGGTGTGTGTGATCTTTCCCGACATTAATCCTTTACTCAAGCGTCTCAACGGGCGGATCGGCGTGATGGGTTTGCTTAAGGCGATCCTGTATCGGCGGGAAATCAAGGGAATGCGATTGCTGATCTTCGGAATCAAGGACAAGTACCGGCAGATGGGCATTCCCATCTTAGCCTTCCACCACATATATGAGGTCGTGAGGAAAAAAGAGAAATATCGTTATCTGGAGCTTGGCTGGACGCTGGAAGATAACGAGTCGATCAACTCATTGATAGAGGAATCCGGCGCAAAGACATATAAGAAATATCGCATCTTCAGAAAATCTTTATAATTTAAACAGGTGAACGTGCAGAGTTGAAACGGAGGTCAAGACATGTTGGCTGAGTATCGGGTTCCCATCATCGCCTTCGTCTGGCGGCCTGAGGAGATAATCCAACCGGTAACCCAAATGGCTTACCGAACGAAGAGCAGTGCTATTTTCGATTTTTCAATGATGGAGACGCAAGCACTGCATTCTTTCTTACGAAAGGCTGCCCCTGCTTGTCGCGTTGGGGATATCAAGATCTCTGCTGTAACCTTAATGGATCCATCTTTGGAGCGGTTGCTGAAGGAAACAGGAGTCCTGAATATATGGGTAGAATGCCATCCCCGGTATTTCCGGGGGGATACTTCCGGCTTTCTACAGAGATTGAGAGAATTGTCGGAAAACTACCGTTGCTTTCCAATCGTTGGAGACTTGGATATCCTGGCAACAATTTTGAAGGATAGTTCCGGAATTGGACGCATCATCCTGAAAGGATGCGAGGCCTCTGGATTCGTGAGCAGTGAAACAACCTTGCTTCTCTATTCGGCAGCCAAGGAAATGCTGCGCAATTCCGCGAAGTCTCCGGACATCCTCATCTGGGGCGGCGTCTGGACGCCTGAGGCGGCAGCGGCATTTTTGTCCACAGGAGCAGCAGGTATAGTATTCGAGAGCGTCCATTGGTTGACGGACCTTGTGGCCATTGATGACTCCCAACGCCAGCAACTCGCCAAAATCCGCATGGATTCTACCTCACTGGTTGGCTTAGACATACAGGTTCCTTGTCGACTTTTCAATAAGGGGAACTCGGTGGCGTTCAAGCAAATCAAAACGTTCGAGGACTCGCTGTGCAAAACAGATATCACGGAGGAAAGCCGCCGCCGCTTCGTCGACCACGTGAATTCCATGTCCCTACAACCGCTGAAGAGCCATTTCACCAAAGATGAGGTCATCCCTCTGGGTGTGGAGGCTGCCTTTGCGGCGTCGTTTGCTGAGCGTTTTGGGGCCGGAACCGAAAAGGCCGTGAAGGCCTTCATCGAAGAGATTCGAAACTTATGCCGCTCGGCTGAGGTGAAAAAGGATTGCTTTTTAGACAGCCCTTCAGCCAGGGAGCTGGGAACGAAATATCCATTTATCCAGGGCGCCATGTCCTCCATCACCGATATTCCGGAGTTTGCCGCGAGAATTGCTGATGCCGGAGGATTGCCGACTATCGCCCTTGGCCTGATGAATGCGGAGACTCTTGATCGGAGACTGGGTTGTCTGCCAGAAGTTATGGGAGGGCGATCTTATGCAGTGAATATCATTTCTTTGGCGGAGAATCCTTTCAGGGAGACTCAGCTGGAGTGGATAAAGAAAACTAAGCCCCATTTTGTCTGGATCGCCGGGGGGGATATCTCCCCCATAAGAGAATTGCTGGAATGTGGCATAGGGGTTGTTTATATCGCCCCGGATGAGGCGATGCTGAAGCTTGCGCTGGAAGCGGGTGTGCGGTACGTGGTCTGCGAGGGGTATGAGGCAGGCGGCCACGTGGGGCAACATAGTACACTTACCCTTGCCCAAATCGTGTTGGACCTCAAACGGCAAAAGCCAACCCTGTTTCAAAATTGTCGCGTGATACTTGCCGGGGGAATATTCAATCGTGAAACTGCGTTCATGGCCGCCATGCTCGGCGCAGACGCCATCCAGATGGGCACCGCCTATTTGGCCACACAGGAGATAGTTGAAACGGGCGCTATGACGGCACTATATCAGCGGATGGTTCTGGAATCGTCTCCGGGGGAAACAGTCGTTACAGGTCGAAGCACCGGACTTCGGGTGCGGTCATTGAGGACACTGAGAGTGGCCGCTGTTTTATCTCTGGAGAGAAAATTTGCAGCCGGTCACCAGGATGAAACCTCCTTCCGGACAAAAATGGAGGAGATGACTGCGGGGAGTCTCTTCGTTGCAGCCCGAGGCATGGATAAGCAAGGTAAGCCTCTGTCTGAACGGACCTGTATGGAACGCGGGCAATTCATGAGCGGGGCATGTGCCGGACTTATCAGTAAAGCACAGAAGCTGGAGTCCTTTCACTGCGAGTTGGCCGAAGGAGCTCTTTTACTGCATCAGCCTTTTAAAGGGGCCAGTGAAGAAATTACCTCTAACGTATCGCTGCCTATAACAACTCCATCCTTCGGTGTTGGCCGGGCGGACGTGCGCAAAGGTAATCACGAAAGGGTTGCCATCACAGGGATGAGCATTGTTAATGCCCTTGGGAAGGATCCGGAGGAGATATGGGCTGCAAGTCTGGCCATGAAGAGCGGAATTACACTTATTCCGTCTTCATGGTGGGATCAGGAGCGTTTTTATGATCCCAGGCCGCACATAATGGATAAAACCTATTGCAATGTAGGTGCCTTTATAAATTTTCATGCCTCACGCAGCGAACTCGGTATTCCGCCCCATGATTTTCGAACGATGACCGAGGCCACAAAGATCACCATGTGGCTGGCTGAAAATGCCATCCGGGCCTCCGGCATCCTGGAGTCAGGCATCCCTCGCGAGCGAATTGGAGTCCTTATCTCCCAGAACTCGGGAGAGACGGCGGCAACCCTTACACCTTTGCTAATCAGGGGAAATGTTCACAATATCCTTGCGGCAATCCGACAAACGATTCCTGTAACGCCGGAGCAGGAGCAAGCCATCGAAAAAGAGTTAAAGTCCAGATATATGGCCCCGGACGACACGACGCTTCTGGGCAGACTCAACTGCGCAGCGGCCGGCTTCATCTGTAACCGGTATGGGTTTATGGGGCCCAGCTTTTCAGTCTCCGCGGCCTGCGCGACCTCTCTGGTCGCACTTTATAGCGCCATCCAGATGATACGAAACGGAATCATCGATGCAGCCGTCGTCGGAGGGGGTGAGGAGAAGCTCACACACATGCATTTTATAGAATTCTCCGCGCTGGGCGCACTTTACGGACTTTCCGGGCGGAACAGACCCGCTCACGAAAGCTCGCGTCCTTTCGATGCCGAAAGAGATGGAATGGTCCTCGGCGAAGGCGGAGGAATGATCGTTATCGAGCGGGAAAGTCTGGCGCATAAAAGAGGGGCGCCTGT
>JBEKAT010000088.1:0-10029 GCA_050015775.1 Sedimentisphaerales bacterium | reverse complement strand
CCCTTCATCGCGGGATTCGCCGCGTGAGCGCCTGCTATGGCTACAAGGGGCAAACCGCCCGCGACTAATATCGCCAGCATTATGCCCACAACACCGCCAAGCTGAACGTCTTTCGAGTTCCGATTACCCATACCGAAATCGACGCCCGCCGCACCCGCGGTGGCGAAGAAACCCACGACAATAGTTATTATCATGAGAAATCCTTCAGACGCGTCTGCGCCGGGTGTCGGCTTAAAATTGCCCGCCGAGCCAACGTTGGTAAAAAACACAAGCAGAATCATAATCAATGGGACAATCGGCAGGAATGTTGAGACCTTGCCGACATACTGAATTCCCTTAAGCGCGACAAATACAGCGAGAACCGTCCAGATTATCGACACGATGATAAACTTGGGCGTTCCAGGCGAAGCATCATATCCTAACGCCTGGAGGATAAAACTTGTCGATACGGCTGAATTGACTGCAAGCCAGCCGAACTGCAAAAGCCCCATCAGCAAGCCGGGCATTAAAAAACCACCCACTGTGCCATACGTCGAGGAACCGACAACGTAAAGCGGGTAACCTGTCTTCATTCCCAGAAGACCCGGAACCAAGTAAAACATGAAATAGCATATCAGGGCGCCAACAACCAAACCGAGCAAGCTTAATCCCAGCCCCGCTTTCGACAGCGTCCCGTCGGCTATCTTCATATAAAAGACAACCCAGAGGAAGATGCCCGCGTACACAGGGGCGGTGTTTTTGTACCACGGGGCGCGATTCCCGGGCGGATTTGACCTGGCCATACTGATATAGCTTGGCAGCGTTCCATTACTCATAATCGTTTCTCCTAACAATAATTTATAGTTGCACAACCCGGCTCGCCAGCCGGGGACATTTGTCTGGGCCGTCGAATCACTTAGCCGCGGTCCTGTTCATCTCGGTCAGGGCCGCAAGATACAGATAAACTATTGCGAATAATGACAAGAGTAATGTGCAGTAACGGTGAATCTGCAGCAGCACTTCCTGACCGTGCGTGCCAAACAGCGGGAACATACTCACTACTGCTGATAAAATAACCGGCAGCGACAACACCAGGATAATCCAAAAACATATTCTGAGTTTAAGTTCGTGCTTTTCAGGTGCGACCACTCTTTTCGGCTGTCTTCCCAGAATCCTGTTAAGCAAAGGCCAGTAGTTTTTATCAAGACGATTCCTGTCCGCCCACAGAACAGCGAGTATCGCTATACAAACCGCAAAAATCGGGGCAAACGTCGCGTGAATCATCAGCCACCAGCCCGATATCGCACTGCCAAAAATCACCCTGGGGACAAAGCCGGTAACAGCCAGCACAATAAAACAAAGAATTGCCAGAAGAAAAACGAGTTTCCGCAAAGCTCCAATCAAACTCCATTTCTGCTCGACGAAAAGAAGCGTTATGAAGAAAACCGCCAGCCGCAAAGGGTCAAGTATGCGTAGTCCCCTGTTCTTGCCGAAGACGTCATCGAACTTCGGCTTTGACACGACAAAATGCAGCAGTATCGCCGCGACCGTCGCCGCGAATCCGGCCACAGCCACCATGCGAAACATACTGACGTCCATCAACCAGCTCACTACTCGTCTCCAACAACGACCTTAGCCACAAAACCAAGCGCCTTTAGGGCATACAGAACCAGCACGCCAAGAATAACCAGCGATGACAAAATCGCCACAACCTTAAGCCATGGCCTGAACACAAATGAGAACGCAAACGCCTTCGTATAGAATCGAGGCAGGTCCTCGAAAGCAACCATTTCCCTACCTGTAAGATTTTTCAAAGGTGAATCAATCGAAACAAGCCCGAATAAAAACGGCGAATTAGCCGTGTGACAATCCTGGCAGTTACGAACGCCCAGCGATTGAGCCGCTGGTCTTATGTCATGTGCAATCGGCCACAAATACGGCTCCGCCATTTTATTATCCGCCGAAGCAAGCTGACCGGCTTCATTCAGCGAATAAAGTTTGCCACCCGTGATATAAACCGGCTTGGTACCAGCATTCACTTTTGAGCCAAGTGCGGTCAGAATTTTAATAACATCTTCATCTTTCAAATCAGGCCAACTGCCCGCTTTTGAGAATGCCGTTTTAGCGATTACCCTCGAAGTAGCGGATTTGACGGTTTCCATCGCCAGCGGCGTTACATTGCCGTCGCTCATCGTCGCCCAGTACGCAGGCCAGAAGAGTTTGAATACGCCGATTTTACCGTCCTGTCCCTTCGCGAAAACCGGGTAAAGAATGTGAGGCAGTATTTCGCCCGACTTGTTCGCGCCCGCGATACCCAGCGCGTGAGCTCTCGCGGTCTTTGTCCTTATCGTTTCGTTCGCGGGCCATGGCCCGGAATGACAGGCCGTGCAGCTCAACTTGTCAAAATGAGTCGGCGGGATACCTGCGTGCTTCGGCGTCGGCGCGGCAAATCGCCCGGCGACGGGTTTCTCGGCGTTTTTACCAAGGTGACAACCCTCGCATGATGAAACCGTTGTTAAAGGATTATCGCTGTCCTGCGATTCGACCGCGTACCCACGGGTGATATTGTGCTCAAGGCCGTTACGGTGACAATCCACGCAGGCCAATCCTGCGGCAATATGAACGTCCTCATCCGAATTCCACTTCTCCGTTTTGCCGTCGCGGACGTCAACATTCGAATGGCAGAAGTAACATCGCTGCTTCGGCGGCTCTCTGCGGATATCAAAATCGACCCAATCGTTGTGGCCGAACGCTCCCTTGCGGTATTCCACAACCGGCGGCTTGATCTTCGGATCAGCAGACACATAAGGCGCCCTGAAATCGTATTCATTGGGCAATTTGCCTATTGAGCGGGTAACATAAGCGAACTCGCAGGACGCCGTCGCCGCCCAGCGGTAGTTGCCACAGATTACCTGAATCGAATAGCCGCTCGCCCCGCCCATATCCTGCCCCGGGCTCCCGTTGTGGCAGGCAAGACAGTTAATCTCCAGCTTGCCTGTAACATCCGAACGCAGCGTCTCTTCGGGATTATCACTTTTATCGACCATTTCCCCGATAGCGCCCCCCGGCATCTGCCTGCCGAATGACTCCAAAAACGCCATCGGCGTCAGGCCTATCTGCTCAGGCCTGAATGTCCCCGGCCATTGACGATATGACAGTGGTATTTGAGTCGCGCTTGTCTGGTCCGCGAATATCCACGGCTGCCCTTTTCGGCCCGGGTTAACATTCGAGTCAATCGCGTTGAAATGCCAGCCGGCGCTGATTTTGTCGTAGCTATGGCACGCCCCGCAGGTCGCCTTAGTCGAGAATGGCAGCACAGGGTCAGCATCTGGGTGAATCTGGTCCGGCTCTTTGCCCGGCAATGGCTCTGAAAGCAGCGGTATTAAATGAACGAAATTGCTCCTGCTGCCGTCGGGAGTATCGCCGAGTTTCGCCTCCGCACCGACAGCCGTTCCTGCCGCCAGGATGACTAACAAAAACAGCGCCTTAGCAATCAATCCGTTTCGCAATGTTCAACCAGTCCCTTGAACAATTAAACTTTAAATTCTTCCGGCTTGAATTCGAGTTTGCAGCCTGCCTCGACCGCATCATTGACCTTCAGAACCGTCGCCGCGGTCTCATAGCCGACCTCGGCGGGACAATTCAGCTTCTCTTTGCCGCGAACCGCGTTGAAAAAATTCTCCAAATGCGGCTTGTGATACTGTTCCTTGAATTCGGCGCCGATTTTATACATCTCCGGAGGCGGCGACTCACGAACATCCACAAGTGCGCCTGAGTCCGATTTTTCTTCCTTCTTTTCAGGAGGCGCAAGCAGGTAACCGTTCTTGACCCACTTGTCCCACTGCGGGGCTGCCGGCTCACGATACACCTCGCCCCTGCTGCCCACCTCGGAAATCACTAATGTCCCCTGGTCGCCCATAAACGTTTCGTGGACCCCCTGACAACAGCTAGTGTTGATTGTCTGGTAAAATGCCCGGACAACCCCCTTCTTCGTTTCGTATGTATAAACAGCCATAACGTTGTCATACCACTCGTGGTCTTTCTTGTCGTAGTAATCTGTCCCGCCGCTGGCAATAACGATTTTGGGCGTCGCTTCGAGAAACCAGTTATATATATCAATCTGGTGCGAACCAAGGTCAACTATCGCGCCGCCGCCAAGCCCCTTATACCATCGCCAGTCGCGGAACTGCTCCATCGACTTGAAACCGTATTTGTTCAGCGTCGCCTCGTCGATACCCTTGCCCTGTGGGAAACCACGGGCCGGCTGAACCGAACGATTCCACTGCCCGTTAACCGCCGTAATACGACCGAGGATGCCCGCCTCCTTCAAAAGCTTCTCTTTGCAGTGAATATACCGAGGATTGCTTCGCCGCTGATGACCTATTTGTAACAACTTACCCGTTTCTTTCACCGCCTGCACCATTTTGCGGGCGCCATCGAGCGTGTTCGACATCTCTTTTTCGCAGTAAACGTGCAGTCCCGCCTTAAGACATGCCACTGTATGCTCTGAATGCCAGAAATCAGGCGTCGCAATAATGACCGCCTGCAGATCTTTTTCCTTATCGAGCATCTCTTTGTAGTCAACATAAACGTTGTGCTCGTGTTTGTAGGCCTTCAGAAATCTCGACGCGTTCTGCTGATTCCACGCAGTCCATATATCACACAACGCCTTGAAGCGAAGACCCTTAATTTTCACAGCCGATTCGAGCAGCGTCTTGCCCTGCTCGCCAACGCCGATTATTGCCACGTTTATATCGTCCGATTTTGAGCCGGTTGTCGTCTCACCCAGAACCATAGGCGAAAAAATCAGTCCTGCGCCAACTGCTGCCGTCGAACGGATAAATTCCCGCCTGTTAATCCCCGTTGTTGCCTTATTTTTGCTCATTTTAGCCCTTTTCAAAACCCGACCAAACACACTTCAACCCCGCCCAATAACGCTGCTAAATACTACCCAAATCAGGCCGTAGTGGCAACTACAAAGTCCAGCCCTCGCGGTACTTGCGGCCGAGCAGTTCGTTGGCCTCCGGGATATTGGTAACCTTCATATTCGGCCCGTCCCACTCAATCCGCTTACCCGTGCGTATTGCGATATTGCCCAACAGAACGGTTTCAGCGAGCGGGCCAGCATATTCAAAGTTCGAGCACGCCGGCGGCCCGCCCTTGCAGGCGTCAATCCAGTTCTGTTCGTGTCCCTTTTCGCCGTCTTTGATTCGCGGTATGCTTTGAGCCGGTTTCTTATAATCCTTCATTCGCGACTCAGGGACGAGCCGGCCCTCTACTATCGTGCCTTTATCACCAATAAGGATAATGCCATTTGCCCCCAGATTTCGTTCCTTTTCCAGTTCCGCCGGGCGAGGTGGTTTCAAACCGCCATCAAACCAAGTCAGTTTCACGGGCGGCAAATCCCCGCGAGCGGGAAATTCATAACGGACAATTTCGGCATCCGGATACGTTTCTTTGTTTTCCACCTTCTCCCACATCTTCACTACCCGCGAGGAAACATACGCCTCGACGGAAGTCGGATGCCCCAGCTTCAGCGCCCAAAAAATATAGTCAATTTTATGGCAACCCATATCGCCTAATGCGCCGGTTCCGAAGTCCATCCAGCCACGCCAACTAAACGGATGATACGCAGGATGATAAGGCCGAACCGGCGCCGGCCCCAGCCATGTATCCCAGTCCAGTCCCTCAGGCACAACAGGGGCGGTAACAGGTCGCCCGATACCCTGTGGCCAGACAGGTCTGTCCGTCCAGGCGTATGCCTCATGAACATTGCCTATAGCGCCTGACCGGACCAACTCACACAACACCCGAATATCCTCGCCCGAATGTTCCTGATTGCCCATCTGGGTGGCGACTTTGGCCTGACGGGCCGCCTCCGTGAGTTTACGCGCTTCCTCAACCGACCAGGTAAGCGGCTTCTGGACATATACGTGCTTGCCCATTTTGATTGCCGTCATAGCAATCACCGCATGCGTATGGTCGGGCGTTGCCACAACCACGGCGTCGATATCCTTCACCTCGTCGAGCATCTTGCGAAAATCTTTGTATTTTGCCGCTTTCGGATAGTTCTGAAAAACCGACCCCGCCAAATTCCAGTCCACGTCGCACAGAGCGACAATATTCTCGCCTTCACAGGCCTTGACGTTGTTCTTGCCCATACCACCTATGCCTACAGCAGCGATATTGAGTTTCTCGCTCGGCGGCTTAAAGCCGGCTCCGCCCAGAACAAACCTCGGCAGAATCGTAAACCCGGCAATCGCCGACGCGGTTCCCGCTACGAAATCCCTGCGTGAAATGCCTTTGCCTTTCATATATAAATCGGCCCTTATAGTTTACAGTGTCCAACCTGCTCGATAAGGCGGATTGACAAACTCATTGGCTGTCTCATCATTCGTAAACTGCATATTCTTGCCGTCCCATTCGAGCACCTTATACGGGTTCAGCATCGCCAGGTTTCCCATCACCACGGTTTCCGTAAATGGTCCCGAATACTCGAAATTCGAGGACGCCGCCGGACCGCCCTTGCACGCCTCAATCCAGTTTTTCTCGTGCCCGTCAATGCCATCTTTGATTCTCGGCAGCGTCTTTCTGGGCCTCTTGTACGCCTCCATTTTGCTTTCCGGTATCAAACGCGGGTTCATGCCATAACAGCCGCACATCAGCTTACCCTTGTCGCCGACAAACAGCACGCCGCCGTCCTCGTCGCCCATCTGCCGACCCGGCTCAAGCTCCTCCGGTCTGGCAGGCATAAGTCCGCCGTCATACCAGTTAATCTTCACTTCCGGCATATTGCCTCGCGCCGGGAATTTGTACCGAACAATGCTCGCCTGCGGATATGTCTCGCGCACACCAACCTTGCCCCATCCCTCGCCCGACATCCTCGTCGATGTGCACGCCTCGACGCTTATCGGGTACTTCAGCTTCAACGCCCAGAACGCCGGGTCAAGAATATGACAAGCCATATCGGCTAAAGCCCCGCCTCCGAAATCAACCCACGCCCTCCACGCGAAAGGATGATATGCCGGGTTGTATGGTCTTTCCGGGGCAGGCCCAAGCCAAAGGTCCCAGTCGAAACCTTCAGGAATTGGCGGCGTTTCTTTCGGCCTGTCTATTCCCTGTGCCCACACAGGCCTGTTAGTCCACGCATGAACCTCTCGCACCGGCCCAATCGCTCCGTCCCATATCCACTCGCACATCAGCCGAATACCCTCGCCTGAATGTCCCTGGTTACCCATCTGCGATGCGACCTTATACTGTCTGGCCGTCTCGGTCAGTTTCCTCGCCTCGTAAACCGTCCGCGTCAATGGCTTCTGCACATATACGTGCTTGCCCATCTTCATCGCCATCATCGCCGCTACCGTATGCGTATGGTCAGGCGTCGCGACTATCACCGCGTCGATATTCTTCATCTCTTCGAGCATCCTGCGGAAATCTTTATACTTCTTGGCGTCCGGGTACTCGTTGAAAACCCTTACCGTCCCGGGCAGTTTCTCGTCAACGTCGCAAAGGGCAACTATATTCTCGCCCGCGTCCGCGCATTTACGAGTATTATTGCCTCCCATACCACCCACGCCGATTGTGGCGATATTCAGCTTTTCGCTGGGCGGCTTTTGACCGTTCATTCCCAGCACATAACTCGGAATGACCGTAAACGCCCCAGCCGCCACCGCCGAACCCAGCAACTGTCGCCGTGAAATGCCGTTTTGCTTTTCTTTGCCGATGTTCTCATTAGTCATAATCAGGTCTCCCGTTTAGTATCGTGTATAAAACCGTTATTTGCCCTGCTTAAGCAGCTTCTGCGCCTGTTCACGCACCGATTCATTAGTCGTGCCGTCGATGACCTTCTGTAAAATCTCTTTTGTCTGCGCTGAAACCCTTGGAGAGTTCTTTACCCTCTCTTCGGCTATCTTCACCACAGCCACTTCCGCCTCATCTTTCAGTTCCTTGTCACTAAGATAGCTCGACGCCATTTCCATCGCCTCAAAGCTGTCCGTGCCGCCAAGACCCGACAGCACCATTTTCTTCTCTGAAACATCTGCCGCAAGCGCCATCGCATCCTTATACATCTTCATCGTCTCTTCAGCAGGCCTGTTGCTTTTCAACGCTGCCAGCCGGACATAACCGCGAAGAGCTAATGTCTTGTGCACCTGGTTTTCCGACGTCTGCGCAACCTTCAGCAAATCCGCCGCCGGCGCCGCCGTTGGCCAGTCCGAAAGAGCCCTGACCGCTGCGTCTTTTACCTTGTCATCTTTGTCGCCAAGCGCATCCCGCAGAACAGGCAGCGCCGCCTCATCGCCAATCTTCCCCAGAACGCTCAACAGCGAGCATTTCGCATCCACGTCCTTCGCCGTTGGCAACGCCGCAAGAACCGCTTGCCCCTGTCCTTTGTCTTCTGCGATTTTGCGAGCCACAGCAACCACCGTCTTTTCAAGTTCATCCTTGTCATTGCCTGAGGCGGCTAACTGCAACTCAATAAGTGCCGGTATATCCTGCGGGCCTGCCACGGCTCGCATCGCCTTGATTGATTCAATTCTCACCTTCGCGTCCGCGTCTTTGGCCGTCTTCATCAGCACAGGCACCGACGCCTTTATATCACGCTGCTCGCAACTGCGAACAAGCTCAACCTTCGCCTTGGCGTCCGCCTCCGGCAGCTTTTTCAAAATCGCATCGTCAACGTCTGCTCCTCGCAGTCGATACAAGCTCTCCTGTGCCGCCTTTTGTTCCTCCCCGCCGCTCGCAGCCGCCGTGGCAACAAGCATATCAACAGACGATACGTCGCCTAATGTCACCACCGCCTTCAAGGCCGTAACCCGGACCAAATCGTGTGAGTTCTTTGTTGCAGCCAGAATCGTCGGCAACGCGACCTTGTCCCCGCAATCCGTCAGGGCTGAAATAAGCTGTGCCTGCTGTCCAGCTTCAAGATTCGCCATTTGCTCCGCCGCCGCCTTTATCACATTGGTCTTCGCCACTTCTTTCAGCGTCGCTATCGCAACCGTCTGTATCGGCTTGTCGGCTGACTTCAGCATCTCTACAATCACTTCGCTGGTTTTGTCGCCCGCCGTTTCAATCATCCCTCGCGCCGCGGCGACGCGAACTATCATCGGCTCGCCTGCCGCGTATAACTCTTTATAAATCGCCCCCGCCGCGTCCTTTTGCCCTTTGGCCGTAAGCCGGTCTGCACAACGTAAATACGCGTCGAGCGCCGCTGTTTTAATCGCGCCTGTCGCCTTGTCTTTGGCCATGGCAATCGCCAGCGTTGCCATTCGGTCGTCTATCCTGCCCAATGCAGCCACTGCCGCAACCGCAACCGTCTCGTTGGAATCGCCGGTCAGCTTCGTCAGTGCATCAATCGCCTTTTTGTCACCGCGAACTCCAAGCGTATTTATGATTCCAACCTTTGCCTTGCCTTTGGCCTTCGACAATGCGTTGCGCAAAGCATCATCCACGGCCGGCCCGGGTATCCGTTCCAGGGCATAACGGGCGATATCAGAAACCTTCTCGTCGGTCAGCATCGAGGCCAGCGCAGGAACCGGCACCTCTGTCCCCACAACGCTCAGCTCTCTGCACACAAAATCCTTCGCCGCGTAACTGGCGTCCGATTTCAGAAAATCATCGAGCTGCTTTTCCATCGCCTTCATTTCGGGTTTACCGCTCGCTTCGCGAATCATATCGCTGATTTTGAGAAGGTCCGCCCGGCTTTGATTGAAATCATACGTCTTAATCTTGCCTAATAATTCGCCAAAGGCGCTGCTCGCTGCCGGTGCCGGCGTCTCTTTGTTCGTGTTGATGGTTTCACAGCCGCCATAAAAAATGACGGTTATAACGGCTATGATTTTTAACAGGCGATTCATATTTTCTTCCTTTCTTATTTGCCTTCTTTAACAGGCGTCGCGTCAACTTTCAAATCTCCCAGCGCAAACTGGATGCCGTCAAGCTCGTGCTGCAGTATGGCGGGACGGTAAAATATCTCGTTAGTATGCCCAAGTCCGCAGAAAAATATTCTCCCCTTCCCGTAATCTTTTATCCAGCTCACAGGCATATCCCGGT
>JBEKAT010000087.1:0-14374 GCA_050015775.1 Sedimentisphaerales bacterium | reverse complement strand
CGTGACATATTTTACGTCAATTTGTTAAACCTGCGATTGCGGCGCCGATGAGGGTGGCGTTATCGACGCTGATAATCTCGTAATAAATACCGAGCTTGTTTTCGAGGTATTGTTTGAGGTAGAACTCGACGCGGGGCTTTAATCCCTTCATCTGGTAAAAAGTAGTGCCTTCGGCCACGATGCAAATGGGCATTGTAGGGTCTGCGCCGTAGCCGGATTTGATTGCCATAGCGGAGAGGTTAATTGCGGTAAGTTTGGCTGCCCGTTCGGTTAATCGGTCGGCTATATAATATAAGGTAAGGGAGTCGTCGCTGTTACCCTGTTTTGCGGCGTCGGCGAGAAGGTTGTTGCCATAGGGATAGAGCAGGAAGGCGTTCATATCTTTTGTGTCGAGTTCAGAGATTTGCCAAAGGGCATTTGCGACGGCTGTTGAGAACAGCCCATCATCGCAGGCCTTGTGAATTGTGGCCAGACACAGGGGGCCGAGGTATGCGCCTGAAATCATTTTCTCGAATTTGTGGGGCGTCGATTTTGCCCTGTTTGATTTTGCCGAAGTTGCCGGATTCGGTATTGATAATCTGGCTTTTCAAAAGGTCAAGATTCTTTGTCTTTTTGATGTTGCTGTTTTTTTCGACGTAGCAGGTATTGGTGCCGGTGCCGAGGATGAAGCCGATGTATGAGTCGAAGAAACGGTTCTGGCAGCCGACGCCCGCGAGAAGGGTAACGACGGTGTCGTTGAGGAGGATGATTTTTTTATCGCCGCCGAGTCCCATAGACGCAAGCGCGCGGTTGAGGTTTTCGCCGATGAATTGACCGACGACGTCTTTGGCTTTTATTTCTTTTGAGAATCGTATCAGCCGGCCGTCTTTGTTGGGGGACATTTCGACCGCGTATGAAAAGCAGAAGCCAATATTTTGTGCCGCGCCGGCGACATCCTTGAGATAGCCCGCCATAATCTTGAAAAATTCATCTTTGCCGATTTCGTGCTGCACGCCGGGCATCTTGTAGAGACGAAGGTTTTCGATAATCGCTTTTTTCTGGTCGTTGAAATAAACGGTAGCGACCCTGAAGTTTGTGCCGCCCGCGTCAACGACGATTACGCGTTTGTTCGTGGGGACATCGGCCCCGACTTCGATATAGGTGGGAATCATATCGAGGGTGCTTTTTTTGCCCGCGAGTCCTCGCTGCATTTCGGACAGAAACGAGTCAATTACCAGGTCGATATCGACATCGAGGTAATCCATCTGGTATTTTCTAAGGAAGCGGGTGACATTTTGCTTTATTTTTTTCATTCGCATTTGTCTTTCTATTCAGCGTATCCGTTCGGATATTTGCTGTGCCATTTCCAGGCGGACTCGACGATTTTTTCGAGGTTTGTCCATTTGGGCTGCCAGCCGAGTTCGGTTCTGGCTTTTGTTGAATCGCAGACAAGCACCGGCGGGTCGCCCGGTCTGCGAGGCGATTCGATGACCTTGAAGCTTTTCCCAGACACCTTTTTTACTGTATCAATCACCTGTCGAACAGAATAGCCCTTTCCGTTGCCGAGGTTATAAGTCGATTCGGTCTGCTTATCGAGTTTTTTCAACGCGAGCAGATGTGCCAGGCAAAGGTCTTCGACGTGAATATAATCGCGGATGCAAGTGCCGTCGTCGGTTGGATAATCGGAGCCGAAGATTTTGATTGCGTCCGTTTTGCCCATAGCCGCGAAAATCGTCAGCGGGATTAAGTGCGACTCGGGTTTATGGTCTTCGCAGAGGGTGCAGTTGTTGCCTGAACCGCAGGCGTTGAAATATCGAAGCGAGACGTAACGCAATTTACCCGCGACGGCCTGATGGTGGCACATTTTTTCGGCGGCCAATTTTGTCTCGCCGTAGGGATTGATTGGATGCGTCGGCAAATCTTCTGTAATGGGCTGTTTGTCGGGCATTCCATAAACCGCAGCGGTGCTGCTGAAAACAAATTTGCCTACGCCCGTTGTTTCCATTGCGCTGAGAAGCGTTTGTGTATTGGAGACGTTGTTTTGATAGTACTTGAGGGGATTGGTTACGGATTCGCCCGCTTCGATGAACGCGGCGAAGTGCATCACGGCTTCTATTTTATGTTTTTTGAGGGTCGCGGTCAGCAGATTTAAATCCGCCAAATCACCTTTTACGAACTCGCGTCCTTTTATCGCGGCTGTATGTCCCTTGCTTAGGTTGTCGTAGATGATTGGCTGATGTCCTTCGGCGGCGAGACATGCCGCCATATTGCTTCCGATGTACCCGGCTCCGCCGGCGACGAGTATTCTCATTTGTTTTGTTCCTTCTTAGTCGCTGCGAGTTGTTTCTCGATGCGTTTCAAAATCTCTGTTTCGAGCTGGTTATCCCTGCCGAGGTCTGTCCAGGTCAGGTTTGATTTCTGCTCGCGGCCGAGTTTTAGCTTTTGGACGGACCTTTGGTCCGGGGACATTACGGGACGGTTCTGTCCGGCGGTACTTTGGGGCAAGCTCAGCCGTTGAGTGGTTGCTCTGCAGTTGATGCAGAGTTGTCCGGCTTGTTCGCTTATATTGATTTCGACGGCCCTGCGGATACTGTGCAGGTCGGCTTCGGAGTGGTTGAATGAGCCGACGCTGTCTGAACGCCATAATTCAAATGACTGTGCACCTGAAAGCGGAGCGGTTCTTATATAGCCGGCCTCGACATCGAACTTTTCAATACCAAAGTGCATCCCGGCGAGCACCTGTTCTGCGGCTGTCATCACGCCTGTTTTGGTCGCAGCCGGCGGGCAGAGTTGTTCTATTGTCTTTGTGTATTTGTTTTCCGCGCAGCCGGCAAGCCAAAAGAGCAGCGAGCAGGCAAACAATTTGTTCAATATCGATTTGTTCATTCTTAATACCTCAATCATTCCGTCAATTTGGCATCTGCGGGTGATTATATTGTAAGTGTGAAGCGGTGTTAAAGGGTTTTTTGAATAATGGTCGATGAAGTTAGTAATAGTATTAACGCGGAATCTCTATGCCTTCAGTTCAGACACAGACAATTGCGAACAAACTTGACGAATTGCCATTGGGTCGGCTGGTTCGGGACTTTTTGGGTTACCTGACGGTCGAGGGGGGGTTGTCTGACAACACAATTCAGGGTTATGGGCGGGATTTGAGGGATTTCCTGGAATTCTGTAAATCCGGCAAAGTTAACGAACCGAAACAGATTACGCCTGCTCTGATACAGAAATATATGATAACGCTGGCAAAGGGCGACAGGGCGGAGGCCTCGGCCAAGAGGGCGCTGGTAGCGATTCGGATGTTTTTGCGGTTTGGCAAGCTAAACGGGCTGGTTGAGGATGATTTTACGGGGATTCTGGAAGGGCCGAAGCTCTGGCAACGGCTGCCGATTATATGCTCCAAGAAACAGGTAGTGGATTTGCTGGGGGCGCCGTCGCCGAAAGAGAAGTATTACCTGCGCGATAAGGCGATTCTGGAATTGCTTTACGCGACCGGGGTCCGGGCCAGCGAGGTTGCGGGCTTGAAGATATCGGATTTGAATCTCGACGTGGGGTATTTGCGATGTATAGGCAAAGGCAGCAGGGAACGGGTAATTCCGCTTGGCAGGGTGGCGGCTGCCGCGACGCTGGAATATCTCAAGGATATGAGGCCTAAGCTGGCAAAGTCATTTAGTGGAGATTTTTTGTTATTGAGCCGAACAGGCAGGCCTATGGGCCGTATCGAAATCTGGCGTCTTATTAAAAGATACGCAGCCCGCGCCGGGATGCCGAAAAATTTGACGGTGCATACGCTGAGACATTGTTTTGCGACGCACCTGCTGGCAGGCGGGGCGGATTTGAGGAGCGTTCAGGAAATGCTTGGGCACGTGGATATATCGACAACGCAGATTTACACGCACGTTGACCAGGAGAGGTTACGGGAAATTCACAGAAAATTTCACCCGCGGCCATAGATTTTATAGGACTATTTCGGAATCGGCAGTTGACGTGCGTGGTGATGCGGGATTATCATCGGGGATGATGGATGTGATGATGAATAATCAGTTCAGGAAGATGCTGGGAATAATGATACGACGAGCGTATTTTGTTATCTTATTATTATTGGCGGGATGTCAGCAGGGGGCGACCAAGGTTGATAGTAATATGATGGCGCCGACGGCGGAGACGTCGCCGAGGGTTGAGACGGACACGCAACTGAAGGTAAACCAGGAGTCGCTGTTGCGAGGTGCCACGGAAGATGTGCGTCTGGATGCTGCAACGGTGATGCTTTTCAGTGACAGCACCCGCGCAAGGCAGGTACTTATAGAGACGTTAAAGCAATCGGAGAACAAGCAGGCGAGGATGGCGGTTTGCAGGGCGTTGACGGTAAGCAGGGAGACCAGGCGGCCCGTGAGGAACAAGAATGATTTTATTGAGCCGTTGGCGAATGTTTTGAAAACGGAAGAGGGAAATCCCGCCAAATTCGCAGCAGAGGCATTGCTGATTTTCGATTATGACGCGATAGCGAATGTTCTGGAGCCAATGGCAAAGGACGAATCGATGCCTGTCAAGGCACGATTGAACGCAATATATGCGATGAAGGTGCAGCTCGATATAAAAGCTATAACGCGGGTAGCTGAGCTTGTAGAGGACAAGGATAAGCAGGTTTCAGTCGCCGCAGGTGATGCGCTTCGGTCGTTAGGCATACCCGTCAGCAGGGACGCGAGGAGACGGGCACAAATTTTGAGCGACCTGCGAACAAACGGAATGGAGCGGTTTCAGCGAGACTGGCTTATTCGGCAGGAATCGCGGGTAAACGACCTGGAGAAGGAACGTGACCAGTGGCGGAAACTGTATCTGGGTTCGCTGGACAGGATATACGAGGGACTTGGCGAGGAGGGGCAGCGAGGTAAATTCCTGATAGAGCAATTGAACAATTCCGAATCGATGATTCGGCTGTGGGCTTTGGATAAGGTTTCGCAGTGGCGGATTGGGACGCAATCGAAATTGCCCGCGGAGCTTGGCCCGGTTTTGGTAAAGCTGGTTTCCAGCGACAACAGGGACGTGCGTCTTGCGACGGCGAAGCTGCTTTCGCTGACGGGCGAATTAAGCTCGGCGGAGCGACTGGCGGAGCAGTTCAAGGTTGAGCAGGACGAAGAAGTAAAGACGGAGCTGTTTGTCGCCCTTGGCGCGGCGTGCCATTACGCGCTTGTTCCGACATCGGGCAGCCAGCTCTCGCCTGAGCTTCGCAGGCAGACACTGGAATGGGCTGCCGGGTACTTGAATGATGAGGATGCGAAAAAGGCGCACAGGGGGGCCGAAGTAATAAGAAAACTGCTCGAGCCGGGCGGACTTGCGGCCGACGATGTCGTAAAATATATGGATATGCTTGTCGAAAGATATGGCAGGGACAAGGGCAATGGGGCGTTGCGGGGTGACTTGCTGGGAACAATGGCGCGATTGTGCGGACAGAACGTTTACAAGCCGGAGTCGGCCAAGCGATTCGCGGGGCTTTTCGAGCAGGCGTTGAGTGATGAAAGCGACTTAGTCAGGGAGGCGGCAGTCGATGGCCTTATTTGTGTCGATAGGCCAAGGGCGCTCAAATTGCTGGCGAAGGATTTTGTCAGTGACCGCAGCCAGATTGTCAGAGACAGGGTTATGGAATTGGCGGGGGAAGTGGGCGGCAAAGACGACCTGTCGTGGTTGTGGGACAAGCTGGGAGCCAATTCTGAAGGCAAGACGGCGTGGCAGGCGATGCTTAAGATATTTAACAACTGCGACGTCAATGTTATTGAGAGCTGGATTGGCAGATTTGATTCCCAGGCAGGCAAAGGGAAACTGTCCGACGAACAGTGCGTATCGTTTTTTGAGCTGGCGGAACGCAAAGCAGTTGCGGAAAACAAGGCGGAAATTGTAAGGGCCACCCGGGAAAAGCTGGCACTCCTTTACACAAAGGCGGGGCAGTTTGAGCAGGCGGCGGAGTATTTGGGCAAGTTGCGGGGGGCGGCCAAAACCGCGGAGCAAAAAGAGGCGATTTTGGGGCAATTAGTGGATGTATATCTGCGCTGGCCAAAGGTGGAGGCGGCGACCCAGATTGTTGGTAACTGTTTGCTGGAAAAGGATTTGGGCAACGACAGTGCGGTTATTCGTTCAATTGATGCGTTTTTGGATAATCCGTCGGAAGGGTCAGATCCCAATATGGTGTTGAAATCACTGCGGAGAATAAAGTCGGCTGACCAGCGACCTTTGTGGCATCAGCACCTGGCCCGGTGGGGCAAACGGTTTGGTCCGGCTAAAGAGGCAGAAGACCCAAATAGCGGCGGATAGCAATACTGATAAAGGCGTTGATTTTGCGGGGGTGGCTGTTAACGGCCTTCTGGAAAAGACGGCCTATATGAGGGGGGTAAAAAAAATTTGCATTTTTTTATTTTTTTGTGTTTGCAGGTTGACCCGGATTTTTGTAAACTACCCTACTCACAATTAGATTAATGACGTTTGTTTGGCTGTCAGTGCAGGATTTGTTGTGCAAAGACGGCGTGGTTTTGAGGCCTGCGGCTGAGCGTGGGGACTGTTTTTAGTTCCCGCCTGTGTTTTTGCGCAGCACAGAGCGTGTGTTTTGATATTGCTGCTGTAGCTCAGTAGGTAGAGTGCGTCCTTGGTAAGGACGAGGTCATGGGTTCAATTCCCATCAGCAGCTAAGTGCAGATATTTCGGGCCGAGGCAACGGCAGGAACAGGGCCGGGCTTGGCTGGAAGTTGATTCTATAAGAGTCAGTTTAATTTAAAGCGATGTTACATCGGGAAACAGGAACAAGGAAATGAAAGTGCTGATTGGAGGTTCATATAACCATGGCTAAGGCGGTATTTGAGAGAACGAAGCCCCACGTCAACGTCGGAACGATTGGACACGTCGACCATGGCAAGACGACGCTGACGTCGGCGATGACGAAGGTAATGGAACTGCAGGGATTTTCTAAGTTTAAGAGCTATGATGACATAGCCAAGGCCTCGGAGTCGCAGGGCCGACGTGACCCGACAAAGATTTTGACGATTGCGACCGCGCACGTCGAGTATATGACAGCAAACAGGCATTATGCCCACGTTGACTGTCCTGGCCACGCCGATTACGTGAAGAATATGATTACCGGCGCCGCCCAGATGGACGGAGCAATTCTTGTGGTCAGCGCTTATGACGGCCCGATGCCTCAGACCCGCGAGCACATACTGCTTGCCCGTCAGGTAAACGTGCCGAAGATTGTGGTATTCCTGAACAAGGTTGACCTGGTCGATGACAAGGAGCTTGTTGACTTGGTTGAGATGGAAGTAAGAGACCTCCTGAATAAATATGAGTTCCCGGGTGATACGACCCCGATTATCCGCGGTTCATCGACTGCGGCGCTTGCCGCCAAGTCGATAGATGACCCCGCTTGCGCGCCGATAATTGAGCTGCTCAAGGCGATGGATGAGTATATTCCAATTCCGCCGCGACAAGTTGACAAGCCATTCCTTATGCCCGTCGAAGACGTGTTCAGCATTAAGGGCAGAGGAACGGTCGGTACGGGCAGGATTGAAAGAGGCGTTGTTAAGGTCGGCGAAGAAGTGTCCATCATCGGGCTTTCCCCGGATATTCGTAAGACCGTGGTTACGGGCGTGGAAATGTTCAACAAAACGCTCAATGAAGGACAGGCAGGCGACAACGTCGGGTTGTTGCTTAGAGGCGTCGAAAAGAAAGACCTCGAACGCGGACAGGTCATTGCCAAGCCGGGAAGCATTACGCCGCACACGCATTTCATGTCGGAAGTTTACGTTCTGACGAAAGAGGAAGGCGGAAGACATTCGCCGTTCTTCGCGGGATATAAGCCCCAGTTCTACTTCAGAACGACAGACGTGACCGGTAGCGTCAAGCTCATACAGAGCAGAGAAGGTAAAGCCGCGGAAATGTGTATGCCCGGCGATAACATTGCGATGGAAGTCGAGATTATTTCGCCCATAGCGATGGAAGAAGGCCTGCGATTTGCCATTCGTGAAGGCGGCAGGACCGTTGGAGCAGGTGTTGTAACCAAAGTTATCGGTTAATGAACGATTAAAAGACGGCACAGCAGGGTCGTATGGCAAAAAAAAGCAAAAGGGAAAATGTTTGGCTTGAGTGCAAGGACTGCGGGCAGCGCAACTATCGAACCAACATCAGTGTAGTTGACGGCACGCCCAAACTGGAGTTGAAGAAGTTCTGTAAGTTCGAACGCAAGCATACGATTCACAAGCTGAAGCGGAAATAAAACGGGTTTGGTGCAAAGAGCAAATGATAGGCCAGTAGCTCAATTGGCAGAGCGTCGGTCTCCAAAACCGAAGGTTGGGGGTTCGATTCCCTTCTGGCCTGGTGTGTGGCCAGTCGCCGGCGCTCCGAAGCTTTCGCCTTTGTCCCGATAAAAGACATTGGAGTTATGGCGGGCAAAACACGGATGGCGATTAAGCGGTCAGGCAAGGATTCGGGTGCATTATGGGTTTGAGTGTTTATAAGCGTGGCCAGGGCAGATATACGCGGATGGTTAGCGCATTAGGCGGCGCGGCGATAGTGGCGATCGGGTGTTTACAGCTTTACCGAACACTTGATGCGGCGGACATCGGTTTGTGGGTTGAGACAATGGTGCCGGTCGGGCTGTTTATCGCCCTGTCCGTGTTGATGATGTGGATGGTTAACAAGCCCAACATCGCGGACTTTATGATTTCCGCCGAAGGCGAGATGAAAAAAGTCAACTGGTCCACCAGACAAGAAGTGGTGGTTTCGACGGTTGTTGTGATTTCGGTTGTGATTATCCTGGCGGTGCTGCTTGGGGTCTCGGATTATGTTCTTCAGTTGTCTGTAACATGGCTGGTGCAGTAAAAAGCGGACGCAAGCCGGGTTTCAGAGCATATTATGTTATTGAGTCGGGGCGTTTTGATGAAATGGTACGTGCTGAGAGTTGCATCCAATAAGGAGATGCACGTAAAAGAGGTGCTTTCGCAGAAGGTCAATGCGGCCGGCCTGACTGACATTATCGGCAGGATAGAAGTTCCCGTCGAGAGAGTCAAGAAAGTTCGCGGCAACAAGCAGACCGTGCACAAGCGCAAGTTGTACCCCGGCTATGTTTTTGTGGAGATGGAAGCCGCCGAGGGCGGGAAGGTGCCTGAAAGGGCATGGTTTGTAATAAAAGAGATTCCCGGCGTCGGCGATTTTGTTGGCACGGAGGGTATTCCGACGGCGATGCGGGACACCGACGTCTCGAAGATGATGCAGGAGGTTGAAAAACCGGAGGAAGCGCCGAGCATCAAGGTGGACTTCAAGAAGGGCGACCAGATTAAGATTCGTGAAGGGCCGTTCGAGAGTTTTGAGGGGATAGTTGAGGCAATCGACCAAGACAGAGGTATTGTAAAAGTGATAGTGGAGATATTCGGGCGAAGCACGCCGCTGGATATAGAGTATTGGCAGATTGAGAAGGTGTGAAGCCGGTTCAGCGGCGGTGGCAGTGCCTGTTTTGAGGTTGAATAATGGCAAAAGCAAAACCAGCAGCAAAAGGCGGCGTTAAAGAGGTAATGGTCAAGATAAAGTTGCAGGCGCCCGGCGGGCAGGCGACGCCGGCCCCTCCGATTGGCCCTGCGCTTGGCCAGCACGGTGTCAATATTGGGCAGTTTGTTTCGCAGTTCAATGAGCGGACAAAAGAGCTTAACGGGACGACGGTGCCTGTCGTGATAACGGTTTATACGGACAAGACATTTACCTTTGAGGTGAAAAGTCCGCCGGCGGCCGTGTTGTTGAAACAGGCGGCGGGAGTGGCCAAGGGTAGCGGCGTGCCGAACAAGGAAAAAGTGGGCAAGGTTACGGCTGAACAGGTGCGCCAGATTGCACAGACAAAAATCAAGGACCTCAATGCGTACAGCTTGGAGCAGGCGGAGAAAATTATCCGCGGCACCGCGAGGAGTATGGGTGTTGAGGTTGTGGACTAATAGAAAAGTAGACCAAAGGCGATTCGAGACATAAAAATTATGATAATCAGCAGAGGCAAAAGATACCGCAAAGAGGCAGAGCAGGTCAGCGAGACGCCGATTAGTTTGGCCGAGGCGGTAGCAAAGGTTAAGACGTTTAACTCAACGAAGTTTGACCAGACGGTTCAGTGCATATTCTGGCTTGGTATCGACCCGAAGCAGTCGGACCAGATTATCCGCGGCGCGATATCGCTGCCTCACGGCATAGGTCAGCAGAAGAAGGTCATTGCATTCTGCGAGGGGGCTGATGCGGAAGCGGCAAAGCAGGCGGGTGCTATTGAGGTAGGCGTAGATGAGCTGGTTGCCAAGGTAACAGCGGGCTGGTCGGATTTCGACGTGGCGATTGCCTCGACGAAGGTTATGGGCAAGGTAGGCAAGCTGGGCCGAGTTCTTGGGCCGCAGGGCAAGATGCCCTCACGTTGTGGTCGGCAAGGTGAGTTTTGACGCGCAGAAACTGATAGACAACATCGACGCGGTTATATCGCATATCAAGAAGATTAAGCCGATTAGCTCAAAAGGAACTTATATAAAGAAGATTAGTATCCACGCGGCGATGAGCCCGGGTGTGTTGATTGCCGTATAGGCGGATTTGGACTTTTGTTATGCGCAGAGATTCGCTGCGCATAGCGCGTTTGTGAAAGAATCAGGCAGGTGAAAATATGAGCAAGTTCGTAAAAGATTTACTGTGTTCGGAGCTGGAAAAAAGAATCGTTAACGAAAAGGTTACCGATTTTATCGTTATCAGCACGCAGAATGTAAACGGCGTTGAGAATAACGTGATGCGAGGGGCGCTCAAGAGCAAAGGCATTAAACTATTGGTCGTTAAGAATGCCCTTATGAAAAGGACACTGACGAAGCTGAAGATGGAATCAGCGTCGTCGCTTTTCGTTGGGCCTTGCGTGGTCGCATACGGCGGCGACAGCATAGTTGATACGGCCAAGGAATTGAGCAACTGGGTTGGCAAGGTGCCGGCGATTCATATAAAGGGCGCATATCTTGAAGGCGATGCATTGGACAGCAAGGGCGCCGCGGGGCTTTCGAAGATGCCGAACCGGGTGGAATTGCAGGCCGGGGTTATTATGCTGGTCAAGTCGCCGGCGGCGAGATTGGCCGGGGTGATTGGTGGACCTGCCGGGAGAATTGCCGGCTGCATAAAGACGATTGCGGACAAAGGCGAAAGCGCGGACAAACAGGCCGCATAAGAGGTAACTTAAAAACGAATACAAACGGCTCAGGTGGCTGCCTCCGGGCATGGAGTTAAACGGGACGGCGTAGTCCCGGCTACCATCGGGCAATTCGATATAGGAGTTCAACGAACATGTCAGAAGAAACAAAACAGGCAAAAAGCTGGAGTGACGAAACAAAGAAACTTGGCGACGCGATAGTCAAACTGACGCTGATGCAGGCCAAGGAGCTTGGTGATTATCTTAAGGAAGAGTACGGAATAGAGCCGGCGGCGGGCGGCGCGGTAATGATGGCCGGCCCGGCGGCAGCAGCGGCTGAGGCGGCCCCTGAGAAGACGATGTTTGACGTTATCCTCAAGGCGGCCGGCGACAAGAAGATCCAGGTCATCAAGGAAGTTAGAGCATTGACATCACTGGGCCTCAAAGAAGCGAAGGACCTGGTTGACGGAGCTCCGAAACCGGTAAAGACCGGCGTAAGCAAGGACGAGGCGGAGGCCGCCAAAAAGCAGCTCGAAAGCGCGGGAGCAACGGTAGAAATCGCCTAACGAGTGTAAGTGTGCCCCGAAGGGGGCTAAAGACAATAATCGGGCAGTGTAAAAGTTGCCGTTTAATTCGGGACTGAAAAATGGCTGAATTGAAAGTTCGTAATTTCGGCAAAATGCGCGAGAAGGTTGCAATCCCTGACCTTGTGGTCATACAGAGGAAGGGTTACGACGAGTTTCTACAAAGGGACGTCGCCCCGACGAAGCGTGCGCGCAAGGGGCTGGAAGAGTTGTTTCGCGAAACCTTTCCGGTAGAAAGCTACGACAAAGGGACGATACTGGAGTATCTTTTTTACGAGCTTGAGCAGCCCCGGTACAACGTAAACGAGTGCCGGCAGTTGCGTCTGACATACGGGTATCCTCTGAAGATAACATGCCGGCTTCGCAACAAGGACGGGCAGGACATAGCTGAGCAGGCAATATATCTGGGCGAAATACCTGTGATGATCGGCGGCGGCGAGTTTGTCATCAACGGCGCCGAGCGGGTTATCGTAAGCCAGCTGCACAGAAGCCCCGGCGTTGATTTTCTGGTCGAGAGCAAGGAAGGCGACCGCATATTGCACGGCGGCAGAATTATCCCGGAACGCGGAAGCTGGATAGAGATAAGCGTTACGCACAAGGATGTGCTGGTTGTTAAAATCGACCAGTCGAGCAAGATTCCCGCCACGATTTTCCTGCGGGCATTAAGCGCTGAGTTCAGCGAAACCGAGCAGATAATCAGGCGGTTTTACGAGACCAAAGAGGTCCAGAAGAACAAGCTGACACCCGATATGTGGGTGGTGCGTGACATCGTCGATACCGAAAGCGGCGAGATTATCGTAAAAGCAGGCGCACAGATAGGCGACAAGGTTTCGATTATTCAACAAAGTTATATTAGGAGTAGTAGCGGTACAGATTCGATTCGTAAGAAAGTTGATGATAATAATTTAATGAAGCTTTTGAATCAATTCTACGAATCTGAAGAGAAAAAAGAGGATGGGTTGTCTCAGGCACAGTTGAGAAAAAAACTAGAAAAGGCTGCCCCTGAAATATTAGGTCGAGGATATCTAACGAAGGAAGAATTGCTTTGGATTAATGACTACAAATTGTATTCACAACCTGGTCGGGCAGAGGATCAAGCGAAAAAAATTGAAGAGACCGACGAAGCCAAAATCAAAGAATGGAGTGAGCGCGGAATAACTATTCTTAAAGAGTCAGGAGATCCTTTAGAGATTGTTACTGCTGCATATGGCGGATTAATGAAAGACCGTCCAAAAGGAATTGCAGGCGGAAAAGTTTCGACTTTACTAAGATTTTTAAAGCCTGATACAGCAGCGATCATTGATCGGTTCGTATGGAATGTTCTCGTAGAAAAGGATTTACTCGATGGGAAGAAAAAAGATGAGGCAGATACTTTCTCTGAGAAAGAGTATAAAGATTATATAAAAGCATTGAAACGTATTGGTTTGAGCCAACCAAAAGAAATGCGTCCTTTTGAAGTAGACAGCGCGATCTGGTATGGAAGAGACAAAATAAAGAAAGATTGGCTCATACCGACACAAGGAGACGATGGCAAAACTAAAGAAGGCCGTATCGAGATAGTCGAAGGGTCGTGTGATGCGCTGGTGTTCAATACGCTTGCGGAAGATGACTGCAAGAGCCACGAGCAGGCGTTGTTGAAGTTTTACGTCAGGTTGCGGCCCGGTAATCCGGCCAACCAAGAGAAGGCCAAGCAATTTTTCGATGAGAAGTTCTTTGACGTAAACCGGTACCGGCTGGGTAAGGTTGGCAGATTTCGGCTGAACCGCAAATTCGCGCAAAACGTCGGCCTGACCGAGATGACGCTGCGGGCCGAGGACTTCATCAATGCGGTGAACTACATAATCGGGTTGCGGAACAATAAGGGCGAGGTTGACGATATCGATCATTTGGGTAATCGTCGGCTTAGGACTATTGACGAACTGGCCGGCGGCGAAATTCGCAAGGGGCTTTTGAAACTTCGCAAGACCGTGCAGGAACGAATGAGCACGATGAAGGAAGGCGAGCAGCCCCTGCGGATAGCGGACCTGGTCAACTCGAAGAGCGTGTCGAGCAGCATCAACTTTTTCTTCGGGCGCGGGGAGTTGAGCCAGATAGTGGACCAGACCAATGCGCTGAGCCAGTTGACGCACGAGAGACGGTTGTCGGCGCTTGGACCCGGCGGGTTGAACAGAAGGCGCGCGGGCTTCGAGGTCCGCGACGTGCATATCAGCCACTACGGCAGGATATGCCCGGTCGAGACGCCCGAAGGCACAAACATCGGTCTTATCAGTTCATTAGCGATATTCGCCACGGTTGACGAATACGGTTTCCTGCTGTCGCCTTATTACAAGGTCGAAAAGGGCAAGGTAACCAATAATGTCGTCTTCCTGCGGGCAGATGAGGAAATGAAAGCGATATTCGCTCCGCCCAGCGCGGTGGAACCTGAGACGGGCAAGATACGTGAGGGAATGGCGCTGGCACGGCAGCGAGGGGAGCTTGCACAGGTCTCGCACGAGGAGGTCAACTACGTTGACGTCTCGCCCAAGCAGATTGTGGGTTTGTCGGCTGCGCTGATACCGTTCCTCGAGCACGACGACGCGAACAGAGCGCTGATGGGTTCGAATATGCAGCGGCAGGCGGTGCCTTTGCTGAGGTGCGAGCCGCCTCTGGT